>JBKJTE010000167.1:0-4841 GCA_046590495.1 Gemmatimonas sp. | reverse complement strand
GAGTGCAACGGCGGGGAGTTATCCGCTCACTCTCAAGACGGCGGGCGGGAGTGCGTCGGTGCCATTCAGTGTCGCGCCAACGTTGCCATCGACCGGTCGGTTTCAGGGATTCGGCGTTGATGACGCGGTGTATCTCATCATGCCCGACCGCTTCGCCAATGGCGACCCGAGCAACGACAACGGCATCGTTCCGGGGATGCTCGATCGCGCCAAGGGGCGCTACTACCATGGCGGCGACCTCGCCGGTGTGCAGCAGAAGTTGCCCTATCTCAAATCGCTTGGGATCACCGCGATCTGGCTCAATCCGTTGTACGACAATGCGAACACGTTGAATGAGAAGGAGAAGTACGATGGTCAGGCCATCACCGACTATCACGGATATGGTGCTGTCGATTTCTACAACGTCGATGAACACTTTGGCACCGTGTCGCAATTCAAGCAGTTGGTCGACGCCGCGCACGCGCAGGGAATCAAGATCATTCTCGATATGGTCGCCAATCACACTGGCCCGTATCACCCGTGGGCCGCCAATCCACCAACGCCGACGTGGTTTCACGGCACCGTCGACAAGCATCCCAACAACACGTGGCAGACGTGGACGCTTGCTGATCCGTATGCGTCGGCAGAGTTGAAGCGCCCGACGCTTGATGGCTGGTTCATCGACATTTTGCCTGATCTCAATCAGGACGATCCCGACGTCGCGCGGTACATCATCCAGAACACACTCTGGTGGATTGGTGTGAGCGGTATGGATGGCATTCGTCAGGACACCTGGCCGTATGTACCGCGCACCTTCTGGCGCGACTGGATGAGGGCGATCAAGCGCGAGTATCCGAAGGTGCGCGTGGTCGGCGAAGTGCTCGATGGCGACGCATCGCAGGTGAGTTTTTTTGAAGGCGGGCGCAAGCAGTTTGACGGCGTCGACGATATGGTCGACATGCTGTTCGACTATCCGCTGCACTTCGCGATGCGCAGTGCGTTCGCACAGGGACATTCCATCCGCGAAGTGTCGCAGATGCTGTCCCGCGATCACGTCTATCGCGATGCCCACCGTTCGCTGCTCACGCTGTTCGGTTCACACGACGTGTTGCGCTTCATGAACGAACCGGGCGCGACGCTCGACGGACTCAAGCTCGCGTACACACTGTTGTTTACTGTGCGCGGCACGCCGATGGTGTATTACGGTGACGAGATCGCACTTCCCGGCGGCAACGATCCCGACAATCGTCGCGACTTTCCCGGCGGGTTCGCCAGTGACGCAAAGAGCGCGTTTGAAATCGCGGGGCGAACGAAAGAGCAGCAGATGGTCTGGTCGCATGTGCAGACGCTGCTCAAGCTACGCACAACCCGGCCGGAGCTGCGCGCTGCCGCGACTGAGCATCTGGTCGAAACCGACCAGCAGTTCGTCTATCGTCGCGGAAAAACGGTGGTCGTCCTCAACAACGCCACTACGTCCGTCGACATCACGATCCCGGTTGCGTCACTCGGCAAAGATGTGCTGGGCGTGTGCGGCGCCGCGACGAAGAGCGGCAATAGCGTGACGCTCAAAGTCCCGGCGCGCAGTGGGTGCGTGTACTGAGATCGAGAGGCATGATGTCAACAATCGCGCCGGTTGCCCCACCGCTGGCCCGTTCCCGAACCCACCCGTACCTTTGCCCCGCCTGAACGGTGCCCCGCGCGACTGCGCCGCGCACTCCACTTTCGCCGGGTCCCGCCATGACGACACGACGAGACTTCGTCCGCCGGATCGGTCTCTCGCTCGCCGCTTCGTCCGCTGCGTCCGCCGAACTTGCCGCCATCACGCGCCCCGCCGATGGGTCTGAGCGGCTGCTCGTCCGCAATCCGCACCACCCGCTGCCCGCGCCCGTAGGCGTGGACCGGCTGCCGCTATCGTGGTACAAGGCCGCCGCCAATCGCCTGCGAGCAAGCGCCAAGGCGCGCGGCGTGGATGCCGTACTCCTGCAGTCCGATCCCAACCTCGTCTACTACTCGGGGTGTTTTCGCGGCAGCGGTGAACGGACCACCTGGGCGCTGTTCATGGTGGACGAACCGGACACGATCTACTGGTTCTCACCCGCGATCGATCGCGATCTCATCACGTCGTGGTGGTGTACGGAAAACGAGTACTACTTCTGCTATCCACACGCCGAAGGTGGCTTTCCCAATCGCGGCGAAAATGTGCGCGGCGGGCGCGTCGAATTGTGGACCTGGGCGCTGTCGCAGCTGGCCAAGCGTGGACTGAACGGCAAAACCATCGGTCTCGATCGCGAGCTGACGCCGAGCGCGCAGGCAACGTTCGACAAGGTACTGCCGGCAAGCAAGAGCATGGACATCAGCGATATCTGCATGGGCATGCGGATGATCCGCACCCCGGAAGAGATCGCATTGTTGCAGCGTGCCTATCGCTACTTCGACAAGATCCACGCGTTTGCCCGCGATTTCATCCTCGCGCACGGCACGAACACCACGGACTACGAAGTCGGACAGGCGCTGTCCAGTTACGGCATCAACCTCATGATGCGCGATGTCAAACGCGACGGGAAACCGCACAGCGCCGTTGGCATGGAAGTCACCGGCAACTACGTACGCGCTGGCGTGGCCACGGCGTATCCGCACCCCAATCAGTTCTTTCACACCAAGCTGAAACGCGGCCAACCTGTCTACGTGAACTGTGACATCCTGCTCGGCGGTTTCGGCGGCGAAGGCTATCGCAACTACATCATCACACCGAGCAACACGCACCACGATCGCATGTGGCAGGTGGTCGCGGATACGGTGCAGATCATGGTCGAAGAAGCGCGTCCCGGCGCCATCTGCGGCGAGATCGCGCAAAAGGTGCACGCGTATCAGATCAAGGCCGGCATGCAGGAGTTCATCTACCACCGCCCCGGACACGGTCAGGGCACGAACTTCGAAGGACACCAATCCCCATTCCTCGCACTCGGCGACGACACAGTCGTGCAGGAAGGGATGACCTTCTCCGTCGAACCGGGGCTCTACGACGCGGCGCGCGGCATCGGCATCAATCCGAGTGATCGACTGCTGGTGGAGAAAGATCGCAGTGTTCTACTGAGCAGCATTCCCTTCTCGAAAGAGTGGAGTTTTCTGAAGCTATGATCACGCGTTCTGTAGCCTCCATCTCATTTGCGTTTGTGGTCGCGCTGCCGCTCGCCGCACAGACACCGCCAACGGTCCGCCAGATCGACGGTGCGCCCTTCGCCGCGACCATCGTAGCTGCACCGGCCGCACACGCGGTGGCGTTCGTGCTGAACGCGCGGGGTGTGCGAAACATCTGGGTCACCGACTCCACGCGCGCAGCGGCGCGCATGGTCACCGCATTCACGGAAGACGACGGGCAGGATATCGCGTCGCTCGCCTTCAGTGCTGACGGCCGCACGTTGTACTTTGTGCGCGGTGGCGGCGCCAATCGTGCGGGTGAGATTCCAAACCCGAGCAGCGATCCGGGCGGCGCCGAGCAAGCGATCTGGCGTGTGCGTCTCGATGGCACGCCAGCGGTGCGTGTGACGGAAGGCTCGTCGCCTACGCCTGCGCCGAGTGGCAGCGAGTTGTTGTTTGTGCGTCGTGGTGCAATCTGGATGGCCACGCGGGCGGTCGACTCGGTACGCACCACGCAGCTGTTCAAAATGCGCGGCAGTGCGGCCGCGATGCGTTGGTCGCCGAACGGAAAACAGGTGGCGTTCGTCTCCAATCGCGGCACGCACAGTTTTGTCGGCGTGTATGACATGGCCGCCAAGTCGCTGCGCTGGATGGCGCCGAGCACTGACACCGACAACGCGCCTGTATGGTCTCCCGACGGCCGTACGCTCGCCTTTCTGCGCATGCCCTACGAGGGCCGTCAACTTGGTTTCCGTGCTACGCGCACAGCGCAGCCGTGGGGCATCATGGTCGCCGATGTCGCGACGGGTCAGGCGCGTGAGATTTTTCGTGCGACCGCGGGGCGGGGCAGTGCGTACTGGGCCATCGTTGCCGACAATCAGCTGTTCTGGAGCGCGGGCGATCGCATTGTGTTTCCGTGGGAACGCACCGGTTGGGTGCACCTGTACAGCATCGCAGCAGGCGGTGGCACGCCCGTGGAACTCACACCCGGCAACGGCGAAGTGGAGTTCGTGTCGCGGAGTGCCGATGGCAAGCGATTGGTCTACAGCACGAACATCGGCGACATCGACCGTCGCAAAGTGATGACCGTTGCGGCCGATGGCAACGCACCGCCAGTGGCGGCGGTGGGCGGCGCACACATCGCGTGGAATCCCGTCGAGTCGAGCAATGGTGTACTGCACGCGCTCGTGAGTGACGAGCGCATGCCGGCACACGCAGCGGTGTTGCAAGGTGCGGCGGCCACGGCGAGTTGGAAGCCCTTGGCACCGGAGAGCGTGCCGGCCGATTTTCCGGCTTCGTCGCTGGTGGCGCCGACGGCCATCACGCTGCGCGCTGCAGATGGCATCACATCATACGGGCAGCTGTTTCTGCCGCCCGGTGCGCGTGCGGGCTCCAAACATCCGGCCATGATCTTTGTGCATGGCGGTTCGCGTCGGCAGATGCTGCTCGGCTGGAATTACGGTGCGTACTATCATCACGCGTACGCCATGAATCAGGCGTTGGCGTTGCGCGGTTATGTGGTGCTGTCGCTCAACTACCGGAGTGGAATCGGCTATGGCCTCGATTTCCGCGAAGCGCTGAAGCAAGGGGCTACAGGCGGCAGCGAATACGGCGATGTGGTGGCAGCCGCACGCTGGCTTGGTGCACGCGCTGACGTGGACCGCACGCGCATTGGGCTGTGGGGTGGCTCGTATGGCGGCTACCTGACCGCGATGGGGCTCACG
>JBKJTE010000040.1:0-3518 GCA_046590495.1 Gemmatimonas sp. | reverse complement strand
CGACGGCCGACAACATCGCGACGTTCCGGTTCGTAGTGAAGGTGGTGGCGCAACGGTTCGGACTCGCGGCGTCGTTCATGCCCAAGCCCATCTTCGGACAGGCTGGCAGCGGCATGCACACGCACCAGTCGCTGTTCAAGGGAAAGACGAACTCGTTCTGGGACAAGAGCGCCGAGTGGGAGTTGAGCGCGACGGCACTCAATTACATCGGTGGGCTGTTGCGGCATGCGCGCGGCTCGTGCGCGATCACCAATCCACTCGTGAACTCGTACAAGCGGCTTGTGCCGGGCTACGAGGCGCCGGTGAACGTCGCGTGGAGCATGCGGAACCGCTCACCCATGTTGCGCATCCCCGAGCGGCGCGGGCTGGGCACACGCGTGGAACATCGCGTCCCGGATCCCGCAGCGAATCCGTATCTCGCCCTGGCGGTGATGCTGGCTGCGGGGCTGGATGGCATTCGCACCAAGGCCGACCACCGCGAGCCGGTGAACGAGAACATCTGGGAGATGAGCCATCGCGAGAAGCGGCGTCTTCGCATCGACGACCTGCCGCACGACCTGAACGAGGCATGCGACGAGCTGGAAAAGAACGATGTGATCACCGCCGCGCTGGGCGGACACATCACGCAACACTTCCTCGCGGCGAAACGCGAGGAGTGGCGTGAGTACATCTCGCAGGTGTCGCAGTGGGAGCTGGACAACTACCTGGCCAAGTACTGACCGGCCGCGCCTAACCGCGCGCAACAGTCCGAACCACTCTCACAGCCCGCACACAACTGTGGACTCCGGCCTGTGGCGGTGGACGACCCTCAGCGGGCGCGGGACGAGACGAGCAGCATCTCCGCGATCGACCATGTGGAATCCGTCGTGGCCGCGAGCGCCACTCCCAGCGTATGACCGCACGTTGGTCCGCAGCGCCAATCCACGAATGCGACTGCGGTGCGCCCGGACTCGCTGAACCCGACTGGCGACATTCGCACGGCACCTGCGGCATCGGCGTGGGTGGAGCGAAAACGAATCCACTTGCTCACGTCTGCACCGGCCGCCGGCACGTCACCCGCATCCGCCTCGAGCAGCATCGAGCGGCCCTGAACGACCGGCGAGATGTCGAAGGGCCGAGTGGCGCGCGCGAGCAGGTCGGCGCGTTGCGCATGAGGTAGATGCGGCCGCAGCGCTCGTGACCGATGCGGCGCTTTACCGACCTCCATGGCCTTGCTTGCGCTGCGCGCGCGTCTCAATTTCGTCGGGCGCCCTTCAATTGTCCCAGCCGCCCCCTCACGTTGCGTCGCACTGGACTGACCGCACTTCTCGTCACGCTGGCGCTTGCAGTGCGTTGCCCGCTCGCCAGCGCGCAGGGCGTCGCGGGCGCGGCCATTCAGGGGACCGTGGTGAGGACGTCTGGCGCACCTCTGTCCGATGCACGACTCTCGCTGATCGATTCGAGCACCGGCCGCCGGCGCTTCGCGGTCACCAGCGCGCACGGGACATTCTCGTTCGAGAACCTGCCAGTTGGGGGACCATACGCGCTCGAGGCGAGGGCACTCGGATTCGTTCCAACGTCCCTTCCGGGATTCACGCTGCATCTCGGTGATCGGCTCACTCGCCGAGTGGTGCTTGCGGAGGCGGTGCAGCGCCTCGCCGATATCGTGGTGCGCGAGGCCGGGTCGCGCGATGCCGGCGCCGGGGGTCCCGTGCACGATGTTCCGGGCGAGGCGGTGCGCAGCCTGCCGCTATTGAAACGCGACTTCGTGGGCCTGCTTGCCATGGCGCCGCAGGCCACCGGCTCGCCGAACATCTCCATCGGCGGACAGTCTCCACGGCTGAACAGCATTCAGGTCGACGGGGGATCCGCGTCCGATTATCTCGGTCTCGAGGTGACACCCGGCGCCGGCATCGGTGCGCGAGCGCTGTCCCTCGAGGCGTTGCAGGAGCTGCGCATTCTCATCGCGCCGTTCGACGTCAGGCAGGGTGGGTTCACAGGAGGACTCATCAACGCCGTCACGCGCTCGGGGACGAACCAATTTCGAGGCTCGACGTTCGTGTCCCTGGGGCGCAACGATCTCGTGGGCGCGGACACGAGTGGTCGCCCAATCGATCCCTTTACAACGCTGCAATACGGATTGAGTGCCGGCGGACCGATCATCCGGGACCGCCTGCACTTCTTCGTCGTGGCCGATGTGCAATCGCAACAGACGCCGGCGCCCGGCTTCGCCGTGAATGATCCATCAGTTGGCACTACCGATTCGCTGACGTCCCGTATCCAGCGAATCGTTCGCGATCGGTACGGCTTCGACCCGGGAGGCGCCGAGTTCCCCGTGCTTCAGCAGCCGAATGTCACCCTCTTCACGAAGTTGTCGTGGCAACCGTCCAGCGCGCACCTCATCGAGGTCACCAACAATTTCAGCGACGCTCGCACCCAGACGCTTGCGCGAGGCCTCACCGGCCTGCGGCGCGACGGCTGGCAGCTCGGGCTCAGTGGCGCGGATCGGCATGCACGAAACCTCACCACGCGCCTCAAGGCGACCAGCACCATCGCGACTATCTCCAACGAATTGATCGCCAGTCTCGCGACGGCAAATCTGGACTTAACGTCGCGCACCCGCGCCCCAATCTTCCTGATCGGAGCCGACCCCACCAAGCTCCCACTGTCTGCCGGCTCAACGAGGAATGCGCAGGATACCCGAACCGACCAGCGAATCATCGAGTTGACGGACAACGTGACCTGGAGTCGCGGCGACCACGTCCTCACGGCGGGGATGCAAAGCCAGTTCCTTCATATCTTCGACAACATCTTCCTGAACAAGTGGGGTGCCTGGACGTTCGCCGGACCTGACGCACTGGAGCAGGGTGTTGCGCAGCGATACGAGATCGCCCTCGCGTTGCCGACCCGACCCGAGGGACCGGTGGCCGATTACTCACCATATCAGCTCGCCGGCTACGCGGAGGATCGCTGGAGTGCCACACAACGCCTGACGCTGACTGCCGGCCTGCGCGCGGATGCGCCATTTTTCGGAGCTCCACCGGTCAATCCCGTCCTGCTCGCCAACACGGCGCTGGGCGGTCTCGACACACACCGCCTTCCATCCGGGAATGCCGTTGTCTCTCCCCGGTTCGGGTTCGCGTACGACATCGGGCGAGAGCGGAACTGGCTGCTGCGTGGCGGAATCGGAGGCTTTGCGGGTCACGACCCATACGTCTACGTCAATGCCGCATATGCCAACACGGGGCAGGAGCAGGCGAACCTGGTCTGCACCGGCACTGGGGTTCCCCAACCAACCGGCGACATCGATCACGTTCCCACGCGCTGCCTCAACTCGACCGCGATCTCCTCGGCAAAACCAACAGTCACGCTCTTTGCGCCGGAGTTCCGGTTTCAACAGTCGGTAAAATACGACATTGGACTCGAGCACGATCTCGGCAACGACATCACGGCGTCCATTGATGTCATTCACACGCGCACGCGGAACTCACCGTTCATGCGGGACGTGAATCTGATCGAGTCGGGGGTCAATGGCGAGG
>JBKJTE010000272.1:0-4884 GCA_046590495.1 Gemmatimonas sp. | reverse complement strand
GCCAAACCGGCGGCTGCTCGAAGGGCTGCTCGCCGAACCACGCAGCTGACGTGTCGCTTTCGTGAGCGAACGCACGCCGCGTCTCTCGTGGCCGGTGGTCATGCGCGCGTTCGTCGCGCTGGTGCTGGCGTGTGCGCTCTGGTTGATCGTGAGCGCCGAAGAGCCGACCGCGACCTGGGTGAAGGTCAACGTTTCGCTCACACTCGATAGCGCCGTCGTGCTCACCGAACCCATCACGCCGGTGCGCGCGTTTGTCGTTGGCCGACGACGCGATCTCTTCCGGCTCGTGCAATCACCACCGGTATTGCAGCGCGCGATCACCGACGACACGCCCGACAGTGTGCGCATCGAACTGCGTGAACAGGATCTCGACATGCCGGTCGGCACATCCGCGCGCGTAACGGATCTCCGTCCGCGTTTGCTCACCGTGCACATGCACCGCGTCACGCGTCCGGACACGCAGCAGCCGGCGGGGCGTCCGTGAGCGACGCACCATCGCTCCGCATACTCGGCATCGAAACGTCGTGCGACGAAACTTCAGCGTCCGTGGTCGAAGGCAACGCGGCACATCCCGTGCTCAAGTCCCTGGTGATTCTGTCGCAGGACGTACATCGCCTCTTCGGTGGCGTGGTGCCGGAAATCGCGAGTCGTCAACATCTCACCGGCATTGCGCCGACTGTGCGCACGGCCCTCAGCGAAGCAGGCGTGACGCTCGACGACATCGACGCGATTGCCGTGACGCATGCGCCGGGGCTTGTCGGTGCGCTACTCGTCGGCACCACGTTCGCGAAAGCGATCGGACTCGCGAGTGGCGTTCCGGTGGTGCCGGTGCACCATCTCGAAGGACATCTGTTCGCGACGCTGCTCGAGTCGCCTGAAGCGCAGCCTCCGTTTATCGCGCTCCTCGTGAGCGGTGGGCATACGCTGCTGCTCGACGTGCCTGCGTGGGGCGAGTATCGACTCCTTGGTCGCACGCGCGATGACGCTGCCGGCGAAGCGTTCGACAAAGTCGCCAAGCTGCTCGGGCTGCCCTATCCCGGCGGACGACCGATCGAAGAGCTCGCGCGTACGAGTGGGCCGCTGATGCATCGCTTTGCAAAGCCGATGGTGCGCGGCAACTCAAAGCCCGGTGACGATGACTATTTCGATCTGTCATTCAGCGGACTCAAGACGGCCGTGTTGCTCGATGTGCGCAAAGCACAGGCACAGAACTCGCTCGACACCGAACGCGCTCCGATCGCTCGCGCATTTCAGGACGCCGTCGTTGGTACGCTCGTCGAGAAGGTCGATCGCGCCGCACGCCTCTTTTCACGCACGCGCGTTGTACTTGGCGGCGGTGTTGCCTGCAATCAGGCGCTGCAGAAGGGGGTCGCGGAGCGTATGGCCAAGCGCGGCGGTGCTGTCTTTGCACCCTCGCCACGTCTCGCGACGGACAACGCGGCGATGATTGCGGCCGCCGGACTCTTTCGCTTTGCAGCGGGCGAACGCATGCCTGCTTCGCTCACGGCGCACTCATCGCTTCCGCTGCCGGGTATGTTCCCTTACGCCACGGCCGGTGTGACGTGAACGACGCGTCGCGCCGGTCTTCCTACATCCCCTCCCCCGCCTCCGCATGAATCCCGACGGGATCATTCACCACCCGACGATCCTGCACCTCTTTGGCCCCGTCGAGATCACCGGCTTCGGCCTCGCCGTGCTCGCGGCATTCGTGGTCGCGCAGATCGTCTGCCAGCGCGAACTGACACGACGCGGGCATCTCAAGGAAGCCGACACGATGCCGGACATCGTGTTGGCCGCACTTCTGGGTACGTTGATCGGCGGCAAGAGCTACTACGTCATCCTCTCGGGCGAGTCGTTTTTGAGCCGAGGTGGCTTCGTGTTCTGGGGCGGGTTCATCGGGTCGGTGCTGTTGTGTTGGCTGACCATCCGGTGGCGCAAGCTGAGTTTCCTGCGCTTCGCCGACGTGGCCGGAATCGCTATCGCGGCGGGCTACTCGGTTGGACGGACTGGCTGCTGGGCCGTGGGCGACGACTATGGGCATCTGTGGAGCGGCCCATTCTCGGCACAGTTCCCGGAAGGCGCTCCGCCGTCGACCGCGCTGGTGATGCAGCAGCAGTTCCACGTGCAGCTCCCGGCCGGCACGCCGCCGGACAAGGTGATGTCGGTGCACCCCACGCAGCTGTACGAGACAGCGATGGGGTTCGTCATGTTCCTGATCCTGTGGCGTTTCAGAAGGCACCAGCAGCGCGAAGGGTGGCTCTTCGGCATGTACTGCGTGCTGGCCGGGATCGAGCGCTTCATCATCGAATTCTTCCGCGCCAAAGACGATCGCTACATCCTGGGGCTGACCACCGCTCAGGTCATCGCGATCGCCATCTTCACCATCGGCGTTGCGATCATGGCCTGGCGTCGTGAGCCGGGTGCAGGCGGGCCAGCGAGAGCCGTGGTTGCCGCGTAGCCTGTAAGAATTACCCGAATGCTCCTCTCCCTATTGCCCCAGCAGAGCCCGCGATTGTATACTCCATCATCGGGTTTGAGAAACATTCTCATCTAACGGCACGTGCCTCCGGTTATCGCACTTCCTACGCTGCAAAACAACGACACACCTCCCGCGCGCACCACGTGCGCGCTTGCGGCGTGCGGTCCCGGAAGTCGCGCCACTGTGGTCGACATCGAGTGTTCTGCCGATGAAGCGTGCCGGCTCCGGGCCTTGGGGCTGTGCGAAGGAATCAGCGTCAACGTGATCGACTCACGGCACGCGATGCTGCTCGAAGTGCGCGGCACGCGCCTCGCACTCGGCTCCGCCATCACGGCGGGAATCACCGTCCGACCGCAGTCGGCGCAAGCCTGACACGCCGCAGCGGGGCTTCTACAGGTCCCGATTGAGACGATGCAGTGACCTCGCTTCAGACACCGTTGGCCAGAGACCCGCAGCGCGGCGCTCAAGATCACGGTCCGAATCCGGGTGACAAGACGACGCTTCGCGTCGCGATCATCGGCAATCCGAACACCGGCAAGACGACGCTCTTCAATGCGCTGACCGGGCTTCGTCAGCGGGTCGGAAATTTTGCCGGCGTCACCGTCGAACGCGTCGAAGGGAGCTTCCGCGGTCCTGACGGACAGCATGTTGCCGTGCTCGATCTCCCCGGCAGCTACTCGCTGTCGGCCGGGTCGCCGGATGAACAGATCGCGCTCGATGTGCTGCTTGGACGGGACCGCGATCGTTGGCGCCCCGATGTCGTTCTCGTGGTCATGGATGCGGTGCACATCGACCGCAATCTGTTTTTGGCGAGTCAGGTCATCGAACTCGGTGTTCCCGTTGTTGTCGCGCTGAATCAGTTCGACGTCGCCGAAATTGAAGGCGTTGCAATCGACGTCCCCGAGCTCATTCACGAACTTGGTGTGCCGGTTGTGCCGACAGTTGCAAAGCGCGCCGAAGGGATCGAGCCGCTCAAGCGCGCACTGTTCATTGCAGCAAAGCTCCCCGTACCGTCGCGTCGATTTGAATTGCCCGACGCTGCGACCGAAGCGCTGGCACCGCTGCGCGAATGTCTGATCGCTGATGGACTGGTGCCGTCAGCGGCGGCAATGGAAGCGCTTCGTCTGCTTGGTTCGTCAAAGACGGACGCTCACTTGAAAGACGTCCGGGGATTGGCGGCCGCACTCGCTGCATCGAGCGACGCACTGCGCGCGGCAGGCTTCACACCGGCGCGGTTTGAATCGGAAGTGCGCTATCGCTGGATTGGCGAAGTAACCGAACGCACAGTGGCACGACGTGTGAACACGGGACGGTCGCTCAGTGATCGCATCGACGCGATCGCGCTGCATCGCATCTACGGACCGATGCTGTTTCTCCTGGTGATGGTGCTCGTGTTCCAGTCAGTGTTCTCATGGGCCACCCCGTTGATGGACGCGATCGAAACCGTGATCGGTGCCACCGGACGCACCGTTGGGTCGCTGCTTCCGCCGGGTGATCTGCGCAGTCTTGTGGTTGACGGTGTGTTTGCCGGCGTGGGTTCTGTGCTCGTGTTCCTGCCGCAGATTGCGATCCTGTTCACCGTGATCGGACTGTTGGAACACTCGGGTTATATGTCGCGCGCAGCATACCTGATGGATCGCGTGATGCGAAAAGTCGGACTGCACGGCAAGAGCTTCATTCCGATGCTGTCCGGCTACGCATGTGCCGTTCCCGGCATCATGGCCACGCGCACGATCGAAGATCCAAAGGACCGACTGGCCACGATCATGGTCGTGCCGCTCATGAGCTGTTCAGCGCGACTGCCCGTGTACACGCTGCTGATCGGTGCGTTCGTGCCGCCGATCTCGCTCATCCCGGGCATATCGCTGCAAGGGATGACCATGCTGGTGATGTATCTGCTCGGCACATTCGTCGCACTCGGTATCGCCGCAATCTTCAAGCGCACGCTGCTCAAGGGCCCCGTTCGTCCGATGATTCTCGAACTGCCGCCATTTCGGTGGCCCAGTCCCAGGTCGTTGGCGATATCGGTAGCGCAGCGTTGTCAGCTGTTTCTGCGTCGCGCCGGCACGGTGATTCTGGCACTCAGCATCGTGCTCTGGGCATTGGCGACGTACCCGAAGGCGCAGGTCGATCAAACGCTTCCCGTTGCCGCTCAGCAGGAGCAACAGCTCGAGCACTCAATACTCGGTCATATCGGACACGGGATCGAACCGTTCGTACGTCCTCTGGGGTATGACTGGAAGATCGGCGTGTCGATCGCGGCAAGTTTCGCAGCGCGTGAAGTCTTTGTCTCCACGATGGGCACGATATACGGCGTTGGTGACACCGGCGGTGACGATGCAGCGCTGCAGACGCGGCTCAAGCAGGAGCGGAATGCGCTCACGGGGAAACCGGCGTACACTCCG
>JBKJTE010000146.1:0-4765 GCA_046590495.1 Gemmatimonas sp. | reverse complement strand
GTTCAAGCGCGATATCGCGATCAGCACGCACTTCCTCGACAACATCATCGACGTCAACAAGTACCCGCTCCCCGAGATCGATGCACTGTCCAAGCGCATTCGTCGCATCGGACTTGGTGTGATGGGTTTTGCGGACATGCTCGTGCGGATGGGCATTCCGTACGACAGCGCCGAAGGTGTGGAGATGGGGCGCAAGGTGATGGAGTTCGTCGACGTCGAAGGGAAGAAGGAAAGCGAGCGCCTTGCTGGTGAGCGTGGCCCGTTCCCCGAGTGGGCGCAGTCGATCTTTGGTCCTGACGCGACGTGCGCGCGTGATGAAGACGGATTGCGTATTCGTCCGATGCAACTGCTGCGCAATTGCAACGTCACCACGGTTGCACCGACGGGCACCATCTCCATCATTGCGGGCTGCTCGAGTGGACTGGAGCCGTTGTTTGCCGTGGCGTTCATGCGCAATCAGGCCGGTGTGCGCATGCCCGATGTGAACGAGGACTTTGTCGCGATCGCCAAGCGTGAAGGTTGGCACAGCGAAGAGTTGATGGAGCGCATCGCGACCACGGGTTCGGTCACGCATGCCGAAGTGCCGACCAAGTGGCAGGCGGTGTTCAACACGGCCAACAACATCTCGCCCGACTATCACATCCGCATGCAGGCCGCGTTCCAGCAGCACTGCGATTCGGCGATCTCCAAGACGACCAACTTCAGTCAGGCCGCCACGGTCGACGATGTGCGCGCGATCTACGAGATGGCGTACGAAGCCAAGTGCAAAGGCGTGACCGTGTACCGCGATGGTTCGCGCGACAACCAGGTGTTGAGCACGGGCGCGACCACCGACGCAGCCGCCAAGCGTGACGGTGGTGACGCCAAGGCGGAAGCTGCGCTCAAGCGCGAGAACGGCGAGTTGCAGGGTACCATCGCCGAACTGCAGAACGAGTTGGAGCGCGCGCAGAAGGCGCTGTTCAGCGCCGAAGCAGAGAATGCATCGCGTCGTGCCAAGCGCTCGCGTCCCGATGTGTTGCGCGGCACGACCATCCGCAAAGACACACCCCTAGGCGTGATGTTCGTAAACATCACCGAAGACGAGAAGGGGCAGCCGTTCGAACTGTTCCTCAACCTCGGCAAGGCCGGCGGCAGTGCGATGGCCGACGCGGAAGCGATCGGGCGTCTTGTATCGCTCGCGTTACGTAGTGGCATTCCACTGATGGAAGTGCACCGTCAGCTGCGCGGTATCTCCTCCGATCGCGCCGTCGGTCTCGGCCCCAACAAGGTGTTGTCGATGCCCGATGCAGTCGGCATCGCGCTCGAGCAGTGGTGGCGTGAGAAGCAGGGCGTGCAGCAGGATCTGTTGCAGAGCAATGCGCAGAGTCAGGTCAGCCCGGTGAGCTCACTGACGCCGCCGCAGCCAATGGCGAGCATCGTACCCACGTCACGACCGCCGGTGGGCGCCGAGCAGATGCAGGCCGAAGCGTTTGGTTCGCACGGTGGGGAAGTGTTCATGGGCACCTGTCCCGACTGTGGCTCGCAGCTGGAGTTTGCCGAAGGGTGCGTGAAGTGCCATGTGTGCGGCTTCAGCGAATGCGGGTGACGCTGCCATGACCAACAAGATCGAGGCGACGCTGCCGAGATTGGTGGAACGGGTGCTGGCGGTGTTGCTGGATGGGACGCTGGGTGGGGTGAGGGTTTGGGTCTGAGGTAGCGATCGCACACGGGGCGGCTTCTCCAGAGAGAGGCCGCCCCGTTTTGCAGTACAGGTCGGGACGCACCACCACAATCTCAGCACTTGACCATTTTACGCACCCTCGATAACCTGCTTTCACAACTGAAGCACCGTGGTCTTTTGCCGCCTCTTGCCGCCACGTAAAACAACGAGCTAAAACGCGAATGCCCGGCGGCTTCGACTGCCGGGCTTTGTCGTTGTTTGGACGGCGCTTCCGCTTTGCAGGAGTGTTACGATGTCACGTCGTCCCATTGCCGTCTATCACGAGCACCCAGACTGGTTCCGCCCGCTTTTCGCTGAGCTGGAGAAGCGCGGAATTCCGTTCGATCGACTCGATGCCGCGGCGCATCTATTTGATCCCTCCGAGAGCACGGTGCCCTGGTCGCTCGTGTTCAATCGCGCGAGCCCGTCAGCGTATCTGCGCGGACATGCGCAGAGCACGTTTCACACGCTGCACTGGTTGCGTCATCTGGATCGCATCGGCGTGCCGGTGGTGAACGGCGCCGATGCGTACACGTTTGAACTCTCCAAGGCGACGCAGCTCGATCTGCTGCGTCAACTCGGACTGCCGTTTCCGAAAGCGCGCGTCATCAACAACGCCACGCGCGCGCTCGATGCGGCGAAAGGCTTTCGCTTTCCGGTGCTGGTGAAAGCGAACGTCGGCGGCAGCGGTGCTGGCATCGTGCGGTATGACAGCGCCGAAGCATTGTCGGATGCGATTGCCGACGGAACGGTCGATCTCGGCGTCGATGGCACGGCGCTCGTGCAGGAATCCGCACCACTCCGCGATGGGCATATTACGCGCGTTGAGACACTCGGCGGGCGTTACCTGTACGGCATCAACGTGCATCCGCCGCAGAATTCGTTCGACTTGTGCCCGGCCGATGCGTGCCAGACGACCAACGGCGTTGAACTCGTGCGCGGTGCATGCGCGATCGATGCACCCAAGACCGGGATGCGCGTAGAAAGCACAACGCCACGGCCGGAAATCATTGCGCAGGTGGAGCGCATCTCCAAGGCCGCGCGCATCGATGTTGGTGGCATCGAATACCTGGTCGATGATCGCGACGGCAAGCACTACTTCTACGATATCAATGCGCTGTCGAACTTTGTGGCCGACGCGCCGAACGTGATCGGCTTCGATCCGTGGGTGAAGCTCGTCGACTATCTCGAAGCACGCATGTCAGAGACGTCAGTCGGCGCCCGTGCGATGGTGGCATGATGCGCTACGGCTACTGGCTTCCGGTGTTTGGCGGTTGGTTGCGCAATGTCCCTGACGAGGGGATGGACGCGACGTGGCCGTACGTGCAGCGCCTGGCGCGACGCAGCGAAGAGATCGGTTACGATCTCACGCTGATCGCCGAACTGTTTCTGAACGACATCAAGGGGATCCGCGCGCCGGCACTCGATGCGTGGTCGACAGCGGCCGCGCTCGCAGCGGTCACGACCCGCCTCGAACTCATGGTTGCCGTGCGGCCGACGTTTCATCATCCGGCGACGCTTGCGAAACAGGCCGCGAACATCGATCACATCAGCAATGGCCGTTTGTCGCTGAATGTGGTGTCGTCGTGGTGGAAGGACGAAGCGCGTCGCTACGGTACCACCTTTGACGAGCATGACGATCGGTATGCCCGCACGGCCGAATGGCTGGACGTGTTGCACGGTGCGTGGCGCGATCCGTCGGTGTCGTTCAGTGGCAAGTACTATCAGGTGGACGAACTGATTGTCGAGCCGAAGCCAGTCTCGAGCTGGTCACGTCCGCATCCGGTGCTGTACGCCGGCGGCGAATCGGACGCGGCCAAGTCGCTGATCGCTTCGCAGTGTGATGCGTACGTCATGCACGGCGATCCGGCCGAACGCGTTGCGCCGAAGATCGCCGACATGAGTGCGCGTCGTGAAACGCGTGGCCTTCGTCCGATGCAGTTTGGGATGGCGGCATACGCGATTGTGCGCAACACGGAATCCGAAGCACGGCGCGAACTCGAGCGAATCACCAACGTGCAGCCGGGCTCACCGGGCTACGCCAATTATCAGGATTGGATTGGCAATACGCAGCTCGACACGCAGGTTTCCCTGCAGGACTACTCCGTTTCCAATCGCGGACTGCGCGCAGGGTTGGTCGGCACGCCGGAACAAGTGGCTGATCGTGTGCGCGAACTGCAGTCGGTGGGCGTGAATCTGCTGCTGTTGCAGAGCAGTCCGCAGCTCGAGGAGATGGAGCGCTTCGCCGAACAGGTGATGCCGCTTGTCGATGGGAAGCACAACACCATCGTTCGTCCATCGGTTGCTGCGTAGACTTCGTGTCACAGCCGCGTGAGCGTGCGCGCATGGGATGTTTTTCTTCAACGCAAGTTCAACGCAAGTTCAACGCAAGTTCAACGCAAGTTCAACGCAAGTTCAACGCAAGTTCAACGCAAGGATGTCGGTCGTGAAGTCATTCGCCACTCTGCGTCACCCGATCCGGCTGGCGACGGTCACCGGCCTCGCCGCGCTTGCTCCATCGTTGTTGATCGCACAGGCGAATGCGCCCGCCAAAGGCACCGCATTTCGCGTTGAAGAGACGACGATTGCGCAGGTGCACGCGGCGTTTCGCGCGAAGAGCCTGACTTGTCACGCGCTGGTGCAGCGCTATCTCGATCGGATTGCCGCGTACGACAAGCGCGGTCCGGCGGTGAATGCGCTGATCATGCTGAACGCGAACGCGATTGCCGTTGCTGATTCGCTCGACGCGCGATTTGCCAAGTCAGGGCCCGTTGGTGCGCTACACTGCATCCCGATGATCGTCAAAGACAATTTCGAGACAGTGGAGCTGCAGACGACGGCCGGATCGCTCGCTCTTGAAGGATGGAAGCCGCAGCAGGACGCGACGATGGTGGCGAAAGTGAAGGCGGCGGGCGCGATCGTGTTGGCCAAGTCCAATCTCGCTGAGTGGGCGTTCACACCATACGAGACGGTGAGTTCGATTCTTCCCGGGTATACGCACAATCCGTATGCGCTCGATCGTGTAACGGCGGGTTCGTCCGGCGGAACTGCGGCGGCGGTAGCGGC
>JBKJTE010000309.1:0-4434 GCA_046590495.1 Gemmatimonas sp. | reverse complement strand
CGCTGATCCTGTCCCCGGTCGTCGGAGCCGCCCAAGGTGCGAGGGACTCGGTCAAACGAGCGGTCGCCCCGGGCGACACGGCGGCGCAAGGACTCAAGGCGTTCGTTGTGCGCGACTCGGTCAAGAAGCGCAGAAGTTATGCCCTCACGCGCACCTCCAGCGCGACACGAACTGACACTCCGCTGCGCGACGTGCCGCAGTCAGTGACCGTTGTGTCGCGTGCGTTGATCGCCGATCAGGGCATGCAGTCCATGGCCGATGTCGTTCGCTACGTGCCGGGTATCACGATGGGACTCGGCGAAGGACACCGCGACGCGCCGACCATCCGTGGCAATTCATCGACGGCAGACTTCTTCGTCGATGGTGTACGCGACGACGCGCAGTATCTGAGAGATCTGTACAACGTCGAGCGCGTTGAAGCGCTCAAGGGTTCGAACGCCATGACGTTTGGACGCGGCGGCGGTGGTGGCGTTCTCAATCGTGTAACGAAAGAAGCGCTCTGGGGCCCGACCCGCAGCTTGGTGCTCGAAGGTGGTTCGTTCGATCACAAGCGCGCTATGGTCGACGTGGGTCAGGATGTGTCGCCGGGCGCAGCGGTGCGTTTGAACGCTATGTTCGAGAATTCCGATGGGTTTCGCGTTGTGAATCACCTGGAACGTAAGGCGATCAATCCAACGGCTGCGTTTGTAGTGTCGCCAAGAACGATGGTTCGCCTGAGCTATGAATATCTCTACGACGATCGCACGGTCGACCGCGGAATTCCGTCATACCTCGGCGCACCGTCTGTCACCGATCGCACCACGTTCTTTGGCAACCCGTCGGTGAACACCTCGACCGTGCAGGTGCGTTCGACCGTCGCGTCGATCGATCACACCACGTCGAAGGGATTGCACATCGTCAACCGAACGCGCGCTGCGCAGTATGACAAGTACTATCAGAACACATATCCGGGTGCAGTGTCGACCGGTGGCGCGCAGGTCGCGTTGTCCGCGTACAATCACAGGATCGACCGGAAAAATCTGTTCAATCAGACAGACGTCACGTACAAGCTGGACAACGGATCAGTTCAGCAGACGTTGCTTGTCGGCGCGGAGTTCGGAACGCAGGGCACCGATCAGTTCCGCAACACCGGTTACTTCAACAACACGGCGACGTCGTTGCTCGTGCCATTCAATGCCCCGACCGTCGCCACGCCCGTGACGTTTCGTCAGACTGCAACCGATGCAGACAATGGGTCGACGGTCAATGTGGCCGCGTTGTACATGCAGGATCAGCTGTCGCTGTTTACGCACCTGCAGGTCATCGCCGGCGTACGCTTCGAGAAATTCGCCATTCGTTTCCACAACAATCGCGACAACTCGCGTCTGACACGCGAAGATCATCTCGTGTCACCACGTCTGGGGCTCGTCTACAAGCCGATGCCGGCGATGTCGGTGTACGGCAGCGTTTCGCGTTCCTATCTGCCCAGCAGCGGCGATCAGTTCTCTGCCTTGACTGTCACGACGTCGGTGCTTGAGCCTGAACGCTTCACGAATCGCGAACTCGGCTTCAAGTGGGACATCTCACCCGTGATCACGGTGACGGCCGCGACGTATCGCCTTGACCGCACCAACACGTCGGCGCCTGATCCGCGCGACGGGACACGCACGGTGCAGACTGGCGCGCAGCGCACGGATGGAACCGAGGTTGGCGTGTCCGGCGATGTTACACCATGGTGGCAGATTGCCGGTGGCTTTGCTGCACAACAGGCGCGTATTGTCAGCACAACCACTGCAGCGAAGTCAGGACAGTCGATTGCGCTGGTGCCGCACACCACGGCATCGCTCTGGAATCGTGTCACGTTTGCGCATGGTGTTGGTGCCGGACTTGGACTCATCCAACAGGGGCGCATGTATGCCGCGATCGACAACGCTGTGACGCTGCCGAGCTTCATGCGTGTAGATGCAGCGTTGTATGCGAACCTGTTCAACGGCGTACGGGGGCAGCTCAACGTCGAGAACGCGTTCGATCGTCGTTACATCGCAACGTCGCACGGCAACAACAACATCATGCCCGGTGCTGCTCGCACACTGCGTCTGTCGTTGACCACCGCCGTCCGCTGATCGAGCGCGTTCGCGTAGTCCTGTCGTCGGTCGGGCGGAATCGGGTCCAAACTCTCCGACACCCCGGTTCCGCCCACCGGCGGTAGTTCGGACCATCGTCGTTCGACGTTCTGCATCGCCGCGGTCCTCCGAGGCGATGACTTAGGTGATGTATTCGGAGATGTCTTGCGAGAAGGTTTAGGCAACACTAAAGTTGGTTTATGGCTAAACTGAATCCGCATTCGACGGCTCCCGCCGACGTGCTCCCGCGGGCGGGCTCTCCAGAAGGGGCGTCTGATGACGGGTGGTCGCGTGCCCGTCTCGCGCCGTCGCTCTCCGAGGTGTATCGCTCGGTCGACGTGTCGGGGGCGACCTGGTTTCGCAAGATGCTCGCCTTCGCCGGGCCGGGGTATCTCGTGGCGGTCGGGTACATGGACCCCGGGAATTGGGCCACCGATCTGGCCGGCGGTTCGCAGTTCGGATACTCGCTGCTCGCGGTGATCCTGCTGTCGAACCTCATGGCCGTGCTGCTACAGGGGCTCGCATCGAAGCTTGGCATTGTCACCGGCCGCGATCTCGCGCAGGCGTGCCGGGACCACTACTCCAAGCGGGTGGCGTTCACACTCTGGGTGCTCTGCGAAATCGCCATTGCCGCGTGTGATCTTGCTGAAGTCATCGGGACCGCTATCGCGCTGAATCTGCTCTTTGATATTCCGATTCCGTGGGGCATTGCGCTCACGGCGTTCGATGTCTTGGTCGTGCTCTATCTGCAGAACAAAGGCTTCCGCGTGCTCGAGGCGCTGGTGATTGCACTCGTGGCGGTCGTTGGCGGCTGTTTCCTCTTTGAGTTAGTGATCTCGCATCCGGCGATGGCCGAAGTGGCCAAGGGATTCATTCCGACCGCCTCGATCATCACCGATCCCGACAAGTTGTACATCGCCATCGGTATTCTGGGTGCGACGGTGATGCCGCACAATCTCTACCTGCATTCGTCAATCGTGCAGACGCGAAAGTATAACGAGGATACGGCCGGAAAGCGCGAGGCGGTGCGCTTCGCGTTCATCGACTCGACGATCGCTCTGACGTTTGCGCTGTTCATCAACGCGGCAATTCTCATTGTGGCGGCGGCGACATTTCACACCAGCGGAAACACCGCTGTCGCTGAAATTCAGGACGCGCACAAACTGCTCACACCGCTGCTTGGTGTAACCGGTGCGAGCGCCGTGTTCGCGCTGGCGTTGCTCGCGTCGGGACAGAATTCGACGCTGACCGGTACGCTGGCGGGGCAGATCGTGATGGAAGGATTTCTGGAGCTGCGGATTCGCCCCTGGCTGCGGCGGCTGATTACCCGTGCGATTGCCATTGTGCCGGCGGCAATGGTAGCGATCTTCTATGGAGCCAGCGGCACCGCCAAATTGCTGGTGTTCAGTCAGGTGATTCTCTCACTGCAGCTCTCCTTCGCCGTCTTCCCGCTTGTCCGCTTTACCTCTGACCGCGCCAAGATGGGAGCGTTTGTGAATTCGCTCGGACTTCGTATCGCGTCATACTCGGTTGCCTTCATCATCTCGACGCTCAACGTCTGGTTGTTGTATCAGACGGTGCGGGGGTGGATGTCCTGATGTACCGCCGCATTCTTGTGCCCCTCGAGAACTCGTCATACGACCAGTGCATCCTCGATCACATCCGCAAGCTCGCGCGGTTGTGTGATTCGTCGCTGCTGCTGATTCACGTTGCCGACGGGTTTGCCGCACGCAATCTGCGTTCGCTGGCGTTACGCGAGTCCGAAGAAATGCAGCGGGATCGCGCCTATCTGGAATCGCGTTGCGCGTCGCTGCATACGGACGGATTCGACGCGCAGTCGGTGCTGGCGGGCGGAGATCCGGCCACGGAGATTGTCGCTGCCGCTGAACGCGAACAGTGCGATCTGATTGCGATGGCAGTGCACGGGCATCGCGGGTTGCAGGACGTGATCTACGGCAACACGGCCAACACCGTGCGTCACCGCTCGATGGTGCCGGTGCTGATGGTGCGCGATCGTCAACGCGCGATGGCGCGCTAGGACTACACATGTTCTCACGCAAGGCCGCACCGGTTCCCTCGACGCACATTCAGCCTGCGCACGTCCACGTCGATGCCGACGCCACGGAGACGGAAACCGAATCGCCAGTCAATGCGCGATCGCTGACTGAGCCGGTCGAAGACTATCTCAAGGCGATCTACGAACTCGAGCGACGCAATGGTGCTGCCGCCACAAGCGACGTTGCCGTTGCGCTCGATGTCGCGCCTGCGTCGGTCACGGGCATGATTCGCCGGCTCGCAGGGCAAGGGTATCTCACTCACGTGCCGTATCGGG
>JBKJTE010000067.1:0-27513 GCA_046590495.1 Gemmatimonas sp. | reverse complement strand
GTGGCGGCGGTGGTGCCCCGCAGCAGCGCACGCTCGGCGACATGGCCCCGCGCGTCGTAATGGCGTGGCCCGGAAGCCCGCGTGACATGCTCTTGTCGGGTGTGTTGCAGGGCGGTGAGAATCTGTCGAATCGGCCAAACGTTATTGATGCACCGATCGGCAAAGGTCATGTGGTGATGTTCACCATTCGCCCGTTCTGGCGATGGCAGACGCAGGGCACGTTCATCATGGGATTCAACACGATCATGAACTGGAACGACCTGAGCGCGAACGGCAAGTAACGACAACTACTTTGGCCGCGAATCACGCGAATCACGCGAATTGCGCGAATAGCGCACCACAAGTACGGGCAAGTGATTGAGTGACGCAGTTGAACAAAGAGAAAAAAAAGAAAACGGATACCGCGAAAGCACTTTGCTTTTGTGGTATCCGTTTCTCTCTCTGATGCCATCAAAACCCTCGCGCTCTCCATCTGCGTCTCCACGGATCGGATTCGCGTAATTCGCGTAATTCGTGGCCGCTTTTTACCGTCTCGTCGCCCGCATCGTTCCACACGTTATCGCCTTCTCAAATCGCGATCGCGGCTTGAGCACATAGCTGTCCGCATCCGCGGTATCCGCGGCCGTGCGAGCAACAGCGTAGTGCCCCGGACACGGCTCCCACATGGCGTCACTGATGGCCGTCTCCACAGAACTCGGCATCCCCGTGACAAACCACGTCACCATTGTCACCACAATCAGCAGCAGCACGACCGTGGTGACGCGCGAAATGACGCGAATGTGTCGTGGCGTGGCCAACTGTCAGCGCCGGTCGTTCAGTGAGCGACGTACACCTGTCCAGATCACAATCGAGCCGCAGCCATTGAGCGATTGGAATTGAATCGGCATGCTTGCCGTTTGTGTGTAGACCTCGACGGCTTTGACGTCCTGTGGATTCACGATGTTGTCGATCATGCCATCGTCGGAGGCGGTACGGGCTCCGTTCACGAACACCGTTGGCGTGCACGTTCCGGTGCTCCCTGAACCGCGCATGGCCACCCGATCACCACCCAACTGTCCCGGGCTGATCGACATGCCGGGCGTCATGCGCAGCAGATCCGACATGTACATCGGATTGCGCCTCGAGATCGCGTCTTCGTCAAGAAAGTATCCGAAGCCGCTCTTCTTGCGCTGGTCGAACTCGGCGATCGGATCGCGCCCCGGATTACGGTTGGCGCGCACACGCATCGTGTCCACCATCGGCACAAACACTTCCATCGCCACGTCGGTCGAACCTTCCGCGCCATCAAGCACGTCCACCGGCGAGCGATTCGGCGCGAATCCGATCGCACGTGACTCGAGCGTGTACGTCCCCGATGGCAACGACTGCATGGTGAACTGGCCGCTATTGTTTGTCGTGGCGTCGAGCCCACTTCCCCAGATCGTAACGCGTGCGTTCGCGATCGGTTGACCACTCACGCTGCGTACCGTGCCGCGCAATTTGCCGTTGCCGCGAAGCGCCGACGCAGAACTTGCAAACGTCGTCCGTCCGGCCGCCGCAGTCCGCGTATCGTTTCTCGACGTCGAATCGACCACGGGCGCCAGTGCGACCTTGGTCGCCGAGCCAACGTACACGTCGCGATAGAGCAGGCCACCGCGCGGCATTTCGAGTTCGACGAAGCCGCTCGAGTCGGCGCCGACAAACGCACGCGACGTGATCTTCACGTCCGTTGGAATTCCGCAGATCGAAAACGCGCCCGCTGCCGTAGTCGTGGCGTAGCGGGCCGGATTGCGTCGCTCGATCCCGCGCGGCCCGACGGTGACTTCCAACCATTGCGCACGCACGCGCGCTGGCGCGGTCAACGGCTCACCGCGCGACGAGCGCACAAAACCCATGAACATCCCTTGTGCCGCGTTGCTCGCGGCCGCCGGTCCGCACAGCTTGGCGATCAGCGTGCGCGAAGAGGGAATCGCCAACGGCGCGCGCAGCTCTCCATCTGATTGCACATCCACCCGCATCAGCGGCGACTCAAGACCAAGCGAATCGAGTCGCGCGTGAAAGAAGCCGAGCAGGTAGACGCCGATCTTGAGCGAGTCGACCGCATAGGCGCCGCGTTCGTCTGTCTTCACGGAGCGAATGCGTGCGGGATTGTCGGCTGCGACAATCTGCACGAGCGCATCCCGCAACGGTCGCATCGCGACGCTGTCGAACACCACGCCAACCACGCGCGCCATTGGTACCGGCACAGCGACGGGCTTCGTAATCGGTGTGGTCGCCGGCGCGGCAGGCGAAGGGCGGCTTGGAGGGACCGGCGGAGGGCCGCTGCGGCCGCCTCTCGCCTGCGCCGAAAGCACACTCGCCGGCAGGATGCTGCACACCGTCAAGGCGCCAGCGAACAGCAACTTCGTCGTCCGTTCAGTCATGCTCGTTGGTTCTCGTTCTGACACGTTTTATCTGGGGCAGGCCGTCTTCGTCCGGCCGCATCTCCTGATACCCCTCTCTACGACGAAGTGCGTCCCAGAATCTCGCGCACCACACTCACCAGTGTGGAGGGGAGCTGCTCCGGTCTTCGAAGAATGGTGTACCCCGACGCACCGAAGATATGCGAGAGGTACTCGGATTCCTCGCTGTCGACGGTCAGGCAGAACGGTATCACGCCGGCGTCGCGCGTTTCGAGCACTGCGCGCCGTGAATCCTCGATGGCGTATGTGCCCTGATACCGATCCATGTCGTTTGGCCGGCCATCCGACAGGAGCAGCAGCAGTCGGTGACCAGCCGGTTCCCGAACTAGCAGCGACGTTGCATGGCGGACGGCCGCGCCGAGTCTGGTTTTGCCATGCGGATGCACCGTGCCGATGCGTCGCCGCAGGCTGCCGGCGCGCTCGCCAAAGGTTTTGAGCGCCGTCAGACGAACATCGTGCGCCCCTTCGCTGGAAAAGGTCAACGCCGTCCATCGATCGCCCAGCGCATCCAGTCCTTCGCCCGCGATCAGCACCGCCTGCTTCTCGATATCGATAATCTGACGGTCGTTGGCCACGAGCGTGTTGGTAGACGCACTGCAGTCGACCAGCAGCGCGATCGCCATCGGGCTCCGCAGAGGACGGGACGTTGCATACAGTCGGTCGTCGGGCGGCTGCCCTGCATGCTGCTCGACCAGCGCACGAACGCACGCGTCGAGATCGAGCTCGTCGCCGTCCCGCTGCTGACGCAATCGCAATCGCCGCGCCCGTAAACGCTCGAACTGCTCACGCACGCGACGCACAAGCGTCGCATGCTCAAGCAGAACCGCATCGGCCCAGGCCGCATTTGCATCGTCTGCAACACTGGCGACCACTGTCGCGCCACGCGGATCGTACGCGCCGCGCGAGTGATCCCATTCGGGATACGGAATGCCCTTCGCGTCCGCGGCTTTGCCGCGCGCATCTGGCCTGATCGCATCCGGGCCCGCCTCTCCAGTCGGCTCAGGCTCGGGTGGCACGTCGACTGTCGTCCCCGATTCACTTGGCGTCGTCGGTTCACGGTCGAGCTCCGGCTGTTCCGTTATCGGTCGTGCCGAGTCCTGCTTCGTTTGGTCAGACTCCTGAGCGGCATTTTCAGGCGTCGGTTTGGGTTCGCCGTCATTGGCGCCATCCTCTGTCCGGGCCCCTTCCGCCTCACGACGACCTGCCTCTTCGGCGACTTTCGCTTCGGCGCGTCCGTCACGCGGCATCGCCCGCACCGTGCCCCAATGCGCGACGGGGCGCACGCCCCGGTAGTGCGCGACGTCGTCTGGATGCGCCTCTTGGATGCGCGCCGCCGTCAGGCGTGCCCACTCCAGCGACTCGACGGCGGTAGGTGGTCGCGCTGGTGTGTTTGGCGCCCGGCCGTCGGCATTGGCTGCCGCGCCGCGATCGCGCGCCTGATCACCGTGCACGTCGTCTGCGAGCACTGCCTGCACCAACGCTTCCACGGCGCGCGTCGCGGGCGGAAGCGCATCGAGCGGCGGACGCAATGCGAGCGCCGATGCCCGCGCCTGTGCGAGTGTATCAATGCTGTTGTGTACGGTAGCCGCGAGCGCTAGGTCCACGGCCTCGCTCTCGCGCAGCAGATACAGATCTCGCTCCAGTGCCGATGTTGTCTCGCGTGCGTGCATGGACGTGCCGCGCACAACTCGCGCACCCTGGGCGATCGCCAGCAGACGCAGATGCGCGATCGCTCCGTCCCGCGCACGGTCGCTCCCACCCTCATCGCCGGTGGTGCGCGCGACGGATGGCCCACCGCCGATGAGTGTACGCGCCGGGAGCCGAACGCAATGCTCGTCGCACTCGGCGAGTGCGGTCGCATGCGTATCATCGCGCCCACGAAGTCGATCGAACAGCGCCTGAAATCGCCCACGCGCCGCTGTCTCGACGGCCTCGATCGCAATCGGTCGTTCGTACAGCGCCGTCAGCAACAGCTCAAGTCGCCGACGAACCGATTCGAGTTCGACTGCGCGTTGCGCGGGCTTACGCCAACCGGCCGGCGCACGTCGCTGCACGCGTGCAATCCAGACACGCACGGCGCGCTGCACACGCACCGACGCACGCCGCAGCCTACCTGGCGAGTGCCCGTTTCCGCGAATCATGCGTGCGAAGCACTCACGCCGCGATAGTCCCCATTCCCCCAACCACTACCCATGCGCACTACAGGATTGCTGCTGCAAGGTCGCTGATCGCCGCGAGAAAATCCGCGTCGTCCGTCAACGGATTCACCAACGCCGCGCGACACGCCTGCTGTGGCGGGATTCCACTCGCCATCAAACGCGCCGCCGCAATCAACAGACGCGTGCCCGGTCCTTCCGCCAAACCCTGGTCGCGCAATGCCCGCACCCGGCGCGCCAACTCCACCAGTGAATTCGCTGTCGCGCGCGTTATGCCGCCCTCGTGCGCCACGATCTCCGCCTCCGTCGACGCCGACGGAAAATCGAATTCGAGTGCGACAAACCGCTGACGCGTACTGGGTTTGAGATCCTTGATCGCGTGCTGGTAGCCAGGATTGTATGAGACTACCAGCATGAATCCCGGCGCGGCGTTGATCTGTTCGCCCGTCTTCTCGAGCGGGAGCACGCGGCGGTCGTCCGTGAGAGGATGCAACACGACGATAGTGTCCTGGCGGGCTTCCACCACTTCGTCGAGATAGCAGATCGCGCCGGTGCGCGCTGCGGTCGTCAACGGTCCGTCCACCCACACCGTCTCACCACCGCGGATCAACCAGCGGCCCGTGAGATCGCTCGCTGAGAGATCATCGTGGCAGGCGACGGTGATGAGCGGGCGATTGAGTTGCCACGCCATGTGCTCGACGAAGCGTGTCTTACCGCACCCCGTCGGACCCTTCAGCATCACCGGCAGGCGTCGCTCGAACGCGGCGCGAAACAGCTCGCGTTCCCGCGCAATCGGCACGTAGTACGGCGCTTCACCGACGGGGCCTGGCGCACTCTCAGGCGCGTTGTACGGGGGATTGGTTGATGCAGGCATCGTGGGTTGCGTATGGAGCAGCTGAGGTCGGCGTGACGTGCAACACGCATCCGTGTGGGCGCACGCCGAGTCGGGATCACCTAGACAGTAATTTGTGATAGTGCTATGCTATGGCTCGCGCGAGCTCCAGTGGATTCGTGATGCTTCCGAACGGGCCCGCCATTGCTTCACTCTTTCTCTTGCGTAGTCGGAGAAGCTGCCATGGCCGTCGTCAAGAAAGCAGTGCTGATTGGTCTGATATTCTCTGCCACAGTTGCTAACGCACAACTACCGCGGCCGCTGGATCGCTCGCAGCCGGGAATCAATCCCGGCCCGACACTCAGCTATCAGGCAGCCAGCCGCATCGTCGTCGCCGGCTCGAGTCCCAGCAACGCGCTCTACCAGACGCCCAAAGGCACAGGATACGACGGTGTCGGGTCGATCTTCATCCAACGCAGCGACGGCAACTTTCTTTGCTCGGGCGCCCTCATAGCCGGTGGTGCGTACATGCTCACGGCGGCGCACTGCCTCGCCGACGCAACGGGCAAGCTGATCACGCAACAGACGACGTCAGTGTTCTTCCCGCCTGGAGGACCTAGCACCGCGCGCGAGTTCATCACAAGTACGCAGTTCTTCGTCAATCCGCTCTACAGCGGCGAAGTGATCGACGCGCATGACATCGCCGTCATCAAACTCGGCTCCACTCCATCGGCGCTGGTCACCGCTGCGGCGTATTCGCTGTTCAGAGGCAATCCGTTTGGACGCAACGCAGAACTTGTCGGCTCAGGCGCAGCGGGAACAGGCGCCACGGGTTCCACGATCTCAGGCGGTTTTACGCTCGCCGATCGCCGCCGTGGCAACAATACAATCGACTTTACATGGACCGATTCGCGGTTCGGCGGATTCTTCCTTCCTCAAAACGGCAACTTTTTTGGAAAAGCAGACCCGTACGGTCTGGTCGGCGACTTTGACAGTGGGCTCGCACGCAACGACGCCTCCTGTGCGATCGGCTCCGCATTCGGAGTCTCTGCGTTCTGTAGTCTTGGACTCGGTCTCAACGAAGCGATTCTGGGCCCGGGCGATTCTGGAGGTCCGCTCTTCATCAATGGCCAGATCGCTGGTGTCGCATCGTACGGACTCTCCTTCGGATCAGGCTTTGGCGACAGCGATGACGCGCTCAACGACACGTTCGGCGAGTTCAGTGGGTGGGCATCCACGGGCTACAACGATCCGTTCCTGAATCAGTTCGTCGCACCCGAACCCTCATCCATCGCCCTCATCGCGATCGGACTCTTCGCGATCACTGCGGTCACGCGTCGTCGCGCGGCGTGATCCACGCTCGCACTCACCATTCAACGTCGGAGCTGAGCCTCACGAAATGCTCAGCTCCACGTACGGTGGAACGTGCGACGGGGAGTCACTATCTGCCCGCGTTACTGGCTGTCGTTCTCCTGACGATGTTCGTCGCCGCGCAGCCCGCATACGCGCAAAAGCCCTCGTCCTGCATGTGCTCTGCAAACTTTGCGATGGTCACGCTCTCGCTGGTCGATGCCAAGGGCGCGCCCGTGCAGGACGCCACAGTGCGCGTTCGACGAGTGCGTACGGGCAGTGCGCGTGATGTCACGGCCGATCTCCCCGGCATCTATACCATTGCCGATGACATGCTGCGCGATTCGCTCCGCGCTGACGGTGAACCATTTGAAATCAGCGTACGCCGGCACCGTCGCACACAACGTGTGACCACAATGATCGGGACGCGCGCGCCGAGTAAATCGGGGAGCAAAGCCTCCGCAAGCGCAGGCAATTGTCGATGTCACGTGATGCGCATCTCGGGCGCAGAGAGACTTGTTCTTCGCTGAATGCAAAAGAGGCCACCGCGCGTACAACACGCCGTGGCCTCTTTCTTCATCTCGCTCTGACGGGGAGTCCGCTTAGCGGTACACCAACGCGCTCGGCACCCGCATCGCAATCCATGTCAACGTCGCGGTCAACGTCCTCGGCTCACGCTGAAGCTCATCGTCACGCTGCGCGGCATCCCGGGTTCGTATGCAAGCGGCGCACCGTTGACGATATCCGGGTTCAGAAACGCAGATCCGATCCAACGACGATCCGTCACATTCTCGACGGTGATAAAGCCGCGCACAAACGTATCGCCCACATGCAGCAGGCGATCGGCGCGAACGCCGGCACCGAGAATGTGAGATTCAGCGACGTTCACACGGTTGGCATCGTCAGCGAAATATTTGCCGGTGCCCTGAAAGCCGATGTGTGCGCCCAGTCCGAGCGGCGCCTTCGAGGGCGCGATCACAATGTTGGACGAATAGAACCAGCTCGGGATACCGACGATATCGTTCCCAGAGTAGTCTGCGGTCTTGCCGGGCTTGCCGTAGTGCACCGAGTCGACGACGTAGTTCTCGTATGTATTCTTCGAGAAGGTGACGGCATTCTCGAAGCGAACACCACCTCGCGCATTCGCCTTGAGCCCAACTTCAACTCCTGTGCGACGCGCTGCGCCTGCAGTGAAGTAAAACCGACCGCCGCGATACGGCACGATCTCATTCGTCACGTTGGTGAGATAGCCGGCAACATCGTACGACACTGACGTGAAGAAACCGTCGCCGTTGCCGACGTTGAATGCCTGCTTCGTACCCACCTCGTATGTCGTCGACCGAATCGGCTCGAGCAGCGGATTCAACGCCGTAACCGTGTCCTGCCCGAAGGTGCTCGCCGGGTCGGTTTCGTTACCTGCCGGCGCTTCGATGCCGCCGCCGACATTCAGGTAGAACGTGTGCGTGGGCGAAACGCGGTAAGACGCGCCAAGTTTTGGCGTGACGCGGGCGAATCGCTTGCTCGCATCGAGCTTCGGGTTGATGAAGCTCTTGTAGTAGTAGGAGATGGCATCGCCGCGCGCGCCGAGTGTGAGCGCGAACTTCTCCGTCATCGCCAACTCGTCTTCCACGAAGACGCCTGAGTTGTACGCGCCTTCGCCTTTGTTGTCGCGCAGATCCTTGGCGCGACCATTCGTCGCTGAGAGTCCATAGAACAGAATCGCGCCGTCCTGATACGCCTGATCGAGTCCGACAGTAAACCGATTCACCTTTGTGCCGATCAACTCCTGTCGGTTGTACTGCACGTTGCCGCCGACATGGTAGCGCGTGAAATCGCGGAAAGTGCCGCGCTCGGAGCGCTGCAGGTACTTCGGATTGATGTAGGTCAGGACGGAGACCGACTGCTTGTCGTCGATGCGATGTTCGATTGCGGCACCAAGCCGACCGAGTCGATTGTATCGACGTTCGTCACGACCCCTATACGTCGCGTTGGCCTGCTTCGGGTCTGCAGCAACCTGTGCCGCGGAGAGGGGCCCGGGGATGTGCATCAGGTTGTTCGCGCCCAAGAGATGTACGCGAAGCAGCGTGTTGTCCGAGACAGGTACGGCAACGCCTGCGTTCAGCAGCACGCGGCGCGCGTCGGAATTACCGCGCCATCCATCAAACGTGGTGTTGACGAGTGTTGCATAGGCAACGCCATCTCCGAGCCTCATTCCGCCCTGTGCAACGTAGCGCTGCAGCCCGAAGCTGCCGGTCATGAGCTGCGCACTCATGAAGTTGCGATCGACGGTCGGCACCGTGGAGATGCTTACTACGCCACCTGCGGCGTTCCCCCAGAGAGAGCTGGAGTTCGAGCGAATCACGTCGATCCCTTCTGCGGCTGCGAGATCGACGTTGTCGAACGACGTGCGACCATCCGGCTCGGTCTCGGGCATGCCGTCCATCAACACGCGAATTCCGCGCGACGTGCCTGCATTCGATCGATCGCCGGCGCCTCGTGCGCCAAAGCCGCGAATCGTGATACGGACGTCAGACGTTCCGTATCGCGATTGCACGAGCGCGCCAGGCACTGCGCCCATGGCGTCGTTCAGTCCGAAGCCGGTCTTCGCTGACCAGTCTTGGCGAGTGACGCGGGTGATCGCAAGCGGTGCATTGAACGACGAGACGCTGCTGCGCGTCGCGCGCACATCCATTGGCGAAAGTCGCTGCGCGCTACTGTCGCGCGCGGTCGAGTCCTGTGAGGACCGCTTTTGCGCGAACGCCGCCTGTGGTGCGAGTGCAAGTAGCGCAGCAATGAGCGGCAGCGCGACGCGTGGTGGTCTGCAAAGCATAGTCAGCGGTGAGGATATGGGGAGGTCGACCGATCCTGACAAGTCTACGTCGTCCAACACCTGACCGCTGTTAATTATTTCATGAAACGCCGCGAATTCAGGAGTTGAAGAAATCCTGGTTCGGGCGCCGCCGCTGCTCACGCTCGGCGCGGCCGTACTTACCGGCATCACTGCGAGAGATCTTGCGGCGTGCGACGAGCGCCTCGAGCACGAGTTCGCACGCGACGACAATCATCGGATCGTCGCCTTTGGGGGCGAGACCAAGCGCTGTCACCATCGAAACGAGGCCTGGCACCAGATCAAAACCCTGGCGAACAAGGTGCAGGGGAACGTCGTCGGCGACCTGCAGCGCGCCGCCGCCGTCAAACCAAATCACGACGTCATCTGTATCGAGATCGCCCACCCGCTCCCTGAGCGTGGCGTCGCATGCTCGCCGGATCAGCTCGCGCGCGATCACCGCACCACCAACAAGTTCGCCTTCGTATTCCAGTTCGATCTTGCCGGTGATGGCAGGGAGCGCGGCGTACACGTCTGCGACCCGCGGCACGGCCTCGGCGTCTCGGGCGCGCAATGCACGCTGCTCGGCGTTGGAAACGACATTCTCCATCGCCGTGATCGGCATGCGTTGCGAAACGCCCGATCTCCGGTCGATCCGCTTGTCCTCACGTGCTTCGAATGCCACCCGCTCCACTACTTCTTCTATTAGATCAGGCACGCGAACGGGTGTCCCGTCTGCGCGGCTGGTCCATGACTCCTGTCGTGTGATCTGCATGCCGAGTTCGACGGTCTCGGGGTAGTGCGTAATGATCTCGCTGCCGATGCGGTCTTTCAGGGGCGTGATGATCTTGCCGCGTGCCGTGTAGTCCTCGGGGTTCGCGGTGAAACACAGCATCACATCCAATGAAAGGCGGACCGGATAACCTTTGATCTGAACGTCGCCTTCCTGCATGATGTTGAAGAGGCCGACCTGCACCTTTCCTGCGAGATCGGGCAATTCGTTCAGGGCGAAAATGCCACGGTTCGCGCGCGGCAGCATGCCGTAGTGAATCGTCAGCTCGTCGCTCAGGATGTGCCCGCCCCGGGCGGCCTTGATCGGGTCCACGTCACCGATGATGTCTGCGACGGTCACGTCTGGGGTAGCGAGCTTTTCGACGTAGCGCGCATCTCGGCCAACCCATGCGATCGGTGTGTCATCTCCGTGCTCGGCGATCAACTGCTTGGCGAACTTGGAGATGGGCATGAACGGATCGTCATTGACTTCACTTCCCGCAACGATCGGCATCTGCTCGTCGAGCAGCGTGACCAAGGCGCGCAGGATCCGGGACTTGGCTTGCCCCCGCAGTCCCAGAAGAATGAAGTTGTGACGAGCCAGCACCGCATTCACGATTTGCGGCATCACCGTCTCTTCATAGCCGAGTACGCCACGGAAGAGCGGTCCACCTTCGCGGAGGCGCGCGATCAGGTTGCGCCGAAGCTCATCCTTGACGCTTGTGGGACGAGTGGTGGCGTAGTGCGAGCGTCGCAGCGCGCCAAGGGTGTCAGGAGGACGGGACACAAGTCGGGACTGGGGAAATACGGCGAGCTGGAATGACCAGTTAGCACCGTGGAGCCGAGGTTAGTTCCCGGTACGGAGAAGGGTCAGTAGAGAGTGCACGTAAAGGAAAGAAGGCCAGGATCACGACAGTGATCCTGGCCTTCTTTCCTGCTCAGAGTAAGCCGAGATATTCTCAGCTCAGGGTCTGATCAGACCGAGCGACGACGACGTGCGGCGGCTGCGAGGCCGAGCATACCGAAGGCCATGAGGGCGACCGTGGTCGGCTCAGGAACGGTTGTCGCGAGGTTCGTGGAGAAGACGACATCGTTGAAGTCGCCGTCGTAGTACTGCGCACGGGACGACTGGTCTTCGAACGCGAAGACAGTGTTGTAGATCGAATTGGCGCCGTCCGGAGTGATCGCGGCCCGCTCAGTGTTCCACTGAGCACCCGTGAGCGTACGAACGTTGGTCGCCGAAAGGCCCGTCGTGAACGGTCCGAGCAACGGCTGGGTGCAGTTGGCAAACGTGGCCGGAGCAGGTGTGTTCGAGCAGATGCCGAACTTGACTTCCTGACCAGTACCGACGATCGCGAGATTCGCGAACACTGTGCCCGGAGCCGGTGAGGTCGTCTGGTTCGGATAGGCACCCTGAGTCGACAGGATCTTGGTCCAGCCGCCGAGGTTCGTATCCTGATAGAACAGCGAGCTGCTGTAGCCCTGACGTCCGAAGAGGAACTGCACGTCGAATGACGTGACGCCGATGGCCGCGTAGAAGACCGTCGGAAGGAAGGTGTAACCCGACAGATTTGGCGAATCAGCGCGCGCCGAACCGGGCAGGGCAACGAATGCTGCAACCGCGAGGGTTGCCTTGAGCAGGTACTTGCGCATTGAGCGCTCCACGATGGCAAAAGGGGACATAACCGACACGACAGAAAGGGGTGCAACTAGTGTGCCGCAGGAGCAGGCCGGGCCGTCCAACATAAACCGTTGCCTCCAAACGATTTACGTAGTATGTCGAAACACGGTGTTGTAGCGCGTGTTCAACAGTTGTTGATGGACCGCCACGGGTCCGAACAGATGCATGCCGCAACCAGCGTTTCAACCACGATTCAGACTCGTACAAGGTATCAGGATTTTCGTCCTGCACATCATCCCAAAACCGAGCCCAACGCAACCATCAAGGACGAGTTGAACAAGGAGCCCGATCAAACTCAACCACACTCGACCTTCTGAAATGATTGACTGTGCAGATTTCGTACCGTTGGGTCTGACGCAGGCAACCGGCCCGAAAATGGCTCTTTCCATAAAGCAGCAGTCGCAATCTGCCCGGTAGGTCCCACAATTCGCCCCCGCGAGCGAGCGGCCCTGTGTCGCACCGGCAACGTGACCGTTGCATCTGGACAGCATTCGCAGAGCGTATATTCCTCCCCGCGCATGCTTGACGCTACGAGCTGGACCGGTAGATTCCGCACGCTTGAACCCCCTCGGTGCCAGCCGGGGCGGGGCCGTGCGTACTCCCTGACGCACGGCGCTTAAACGCCACTGACTTGGAGTCTCCACATGAAGCGCATCGCCCTGTTCGCCGCTGTCATCACGCTCGCCGCTTGCTCCGCCAAGGAAGCCGCGCCTGCCGCCGATTCTGCCGCCGCTGCTGCACCGGCAATGGCCGCTCCGGCTCCTGCCGCTGACAGCGCCCAGAAGGATTCGGCCGCAATGGCCGCTCCGGCCGCCGCCGACACGACCAAGCACTAAGCAATCGGTTCGCCGTATAAACGGGGCGCATTCTTCGGAATGCGCCCCGTTTTGCTTATCCGGCGGTTCCACGCCTGCTACGCGCCATCCGGGAACGGCAGCGGCGAAACCCGCGCCGCGATACGACCTGTGCCGCTCTCGACGATGACCTGCTGACCGTCGACCACCTCTCGCCGCACCATCGCGATCGCGATCGGTCCGAGCCTTGGCGATACCACCGTGCTCCGCACGTCGCCAACCGACTTGCCCGACTGGTCGAACAAAGTCGCCCCCTTCGGCATCGGCGCTGATGCGAACAGCCCGCGCAGATTCTTGTTGACGTGCCCGCGGAAGTGAATGCGCGCCACGGTCTCCTGCCCGGTATAGCATCCTTTGTCGAATGAGACCGCGCCAAGCGTGTCGAGGTTCGCTTCCTGGGGCAGCGTGTTCTCGTCCATGTCGATACCGAAGGCGGGGCGTCCGCCTTCGACGCGCGCAACGTTCCACACATTCCGCGATGCTCGTTTGCTACGCGACGCATCGAACCGCGCGCGCACGATATCGGCATCTGCCGCATCAGCTCTGACGATGAAGCCGGGCAGTGAACCCATGAGCGGCGCGCGAATCAGGCGCACCGAAGCCGGGCCGAGATTCCATTGGCCGTGGTGCCACGCCGGCCATTGTTCGAGTGCCGACACCATCACGGCGCCCAGATTTTCGGCGGTTGCTCCAGCGCCACCGAGCAACGCCACCATCTGCGGCGCGCGCGGTCCGTAGACCATCCATGTCGCGTAGCGATCGCTCTCGTCGGCGACCGTCGCCATTCGCGGATTCACGTATTTGCGCGCGAGTGCGAGCCATGACTCCGACACCGTGCGCAGCACCGAGATCAGAAATGTCTCGGCGTCTTCGCGGATGATCAGCATATCGGCGACGAGCTTGCCCTTCGGCGTCAACGCAGCGGCGTGCTGTCCGTCGCCGGGCTTGAGCGACGCGACATCGTTGGTGACAAGACCGTTGAGCGCCTCAGCGGCTTTCGGGCCTCTGAAGCTGCTCCAATTTCCGGCGGACTCGACCCAAACAGCATCGGCGCGGAGCGCTTCGTATTCGCTGATCTCGTCGCGGGTTAGCGTCGGCGGGAGCAGCAGAGGCGCACCCGTTTCAACATGTAGGGGTGCTTTGGGTTCGCCCGTGTCGTTCATGACCCTCCAGTTCAGGCTCACCATTGGCCGGGCCGCGAGCGCCGCCCGTTACGCCGTACCATATCGTCTTCCAAATCTAGCGACGTACCGGTCGGGTCCGCGCACAAACTTACACGCCCGCCTGCCGGTTCACGTCAGCGTTTGGATGATCGATACATCACTCAAATACTTGCGGGCCACAGCCGCGGACGCGGCCGAACATTCAAGCGCCACACATTGTTCGAGCGCGACGCGCTGCGCCGCAAGCCGACTGGTGATGGCCGCCCACGCGCACTCGGGAGATGACGCGCCCAACGTACGAGGTAGGTCGTCGGCACAACGCACAAACGCCACAACGTCCTGCAGCCCGGTGAACGCGATGATGCGCTCCACGTCGCGCCGCGCACTGTCGGCGCGCAGGATGACTCGCCCGTGGCTGGCCGCACGCAGGGCGATCCAATCCGCCGCTCCATCGCGCAGTGGCAGCCCTTGTGCGACCATCGCTGTATAGCTGCGACGGGCGCGCAACACCGCGAGATCCCGAAGTGTTGCGTCGAATTCAACCGCTGCCGTGTCAGCGCCTGCAACGAGTGCAGCTTCAACGGCCTCGTCGAGCGACCGGCCCTGTACGAGTGACAGTCCTTCGTCGAGCGAGCACGGGCTGACTTCCGCAGTCACTGCATCCGAAACGGCGAGTGCGCGTGCTGCCAGCGTATCGGCGACGAGGCCATCAAAGGCGACGATCGTCGCGCTTGGCCGATGGACCGTCGTCATCGCGAAGACAGCATTTCCGCGTGCACGACGATCGCCGAGCGGCAGCTGCTAGCGTGCTGCCGCGCGATAGGATGCATCAAGCAGTTCGATGGGATGCACGACACGTACACGTGAGCCACTGCGCAGCAGTCCCGCGCCGATCTGCATCATGCAACCGGGATTTCCAGTCGCCAGATAATCCGCGTCCGTCTCGGCGATTCGCTCAAGTTTCGGGGCAAGCACGGCGTCCGACGTGTCGGGTTCAACAAGATTGTAGATACCGGCACTGCCACAGCACTGCTCCGCGTCGGCCAATGGCAGCAACTCGAGCCCCGGAATCGCGTTGAGCACGTCGAGCGGCTGCTTCACCACGCGTTGCGCATGCATTTGATGACAGGGCGGATCGTGCGTGACACGTAACGCGAGTGTGCCGCCAACCTTTGGCCCTGCAGCGGCGAGCAGTTCGTTCACGTCACGCGCGCGTTCTGAAATACGTGCGGCGCGCGGACCCCACACCGGATCGTCGTGCAGCAGGTGCCCATACTGTTTCACCATCGCGCCGCACCCTGCGGAGTTGATGGCGATGTATCCGGGCGCGGGGCCGTCGAACGCTTTCTCGAACGACGCGATGTTCGCCCGGGCCAGAACCCGTGCGCCTTCGAGGTCGCCGGCGTGCGCGTGCAATGCGCCACAACAGTGCTGCTGCGGCGTGGTGACTACGTCGTAGCCGTTTGCAACAAGTACACGTTCGGTGGCGCTGTTGACGTGACCGAAGAGTCCGCGCATCACGCACCCTTCAAGCAGGGTGACTGCGCCCCGTTTGGCGGTTGGAGTTTCGCTCGTCGGCGCCGGGGCTGGTGAACCGACGGCACTGGTGCGCCGCCCCAGCGGCACAGGCGCGGTCGACGCGAGCATCGCGAAGGGGAACGCAAGCCGATCAGGAAGAAGGCGTGCCAGCAAACGCGGCACTCCCGTTGCGCGTACAACGCGCGCGCCCGCGAGCGCTACGCGCAGCGCCGGGCGATGCGCAAAAATCGAAAGCACCAGACGCGCAACGAAAGGCGTTCCACGCACGGGCGCCATAGTTGCGCGCGTCGCCTCAAGCAGTTCGCCGTACGGCACTCCCGACGGACAGGCCGTCTCACAGGCGCGACAGCCGAGGCAGCGATCCATATGACGACCCGCATCAGGGTCGTCGAGTGCGATGTCGCCGTCGAGCATCCGGCGCATGAGCACGAGTCGCCCCCGCGGACTGTCGTTTTCGTCCTCGAGATTCACATACGTTGGACACGCCTGCAGGCAGAAGCCGCAATGAACGCAGGCGTCCAGTCCGGCGGCAGCGTTTGCCAGCGGTGTATCGGGCAGGGCACAGCGAGCGGGACTTGCCGGAGAATTCATTCGCGTTCTGCACCGAAAATGCCGCGGTTCATGATGCGATGCGGGTCGAAGGCATCTCGGATGCGTTTTGAGACGGGGTCGCGCGCGGCTGCGGGCAACGCATTCCACGCATGGGCCGGGAGTCGCTCGCCAAGTACGCGATGTGCATGTGCCTGGAGCGATTGCACGACGACTGCAACGCGTGCGTCGTGGTCTTGCCCCAATTCTGCGAGCACGGATTCGTACGGCGCACTGAACGCCGGCATCACGAGTCTCACGATGCCTCGGTGCGGCGTCGCCTGTAGCCGGGTCTCCGCAAGTCCGGCTCCGGAGGTCGCGTGCTCGGCTTGTGTGATCGTGCGTGCGAGATGAGCCGGGGGCGCACTCAACCGCACGGTCGCACCCGCGCCATCAGACATTCGGAGCGCGCCCCAGAGTACCGGGTCGACTTCGTGTACCGTCGCGCGACCGGCAAGTGTGGCGCGCTGACTGGCCACGGTCGCTGCATTTCCGGTTGCACGCGCGAGCAATACCCACGACGAACCGTCGCCGGCGCCGATATCCTGCGCGCGCAATGGACTGAGCAACTCGAGCGCGTGCATCGCGAGCGCGTTGTGCCCGAGCTTTGCGATGAGACCGATCAACGCATCCGCATCGCTGTGTGTGATGGCGAACGTGGCATCAGCGGCGGGGCGTGCATGCAGTCGCAGACTCACGTCAGTGATCACGCCGAGCGTCCCGAATGCTCCCGTCGCGAGTCGAACGAGATCAAAGCCGGCGACGTTTTTGACGACGCGTCCGCCGACACGAAGCTGCGTTCCGGTGCCGCTGATGACGCCCAGGCCCAGCACAAGATCGCGAATGGTGCCGCTGCCGAGTGCGAGCGGACCTGACGACGATGTCGCGACGGTTGCACCGATCGTTCCGCGCGGATCTCCGATCGGATCGAGGGCAAACCACTGCCCGTGTTCAGCGGTGATCTCTGCGAGACTCGCGAGCGATGTCCCGGCGCGAACGGTGATGACAAGATCGCCCGGGACGTATTCGACGACGCCTGTCAACTCGGCGCACGAGAGTTCGAGATCGGCGTGTACCGGTCGACCAACATCGGACCAGGTGCCAGTGCCGACGATGCGAAGCGGTGTGCTGGACGCGTGCGCCTGAGCAACGCGAGCCGCGAGATCGGCCACGAGTTCGGCGTGACGATCGATCACCATGCGAGGCGCGTGAGCGACGTCGCCGGCAGTACTACTGGTGCGACTCATGATCGGACCCGCACTGCACGACGACTCACCTGCGCGCCGTGGGGAGTGCGTGCCATTCCCGGCAGGCGTGCACGGGCACGACCTTGCCCGGATTGGCACGTCGCTCGGGGTCGAATGCGTCGCGCACGGCGCACATCATCGCCAGTGAGTCATCGTCGAACAATTTGGGCATGTACGGCAACTTGTCGAGTCCAACGCCGTGCTCACCAGTGATCGTGCCGCCCGCCGAAATGCAGGCGACCATGATCTCCGACATTGCGTCATGCACGCGCGCGGATTCGTCGGGATCCGTTGCGTCGTAGGGAATGTTGGGGTGCAAGTTGCCGTCGCCCGCATGAAAGACGTTGCACACCTTGACGTTGTGTCGCACCGAAATTTCGTGAATGGTGCGAAGAATTTCGGGGAGTCGTGTCCGCGGCACCACCGCATCCTGCACAACCAGTGACGGGGCAATGCGCCCCATTGCACCGAATGCCTTTTTGCGTCCCTGCCAGAGTCGCGTGCGTTCGTCATCGGTGGTTGCGATGCGGACATCGCGCGCGCCGCTCTCACGACAGCAGCACTCGATCGTGTTGACGTCGTCGGCGAGACCGGCCGCGAGTCCGTCAACTTCGCAGAGCAGAATCGCAGCGGCATCGATTGGATAGCCGGCGGCATAGATCGATGCTTCGACGGCGCGGATGGTTGGATTGTCCATCATCTCGAGTGCGGCGGGCACGATCCCCGTCGCGACAATGGCCGAGACGGCGCGCGCCGCGCTGTCCACGCTCGGAAAGTCAGCGAGGATGGTGCGCACGGCTTCCGGCAGTGGCACGAGGCGGATCCACACGCCGGTTGCGACGCCAAAACATCCTTCCGAGCCAATGAAGACGCCGAGCAGATCGTAGCCGTCGCTTTCGCCGTAGGGATCGCCGAGTCGCATGGTGCTGCCGTCGGGGAGAACGACGTCCAGCGCGACGACATGATTGAGTGTCACGCCATACTTGAGGCAGTGCGGACCGCCCGCGTTTTCGGCGACGTTGCCGCCGATCGTACACACCGTTTGACTCGACGGGTCGGGCGCGTACTGCAGACGGTACGGGGCAACAGCGCGCGACAACTTTGCGTTGACGACGCCAGGCTCGACGTAGGCGACACGGTTTTCGGCATCGATTTCAACGATGCGCGTGAGCCGATTAAGTCCCAGCACCACGATATCCTGCGCCAGCGATCCGCCCGAGAGTCCGGTGCCAGCACCGCGGGGCACAAACGCAACTCCAGCTGCCGCCAGCGCACGCACGACGCGTACGACTTCGTCCTGCGTGGCTGGAAAGACAGCCAGCGTGGGCAGCGCCCGGTAGCCCGGCAGTCCGTCCGCGTCGAAGGGCACGAGCTCAGTCGTGCGTCGCTTCACCCAGCGTGCGCCGACGATCGCTTCGAGTGACGAGATAAGCGCTGCGGAGGGGGCCACGCCGCTGCCTTGCTACGCGTGAAAGGAGAACGGTTGCTGCGCGATGTTTGCGCGCGCCGGTGGACGCGCGCATCGCTGTTGCAACCTACTACGGGCGCGCAAACAGATTGTAGACCGTGCCGATGGTCCGTCCGAGGGCGTAGCCAAGCACGAACGCGTACACGAAGCCGACAAACGCTCCGCCGATCGTGACCGAATAGCCGGGGAAGAACACCGACAGCAGACCGAGATGCTCGCCGACGCGCTGGCCGCCTTTCACGACCAGAAACATGGTTGCCGTGAACAGTGCGATCGCAAAGAGCAAACCGGTCGCGACACCCCATGCACGGGCATGGAGGCGGGCAATGCCGACGAGCGCTTCTTTCGGGAGCTTGTCGGTAGCCCGCATCATCGGGTGGTTGGGGGCACTCATGATTGCAGCTCCTAGATGTGATCGAGAAATACGCGGGATGATGCCATGTCGTCGCGCACACGCATGATCATCAACCAGACTGCGAGTACGAAATTGCGGGCAAAGGCCAGAAACCAACCCCAGAAGAATCCGGTGATGAAGCCCCAGAACGCGCCGACAACCGCGCCGGTGAGCGAGCGCGAATAGCCGTAGAAGAACCGGTCAAGCAGATGCACCGGAAAGCTCTCCGCCGGATCGAGCACGGCAGACAGCACCGTCACGAGCAGGATCAGAAACGCAGTACAGACGCCGAGGGCGAGCCCGAGCGCTCGCTTGTCGAGTGGCGCGAATACCAGCGCGGCCTGACGCTCGATGGCGAGCGTCGGACCGTTGGGCGTGTTCTGGTCAGGCAGCGGCATGGTCGGTACCCTCTCCGAGTGCGGGTCGCGTGGCGCGACTTGGCTGCAGGCGGTGTGTGATTATGGCCCATGCCGCGCCAAAACCACTCGTGAAATAGAAGAGCAATCGCAGCGGGATCACGCCCAGCGCGAAAAGTGGTGACCGTATGCGCGCGAACCATAAAAATAACGGCGCGTTCGCAATTACGATTGCCAAGCAGCCCGCAAGCGCAGCGTAGAGCCAACGTACGTCACCCAGGATCAACGCCAGGGGTAGCGCGAGCACGACAAAACCGGCGAGTGCGGTCAGTACTTTTTCCGTGACACCGAGATTCAGCGGACCGTTGCCCGCGAGTTCCTTTCGCTCGAGCAGCAGCAACATCCAGGGCACGGCGCGCTCGCGAAGATCGGTCTTGAGCATCCGGAACAGCGTCCAGCGCTTGAGGTGCTTTCCCTGAATTTCCGGCACCAGCAAAATGCGCTGACCGGTCGCGCCGATTCGATAGCCGAGCTCGATGTCTTCGATTTGCGGACGGGGATAGCGTTTGGCGTCGAAGCCGCCCAGCGCTGCAAACAGCTCGCGTCGTACAGCGCCGCACCCCGCCCAGAATGTGCTGGCGTCGCCCGGGTTTTGCGAATGCACGTAGTGGTGCAAGAGATTCCGATACTGCGAGACGAGCCCGGGGTCACGCGGCGACAGGTCGTATGCGCCGAAGACGCAGCCGACGTCGGGGTGCGCGGCAAAAACCTGCGCGAACTGTGAGAGCGTGGTGGTCGCCACGACCACGTCCGCATCGACGAAGACGAGCACGTTGCCACGGGCAACCGTTGAACCGAGGTTGCGCGCAAAGGCAGGGCCGCGCGGACCGTTCGGAGTCACCAGTACATGGTCGGCATGTGCGCGTGCAACGTCGGGAGTTGCATCATCGCTGTTGTCGTCGACGATGATCAGTTCCCATCGGTCGCGCGGCAGATCGGACTTCTCAAGAGCAGCAATGACATCGCGAAGCGTATCTGGACACCGGTAGCAGGGCACGATGACGCTCAGCGTCGGCGTGCTCGCGCCAGTGCGGTTCGCTCCGGACTCCGTCGTCACGCGACGGCCACGCCGGCATCGGCCTTTTCATTCGGGTCGACGCGCTGTTCCTCGTGATACTCGAAGTCGGTGTTCACCGCCCAGACGTCATGCTCGGCGATGCCAAGCATGTTTTCGAGGGTGAGCATGGAGGTGTACATCGAGTGATCGGCGTTGTTGTACTTGTGCATGCCGTTGCGACCAACGGTGTGCAGGTTCGGAATGCGATCAATGAACGCGCGCACGTTGTCGAGATGTTCGCGATACGCGGCGTCGTAGATCGGATACGCCTTCTGCATGCGCACGACCGCGCCGTCCACGACATCGCTCGCCTTGGCGAGACCGAGGGCTTCGATCTCCTTCGATCCGAGCGCGATCAGGTCCGCATCCTTGCTCTCCCACAGTCCGTCGCCTTCAAAACAGAAGTACTCCATCCCGAGACAGGTGTGCCCCGCATCAGGGACCATCGCGGCACTCCAGTTGTTGAAGTTCTGGATGCGACCGACGCGCACGCCCGGCGTGTGGACGTAGATCCAGTTGTCGGGAAAGAGGTTTTCCTTATTGAGGATCAGCGCCACGACAAGGAAGTCACGATAGCGGAGTCCTTCGGCCGCAGCCCGCGCCTGCTCGGGTGCGGCGTCGCCGAGGCAGCGGACAAGCGAACGGATGTCCGTCGTCGAGATGATGTGATCCGCCTCAAAGCGCACCGGTCCATCGGGCGTGTTCGCGTTCACCGCCGTAACACGGCCGTCCTGGCCCTCGACGTTGGTGACGTAGTGGTGCATGAGGACTTTACTTCCCATCGCTTCGATCTTGTCACGACATGCTTCCCACATCTGCCCCGGGCCGAAGCGCGGATACTTGAAGGTGTGGATGAGTGTCTTGATGTCGTTGTTGCGCCGCTGAAGCGCAGTCGCGGACAGGATTGCGCGCGCGAGGGACAGCCCCTGGATGCGTTGGGCTGCCCATTCAGCACGGATTTCAGTGCAGGGGATACCCCAAACTTTTTCCGTGTACGTCTTGAAGAAGATTTCATACAGGCGACGGCCAAACCGATTCGTCACCCACTGTTCGAAGGTCTCTTCGATCGGGGACGGATACATCTTCGCGTGGAAGTAGCTGGCGAGAATGCGTACGGCGTTAATGATGCCGAGGCCGGAGAGGGCGTTGAACGCCTTCAGCGGATAGTGGAAGTACTTCCCACCGTAATGAATCCGGGACAGGCGCGGGACGTCGATGAAATCGTCGCCGAGCAGTTCTTCCCAGAGCTTCTGGACGGGGGAGATCTTGGTGAAGAACCGGTGGCCGCCGATGTCGAAGCGATAGCCCTTGTAGCGGGCGGTCTGCGAAATGCCGCCGACCATGTCGCTCCCTTCGAGCACCGTCACGGAGTAGCCGCGTTTCGCCAGAAGATAGGCGATCGTGAGTCCGGCGGGTCCACCGCCGATCACTGCGACATGATCGCCTGGTTTAAGCGTTTGCACTTCACGCTTCGTCGGCGGACCTTCCCCCGATTCGACTACGGCTGCCGCTGACACTGCCACGCTCGCTCCTCGCACAAAAAGATCACCATTACTTTCGCTATATACGATTCAGCGAACGGAGGGGCACCGAATTCCGATCCCGGCAGCGTGGAGGCTACCCCTCCCTGCCGACGCGGAATGTAAAACATGCCCGCGAGGCTCGCCGTAGCCCGCGAGGTCTCGGCGACGTCTCAAGGCTTGTCCCTCTGTATCACCGACGTCGCAGTGCCGCAGGGACGGCGTCAGTTCTGGGGCACGATACGCTGAACCAGCGTGCGCAGTGCGGCGAGCTCGAATGGCTTCTGCAGTACGTGCGGGTGGGACGCGATAACGCTGTCGGCCGGTGCTGATGCCACCGCGTCACCGGTCGAGAAGATCATTCGGTCTACGAATGCCGGCCGCTCGTGGCGCAGGAGCGCGTGCAACTCTTCGCCGGAGCGTTTTGGCAGGTTCAGGTCGCAGATCACGACATCGATGCGCGTGTCGTTGTCGTCCGACGACTCACGGAGGCGTGCAAGTCCGTCCTCGCCGTCACCAGCTTCCAGCACCGTCCAGCCCTGTCGCGTGAACCAGCGCTGGAGGGCGAATCGGATGCCGGGTTCGTCATCAATAATCAGCACACGGGGCACACGGGCTCCTGAAGCAAGAGCGGGCGTCCGCAAGTTGCGAGCGCCCGCTCATGAAGAACGATTCACGTGTCTTTATAGTTGCGTACTGTTTACGCTGCGCCCCAGAAACCAGCGAGGGCGTTTCCGTCCGGCGACTCGCGAAGCTTTTCGAATGCCCGCTCGCGGATCTGCCGGATGCGTTCGCGCGTGACGCCCATGAGCGCGCCAATGCGCTCGAGTGTCATCGCTTCTGCGCCTTCATCGAGGCCGTAGTAGAGGTACAGGATTTTGCGCTCACGCGGGGTGAGGTACTTCCGGAAGACGCGATCGATAAACTCGCGCATCAGACGGAAGTCGGTCCCTTCCTCGATGTCGGTGTTGGTCTCGCCGGCGAACCGCTCGCCCAATGTCGAGGCTTCTCGGTCCTGCCGATCGATCGGCGCATCGAGCGAGACTTCGGTGCTCGAGATCTGCCGCGCCGACCGGACCTGTTCGAGCGGTTCGGCCAGACACTTTGAGATTTCCTCGTCCGTGGGCTCGCGATTGAGCACCTGATTGAGGATCATCTCCGCGCGGGCCATGCGGATGAGCTGAGAATTCTGGTTGAGCGGGATCCGGACGCTGCGAGTCTGTTCGGCGAGCGCCTTGAGTACGGCCTGCCGGACCCACCACACTGCGTACGAAATGAACTTGACGCCCTGATCCGGATCGAACTTCCGGACGGCCTTGAGCAGCCCTTCGTTGCCAATGGCAACGAGTTCACTCAGGTCGAGGCCATGCCCCTGGTACTTCTTTACGTACGAGATGACGAATCGGAGATTCGCCGTAACGAGGCGTTCAGCCGCTGCTTCGTCTCCCTTCTGCGCGAGCCGAGCCAAGCGGCGCTCTTCAGCGACGTCGGTGATCAGCGGCAGCTTCTGGATGTCGTGCAGGTACTGGTCGAACGCGGTAGAGGGGGAGGAGCGGAAAAACCCGCGGGAGGAGCGGGCTTCGGATCTGCTGGCGGTCGCTGACTGCATACACGCCCTCGCCTATATGAAACCGGGGTACCGGACCGGAATTATGTCCGGCCTGATGGGTAGGAGCGCCACGATAATGGCGGGATGGTGAGCGGTCAACGAAAATTTTCGCGGAAACGCTGATAACCTGATTTCGGTAATTTTTGTGACCACCCGACGCTGCCGAGTGCGGCGGACATGCCTCACGGGTGGTGCACGCATGCAACGACCGCGAGGCTGACACCGGTCGATGGGAGCGGTGAATACCTCAGGTAACCGCATGAACCACTGCAGGTTAGATGACCGGATTGACCATAATATTGCTCGGCCCTTGAATTGCGACGAGCGTCTCGATCAGGAACAGCAGGCAAAGCGTACTGCCCCTCCTCACCTTCCCGCCCGGCGTCTCCATGGCTCGTCTCCTCCGTCGTTACAGCGCAATCGCGGCTACGGTGCTGCTCGCTGTCACTCCACAGATCGGTTCGGCGCAGACGTGGGCGTCGTGGACCTCCGAGTTTTCGGGCAACGTGATCGGCACGATCGGGAGCACGAGTGTCACGTACAGCGGCACCTACACCAACTACGATAATTCGACGCAGAGCGGGCTTGGCTACTGGTCGCCGAGCGGCGCATTCTCGCAGAACGGCGTCATCGCCCCGACCAATCCCGGGCTCATTCGCTTCTATACTGCGGGACGCGCCTCCATCGTCTTCGGCGTGGCAGTTGTCGATCCGTACATCGCGTTCAATAGCGTAGGGCAGCCCGGCGTCCCCGTGACCTACGACTTCGGCACGTCGCCGTTCACGGTCGTTTCGAACAACAACTCGGTGTGTGCGTACTGGGGATGCGGGTCGTACACGACTTCGGGGAACACGCTGACGGGTTATGAGTTCAGCGGCGTGGCGAAGTTCTCGGGGTCGTACTCGCAGATCGATCTCTCGTTCACGCAAGAGGGCTGGCACGGCATCACCGTGGGCGTCGCCAGCACCAGCGTGGTGCCGGAACCGTCGACCTACGCACTGATGGCGGCCGGACTCGCGGGACTTTTCGCCGTCGCCCGTCGTCGTCGCCAGAGTCGCTGAAACGGCAGTCGCGTTTGGTGTGGCAGCAGGTCAACGTCAAAAAAAGCGGGGCGCCTCTTGAGTGAGGCGCCCCGCTTTGCATGTGGTCGCGCTGTGTGCGCGTAGGGCGTGATCGAGGACAGCCGCATTGTGTCGTCGATGCGCGTCGTCGTTCAGATCGACCTGAGCACGCGCAACACATCGTCGTCGGATACGGCGACCGACCAGCGAGCCTCAGCGGGGTCCATCTCGCCGATTGCGCGCGGGAGTGAATAGCGGACCGCGCCAGCGCGATTCTTCTTATCGGCCTTGGTCGCGAGGAGCAGTGCGTCTGCAGTGACTCCCGCCGGGACGGTCGTTGGCAGGCCGGCGCGTGAAAGTGCATCGACGATGGCGATGGTCAGTCCACTGGCTGCAATCGACAGCTGCTCTGCGAGACGCGCTTCGACGACCATTCCGATCGCGACCGCTTCACCATGCAGGATGCGATACTCGAGCACGCGCTCGATGGCGTGCGCAATCGTGTGGCCAAAGTTGAGCGTCTGACGCAGTCCGTTTTCGCGCACGTCTTCCGCGACGACAGCGGCCTTGATGCGCACACTGCCGGCGATAAGCGTCGCGAACGCCGGTGCCAGCGCCCCGCGTGCGCCGATGTCGGCGAGTTCGCGCAAAATCGCATCGAAGTACATCGCGTCGGCGATGACGCCGTGCTTGATCATCTCGGCGAGTCCGCTGCGCAGGTCTGCAGGTGGAAGCGTTTCCAGCAGCGCCGGGTCCATGACGACGGCGCTCGGGTTGTGAAACGCGCCGACGAGATTCTTTCCGAATGTCGTGTCGATCGCCGTCTTGCCACCCACCGATGCGTCGACCATGGCGAGGAGTGTGGTCGGGATCTGGACGACCGGAATGCCCCGCATGTAGGTCGCCGCAACAAAGCCAGCCAGATCACCGATTACACCGCCGCCGAGTGCGATCACGGTGGTGTCGCGTCCCGCGCCCCAATCGAGGAGCGCGTCGGTGAGCTCGACCCAACGCGCGCGGGTCTTCTCGTGTTCGCCGGGTGGAATGGTGAACAGTCGCGTGCGGTCGGCGGGAAGTTGCGTGAGCAGGCGCGCCGCATGAAGCGAAGCGACACGCGTGTCGGAGACGACCGCGTAGCGATGTGCCGGTGCCGCCTGTTCGACGATGGTGCCAAGCTCGTTGACTACGCCGTGCTGGACGTAGATCGGATAATCGAGCGGAAGGTCGAGTGGAAGCGTTCCCGCCACTACCAGGTCACTTCGCCGGCGCCGGCGCGCCGATTGGCCACCCGCGCCAGCATGAAGAGCAGGTCGGAGAGACGGTTGAGATAGATGACCGTGAGCGTCGGCAGTTCGATTTCCGCGGCGAGGCGCACGACACGACGTTCAGCGCGACGGCAGACGGTCCGTGCGACGTGCAGCGCGGCCGCCTTGGGTGTGCCGCCGGGGATGATGAAGCTGCGCAGCGGCTCGAGCTCTTGCTCACAGGCGTCGATTGCCCGTTCCAGTTCTTCGATGCGCGCGTCGTCGATGCGGGCCTTGGTGAGCTGCTCGCGCATCTTGTCGTGATCGGGGGTCGCGAGGAGCGCACCGATGGCGAAGAGATCGCGTTGGACCGGGACGAGCACTTCGTCGATGCGCGGCATCATGTCGATGGAACGCGCGAGTCCGAGTGCAGCATTCAATTCGTCGACATCACCGTAGGCTTCGACCCGCGGGTGATCTTTGCCGACTCGCCCGCCGCCGAAGAGGGCAGTGGCGCCTTCGTCGCCGGTTCTGGTATAGATCTTCATGCGGAAAAGCTAACTACGAAGTGGGCAGTGGTGAGTGAGAGTTGCCAGTATCCAGTGCCAACCCGCGGGGCCAGGGAGTTTCGCACTGCCTACCCGAAACTCAAACTCACCACTCCCAACTGAGTGGTTCTGTTTCGTTAGATTGCCCCCCTTATGAAAACCCACCCGATTCAGGATATCACCATCATCGGCGGTGGCCCGACCGGGCTGTTCGCGCTCTTTTACGCAGGGATGCGCGGCGCGACGGCGCAGATCGTTGATGCGCTCCCGGAACTGGGTGGGCAGCTCACGGCGCTGTATCCGGAGAAATACATCTTTGACGTTGCGGGCTTTCCGCGAGTGCTGGCCAAGGATCTGGTGAAATCTCTGCGCGATCAGGCGCTGCAATTTCATCAGGCATCGGGATTGCCTGCGCATCTGGGGCAGCGCGTGGTAGGTCTCGAAGAAGAAGACGGCCACTTCGTGCTGGTGACGGAAACTGATCGGTTTCCGTCGCGCTCGGTCGTGATTGCGGCAGGCATCGGTGCATTCCGTCCGCGTCGCTTGCCGCAGGCGTTCGCGGAGCCGTGGTACGGACGCGGCGTGTACGATCTGGTGACAAATCCCGAGGCGTATCGCGATCAGCACGTGGTGATCATTGGCGGCGGTGACTCCGCATTCGACTGGAGTGCGCAACTTTCCGATCGCGCGGCATCGGTGACACTGGTGCATCGCAGCGACCGTTTTCGTGCGCACGCCGCGACCGTG
>JBKJTE010000413.1:0-44785 GCA_046590495.1 Gemmatimonas sp. | reverse complement strand
GCTTTCCCGAACTGTTTGCGATCACACTCGCCGACCAGCTCTTTCTCAGCATGGGCTTTCGCGAATCGAACATCGATCTCTTTCCCGAAAAGATCGCGCGCTATCAGAAGATCTCGCGTTCCGAATTGAGCATCGGTCGCAAGTTCTGCTTCAGCTATCGTGTCGAGCCGCATCCGATGGGGTCGTAGCCAGCGCGATACGTCCCAACGACAGCCTGGTCCTGCGTTCAACTCTTCATTGACGACGCGATAGCGGAGCGCCTGCACCGCGTGCCTCGGCGTCCGACCTCCAGGCCAGGTAACTCTCGTGAGGCCGAGTTGCCATTCAACGCGTACCGTGCCACAAGCCGGTCACCCTCCCGCAACGGTCTCTGCGCGGCGACCTTTAGCCATGGCCCAATTCGTCGATCCCAGACTCCCGCGCCGCATCGATCGCTGGCGCAGCCCCGCACTCGGCCTCGAGATGCCGATCGTCACCTACGGTTGGGGCGGCTACCCAATCCTGCTCTTCCCAACCGCTGCCGCGGACTTTCTGGAGAACGAGCGCTTCTGGCTGGTGAAGGCGATCGAGCCGCTGCTCATCCAGGGACGCATACGCGTCTTTTCGATCGACAGCATCAACAAACTCGCATGGATGGATCGCACGCTGCCGGTTGCGGAATCGGCGCGGCGTCAGGCGCTGTACTCGCGCTACGTCGAGGACGAAGTCGTTCCGTTCATTCGACACATCGACGGCAACGGCTACGCACGCGCGATCACGACTGGCGCAAGCTTCGGTTGCTTTCATGCGGCGAACGCATTCTTCCGTCGCCCCGATCTGTTTGGTGGCGTGATTGGCATGAGCGGGTTCTACGATCTCGAACGCAGCTATTTCAAGGGCTACTCGGACGAGAACTGCTACTTCAACAACCCGGCGTGGTATGTGCCAAACATCGAGGGCGGTACACTGGATACGTTGCGGCACGACAGCCGCATTGCACTCATCGCGGGACAGGGCGCGTACGAAGCACCCGATGCGACCCGCTCATTTCATGACGTGCTCGATCGCAAAGGCATTCCACACATCTTCGACCTCTGGGGCCACGACGTAAATCACGACTGGCCGTGGTGGAGAAAGATGTTACCACATTATCTCGAAAGGGTGGGACTGTGAGCGCGCGTTTAGAAGCAGCCACGAATTACACGAATTTCGCGAATACAGCAACCACGAAAGAGACAACCAAGAGTAAGTGCATGATGTCTCGCCTCGGACATTTTACACCTTCTTCGTTTTCTTTTGTTTTTGCGTCGTCGTTGTTCGCAGTATTCGTGTTATTCGCGTCATTCGTGGCCAATCCGTTGGTCGCCCAGAACAAGCCAATCGGCCAGCCTCTCAAAAACGCCGATTTCGCGGCCCGTGTCGCACATGTGAGAGCGCTGCTGAAAAAGACACCGCTTGTCGATTCACACAACGACTTGCCGTGGGCAATGCGCGAATTCGCCAACGCGCCACTCGATGTTGAAGCGTACGATCTGAACAAGCCTACGAAGGGGATGACCGACATCGCGCGGCTGCGTAAAGGCATGGTCGGCGGGCAGTTCTGGTCGGTATACATCCCGGGCGAGATTCGCGACTCGGGTTACGCGCGCGTTCAGCTCGAGCAGATCGACGTCGCGCGTCGAGCCATTGCGAAGTATCCGAAGGATCTGCAGTGGTCGCTTACCGCCGCCGATGTGCGTGCGGCATTCAAGCGTGGCAAGATCGGTTCGCTTCTTGGCATGGAAGGCGGACACGCGATCGAGAATTCGCTCGGTGCGCTGCGCGCGTACTACGATCTCGGCGCACGCTACATGACGCTGACGCACAATGTCACCCTCGACTGGGCGGACGCCGCGCTCGATGCGCCCAGGCATGGTGGCCTCACCAACTTCGGCCGCGAAGTAGTGCGTGAGATGAATCGACTTGGTATGCTCGTCGACTTGTCCCATGTATCGCCCGCCGTGATGAGCAACGCACTCGATGTCACGGAAGCGCCCGTCATCTTCTCGCACTCGGCGTCACGCGCGATGACCGATGTCCCGCGCAATGTCCCCGATTCAATTCTGGCGCGACTGCCAAAGAACGGTGGTGTGGTGATGATGACGTTCGTCCCGCAATTCACGAATAAGAAAGTCGTGGAGTACGACAAGCGCGTGACGTTCATTCGCGATTCCATCTCCAAGGCCAACCCCGGCAACAACGATGCACAGTTCAAAGCCGTAGCTGCATGGCGTGAAGCGAATCCGACACCACGCGCGACGATTGCGGATATCGCCGATCACATGGATCACATCAAGCAGGTCGCGGGCGCCGAACACATCGGTATGGGAGGCGATTATGATGGCATCACGGAAACCGTCATCGGTCTCGAAGACGTTTCCAAGTATCCCGATCTGTTGGCCGAGTTGGTGAAGCGCGGATGGACAGATACGGAAATTCGCGGTGTCGCGGGTGAAAACATTTTGCGCGCGTTGACCCGCGCAGAAGTCGTATCCGCAAAGTTGCGCACCGAACGTCCCGCTTCGACCAAAACCATCCAGCAGCTCGACCGCAAATCGGTTCCGTAATTTCCACTCCTTCTCTCGCAGGAGTTCGTCAACATGTCGCTCGATCGACGCACATTTCTCAAGTCATCCGCGCTATTGGGTGGCGCGCTCGGCGTTGGCGTGCTCCCGTCGCTGGCTCACGGCTTGACATCGGACGGTGTTGATACGCGCGCGTATCGTCCGGAAAGCGGCACGCCCAAATCGGCGCCGCTGCGCATTTTGATTCTTGGCGGCACGGGCTTTATCGGGCCGTATCAGGTCAAGTACGCGCTCGACCGCGGTCACAAGATCACGCTCTTCAATCGCGGCAAGACCAACGCCGATCTCTTCCCGGAGATTCCGCGTCTCATCGGCGATCGCAATTTGCCCGACGGACACAAGGCGTTGTCGACGGGTGAATGGGATGTCGTGATCGACAACCCGACCGCCAACCCCAAGTGGGTGCGCGGTGCTGGCGAAGCGCTGAAAGGACGCACGAAGCAATACATCTTCGTTTCGACGATTTCGGTTTTCAGCGACAACTCGAAGCCGGTGGACGAGAACGGGCCACTCAACACGCCATCGGATATCGAAGCCACGTTCGACGCGACGAAGTACGGCTCCAACAAAGTGCGCAGCGAACAGGAAGCGAAGACGCAGTTCGGCAACAACGTCACGATCGTACGCCCTGGTCTCATCGTTGGACCCGGCGATCTGTCAGATCGCTTTTCGTATTGGCCGGTACGCATCGACAAAGGCGGCGAAATTCTGACGCCAGGCACGCCCGACGATCCGGCGCAGTACGTCGATGCTCAGGACCTGAGCAGCTGGATTATTCGTCTGGCCGAGAATCACACGCTGGGCACCTTCAACGCGACCGGTCCCAAGACGCCAACCACGATCGCCGAGATGTTGTACGGCATCAAAGCGGTGACGACCAGCGACGCGAAATTCACCTGGGTGCCGGCTGATTTCCTCGCCGAGAAGCAGGTGCGTGCGTGGAGTGAGATGCCGGTGTGGGTACCGGCGACTGGGGCCACCGCTGGCTTCATGCGCGTGAATTGTCAGAAGGCGTACGCCGCCGGGCTCACGTTCCGACCGCTGGCTGATACGGCGAAGGACACACTGACCTGGTATCACAGTCGTCCGGCCGCCGAACAGGAGAAAGCACGCGCCGGCCTCGCGCCGCAAAAGGAAAAGGATGTGTTGGCGGCTTGGCACGCCAAGCAGTTGGCTGCCAAGTGAGTGCGCAGGTGAAGCCGCTCCGCATTCTCATTCTTGGCGGCACTGGGTTCATCGGCCCGCATCAGGTCGAGTATGCGCTATCACGCGGTCACAAGGTCACACTCTTCAATCGCGGACAGACCAACCCCGGTCTGTTTCCCAACGTCGAGAAGCTGATCGGCGATCGCAACGCGCCCGATGGCTACGCGTCGCTCAAAGGGCGCACCTGGGACGTGGTGCTCGACAACCCGACGCAAATTCCGCGTTGGGTGCGTGAAGCAGGCGCCGCATTGAAAGGCAGCACGCAACGCTACGTCTTTGTCAGCACGCTTTCGACGTACAAGACCCGCAAGGAGATCGGCCTCAAAGAAGAGACCGGGACGCTCAGCGATCCGGCACCGTACGACGCCGTACCTTCGGGCTTCACCCCTCCTGATCCTGCACGACCGACTGCTACGTACGGCCAACTGAAGGTGAAGTGCGAGATGGAAGCGCGCGATGCGTTCGGCGACAAAGCCATCATCGTGCGACCGGGACTAATCGTCGGTCCTGGCGATCTGACCGACCGATTTTCGTACTGGCCTGTGCGCATCGAACAGGGCGGTGAAGTGCTCGCTCCCGGCACGCCAGACGATCCGGTTGCGTTCATCGATGCGCGCGATCTCACCGAATGGATGATCCGTCTCGTTGAAGCGGGGGCAAGCGGTACGTACAACGCCGTCGGTCCGCGCTACGGGCTCACGGTGTCGCAGATGCTATATGGCTGCAAAGCCGTCACCTCGAGCAGCGCGACATTCACGTGGGTCGACGCTGATTTTCTGCTCGAACGCAAACTGCGCCCGTACTCCGAGTTGCCGGTATGGATGCCACCACGCGGCGATAGCGCCGGCTGGGCGCGCATGGATGTGAGCAAAGCGATCAATGCCGGCCTCACCTTCCGTCCGCTGGCCGACACGGCGCGCGATACGCTCGTGTACTATCACGCGCAAACACCAGAGCGTCAGGCGACACTGAAAGCCGGACTGCCTCCCGAAAAGGAGCGCGACGCGCTCGCCGCCTGGCACGCCAAGATCGGACGCTGATGGCACTGCGCATTCTCGTACTCGGCGGCACTGGATACATCGGCCCGCATCTTGTGGAGCATGCGCTCGCGCGCAAGCACACGGTCACGCTCTTCAATCGTGGGCAGACCAAGCCGGGACTTTTTCCGAACGTCGAGAAGTTGGTCGGCGATCGGAGTGTGCCCGGTGGACACGATGCTCTGAAAGGTCGCACGTGGGACGTCGTATACGATCTCAATCCGTCGATGCCGAAATGGATTGTCGACGCAGCGGCGGTGCTCAAGGGCAATGTGAAGCAGTACGTCTTCGTCTCGAGCACCGCTGCGTACAAGGATTTCACGACATCGTATCCTGACGAAACATTTCCCATTCAGGATCTCGCACCCATCGATGGCCCCGATGCTGCGAAAGCGACGTACGGTCAAAAGAAAGTGCGCGGCGAACAGATTGTGATAGAGCACTTCGGCGCTGGCGGCACAGTCGTTCGACCGGGATTGATTGTCGGTCCGGGCGATCTCACCGATCGTTTCACATATTGGCCTGTGCGCATCGAACGCGGTGGCGAGATTCTCGCGCCGGGCAAACTCGACGACCCAGCGCAGTGGATCGACGTGCGTGATCTCACCGAATGGATGGTGCGTCTCGCGGAGAGTAACACCGGTGGCATCTTCAACGCCGTTGGTCCGCGTACCGTGTGTGGCATCGGCGAACTGCTGTATGGCATCAAAGCCTGCTACAGCAACGATGCGCACTTCACATGGGTACCGCAGCCGTTTCTCACGGAGCAGAAGTTACGCTCGTGGGGTGACCTGCCGGTGTGGTCGTACATGGGCGCGAGTACGGTTGCATTCTGCACGAGCGTGATCGAGAAGGCGAAGACAGCGGGGCTCACGTTTCGCACACTCGAAGACACCGTCCGTGCCGCGATGACGTGGTACCACGCTCGCCCTGCCGTAGAACAGGAAAAGTTGCGCGCAGGAATGACGCCTGAACGCGAGCGTGACGTGCTGGCACTGTGGCACAGCCGACAAGGACACCACTGATGTCGACGACGATCACGCCGGACTCTCGTCCGCGTGGGATCTCGGAATTGCTCGGCCGATTAGTCACGATCGAACCGAACGAAATGCGCGCCACACTCCTGGCGTTCATGTACTTCTTCTTTCTGCTCGCCGGCTATTTCATCCTCCGCTCAATACGCGACGCGCTCGGTGTGCAGGTGGGGGTGACGAATCTGCCGTGGTTGTTCAGCGGCACACTGATCTCGACACTTGTATTGCAACCGATTTTTTCGGGACTCGTCGCCAAAGTACCGGTGCGCCGCTTCATCCCGATCGTCTATCGCGTATTTGCCAGCTGTCTGATCGCGTTCGCGGCTGCACTCACGTGGTTTCCCGCCGCCGACGAAAAGATCATCACGTCGATCTTCTTTGTCTGGACGAGTGTCTTCAATCTCTTTGTGGTGTCGGTGTTCTGGAGCTTCATGTCCGACACCTTCCGCAGTGAACAGAGCAAACGTCTCTACGGTTTTATCAGCGTCGGCGGCACTATCGGCGCGATGGCCGGCTCCGCGATCACGGCGGCACTCGCCAAACATGTAGGCACCGCGTTCCTCATGCTCATCTCGGTCGCGATGCTCGAGATCGCAGTGCAGTGCACGCGTCGCTTTCCGGCCAGCTTTCGCGCCGACACGCGCGCGCGGGAAGACGCCAACCGTCCGATTGGCGGTACCAACCTCGCCTTCATCACACACGTTGTGAAGTCGCCCTATCTGCTCGCGATCTGCCTCTTCATGATGCTCTTCACGATCGGTACGACGGTCCTTTACTTCCAGCAAGCCGAGATTGTGAAGGCGCGCTTTGCCGATCGCGGATCACGGACGGCGTTTCTCGCGCAGATCGACTTCACGGTGCAAACGCTCACCGTGCTCGCGCAGCTCTTTCTCACCGGTCGCATCATCAAGTGGCTGGGCGTCGCCGTCACGCTCGCAATTCTTCCGGTGATGAGCGTCATCGGCTTCACCGCACTCGGCGTCATGCCAACCGTTGGACTATTCGTCGTCTTCAACGTGCTGCGACGAGCGGGCAACTACGCCTTCTCCAGCCCGGGCCGAGAAGTGTTGTTCACCGTCGTTTCGCCTGAAGACAAATACAAAGCCAAGAATTTCATCGACACCTTCATGTATCGCAGTGGCGATCAGATCGGTGCATGGAGCTACGCGGCGATGGCGTCGGTCGGACTTGGACTCTCCACGATTTCGCTCATCGCCGCACCGATGTCCGCACTGTGGCTCGGCGTCTCGATCTGGTTGGGACGCAAACAGGCGTCGATGCAGACTACTCAGGCGCGTGACGAACTGGGCGAACCAACTCAGCCGGGAATCACGCCGCTCGTCACACGAATGAATCCGTCGTAGCGCCACGCGCCACTGACGCGCAGCCACCGCTCGCAAAACGAGTACCGCTGCTGCTGAACACCAGCTTCGCTGTAGGCCGCAAAGCTCGTCGTGTACCAGACATTCACTTCGTGCGGCAAGTCGCCCCGCTCGATGCGCGACACGGCAAGCCAGACGGAATTCTGCGGCGGCGGACAGTCGACACCTGTGCACGACGGCAGATCGAGCGCGCGAGCATCGGCCCAATCGCTCACCGCCGAAAACGCAGTCGGCGAAAGGTCAATCGAGCGACCGGCAAAGCGACGCACCGCGTCGATCGTTTCAGCGCGCCCGACGAAGCGACGCACGTAGGCATTCATTGGCACGGCGCCCGGCTTGTCCTGCGAGACGATCCGCGTCAACACGCGTTCGATCAGCACACTCGCATCGGGAAGCGACCACGCGCCGCCAAGCTGCGACGGACTCGGAAGAAACGGATCTTCCGTTACCTGACGCGGACGCACCGGAGCCTTGCTCTGCGTGGCGCGCGGGCGAACCGGAGGCGGCTGTGCGCTGAGCGCACTCACGCCACCAGTCGCGCCAACGCACAGCGCAACCAGCAACAGCTGTTGCCGGTTGGGTCGGCGCCACATACGCTGGAAAGACTCCCGGTTCATCATGCACGTGAATGCTAGTAGATCGACACCGCCCCGCGAAACGCAGTAGGCGCCGGACGGCCCGTGCAGCCGTGACGTTGCACACACAACTCCAGCTCGGTTCGAGCGTCACGCTGGGCCTGCCTCGTGAGAGGCTGCAGCGCGCGGCATCGGACGGCTTCATGATTGCAGTGGCGTACTAAGGGCAGCCCGGAGTTCAAGTACAAGTCGGCAGTGGTGAGTTCGAGTGTCGAGTCTCCAGTTGAATACTCGGCAGTATTGGTGAATTCGAGCTCTGAGTCGCGAGCGCAGGCACTCCAAACCCGACACTCAAACTCACCACTCGCAACTGGCAGTTGGTCCGAGGTCAGAAAACTCAAACCGATCCCCAGCCCGTCACCTACCGCGGCCAGAGCCAGCCGAAGCAGCCGGCGGTGAGGAGCGCGTAGATCAGCCCATCGATCGTCGCCCGGACGGTCAGCGCAAGCCCTTTACCAAACCAGATGTAGGCCTGCCACAGCGCGCCGGCGTAGCCGAGGAACGCCGCGGCGCCGACAAAGCGAAAGACGCTCAGATAGTCCGCCTGCGGCCCGAGCGCGCGACTGGCGATGTAGGCGGAAAACGCTGAGACGGCGAGCGAATAGACGAACCACTGCGCCAGAAGCGGCCCCATCGACGTCATCCCGTTTGGCATCACGGTGAACACGACTTTCGGACCGCGCTCCGCTTTCGCCTTGAACTCGGGGGAGCCCATCTCCTTCATGTCCCCCGGTTTTGGAATCATGTAATCGCCCGGCGGGATGTTGAACTGTCGCAGCGCATCCCCGACGCCCTCCTGATTGGGCGGTGCCAGATAGTCGTTCTTGTGAAATCCGCTCGCCATATGAATCAGCGAACTGGTGAAGAACACGACGACGGCGGACAACACCAACGGCATCCAGAGGGCGGACAGGTCGGTCATCAGGGGCTCTCGCGTGGATGGGAATTCGGCACGCCGCCCTCGGATCGAAGGCAGGGTCCGACGAACGTGCTGTCCCAGGTCCTATTGGTCAAGCAAATGTCACGAGACGACTGACGGCTCGGAGTGATCGCGTAGGCGGTAGAGTTCATGAGAGGCTGGCCACTCGCGTGCGGTGCAACCTGAGGCGAACGTCGCCCGTACGTCCGGCAACGCCCCGCCGCGCACCGCTCCCTGCACCCCGCCCGCCATGACTGCTTCATCGGTCGGTTCGCTCTTGTCGCTCTCCGCGCTCGGTCGCGACTTCAAGTTCGCCGCGCGGATGTTCATCAAGAGCCCGCTCTTCACCACCATCGTGGTTCTGACGCTGGCGATCGGGATCGGACTCAACACCGCAGTCTTTTCCGCGGTCGACGCGCTGCTGCTCCGACCGTTGCCCGGTGTACGCGCGAGCGATGAACTGATGCAGTTGTATCGCACATCGCCCGGCAACGAAAAATTCGGCAGTAGCTCGATTCCCCACTACTTCGATCTGCGCAATCGCACGAAAGGCGTCTTTTCCGGCGTCGCTGCATCGTCGTTTCAGTTCGTCAGCATCACGGCAGACGGACCGCCGCAGATTGTCACTGCGATCATGGTGTCGGCCAACTACTTCAACGTGCTCGGCGTCAGTCCATTTCGCGGACGCCTGTTCACCGCCGACGAAGACGTAGGGCAAGGCGCGCATCCGGTAGTCGTGTTGAGCCACGGTGCGTGGAAGAATCTCTTTGCATCAGACCCGAACGTCGTCGGTCGCACCATTCCCGTGAATGGACAAGCGATGACGATTGTCGGAATCGCACCGCCGGATTTTCGCGGAACGTTGCCCATTATCCAGCCGGTGATGTGGGTGCCGCTTACGCAGGTGGGCCAGATCAAGCCCGGCAACGTCAAGGATTTCGAAAGTCGCGACAACAACTACAACGATGTCATCGCACGCTTGGCGCCCGGCGCGTCCGTCGCACAGGCGCGCGCACGGCTCGACGCGGTCTCGCGTGAACTGCTCGCCGAGTTTCCCGACGAGTACAAAAACCGCGGCATCCATCTCGTGCGTCAGGTGGATGCGGGTATTCATCCGACATTGCGCGGGGCACAGGTTGGATTGTCTGCAGTGGTGATGGTGGTCGTCGCGATTCTCCTCATCATCGCCTGCGTGAACGTTGCGAATCTGTTTCTTGCGCGGGCACGGGATCGTGCGCGCGAGATGGCCATTCGACTCGCACTCGGCGCACGTCGCAGCGCGCTGATTCGTCAATTGCTGGTCGAGAGTCTGTTCTTCTCGCTCGCGTCGGGTGCTGTCGGCTTGCTAGTCGCGTGGTGGGCCATCAGCATCGCGAACCGCATCGGGTTGCCGATGAACGTCGAACTCAGCCCCGATCTTCGACTGAGTCCGTTGGTGCTGAGTTTTTCACTCGGTATCACCACACTCACCGGCATTCTGTTTGGTGTCGTGCCCGCGCTGCAGGCTACACGCCCATCGCTCATTCCGGCATTGAAAGGCGAGGCGCCCGCCGGTGAATCGCGCTCGCGTACAACCAAGGGATTGGTCGTCGCGCAAATGGCGCTGTCAATGGTGCTGCTGGTGTGTGCGGCGCTCTTTCTCGTCAATCTTCGAAGCGCCACATCAATCGACAAAGGCTTCGCTGCCGAGCGCATTCTCCTCGCCGATCTGGATCCGGGGCTGCAGGGATATGCGCGCTCGCGCTCAAGAGATTTCTACCGGCAAACGCTCGAACGGCTGCGGGCAAATCCCATGGTGGAAGAAGTCGGCATGATCTCCGACATGCCACTCGGTCTGAGCAGCAGTGATCGCGGGGTGACGATTCCCGGTTACGCACCGCAGAAGGACGAGGGGATGTCGATTTTCTATGCGTCCGCCTCACCAAACTATTTCAACACGATGGGGATCACACTCCGCAGTGGACGTGAGTTCACGGAGCAGGACGACAGCGCGTCAGTGCCGGTGATCATCGTCAACGAACGGTTCGCACAACGCTTCTGGCCCAATCAATCGGCCGTTGGCCACATCGTGCATGCAGCGGAGCGCGATTTCACCGTTATCGGTGTTGCAACAACCGGCAAATACAAACGGCTTGGCGAAGACCCGACCGCGTTCATGTACTTCACGCAGGCGCAACAGTGGTCGTCGTCGATGTCGATCGCGATCCGAACCAAGGGCAAGCCGAGTGCATTTGTTCCGACACTGCGTCGTATGATGACGGAGCTCGATCCGAACCTGCCGGTGAGCAACATCCGCACGATGGAGAAGCATCTGGGTTTCACGCTCTTGCCTGCGCGAATTGCCGGCACGGCACTGGGCGTGTTTGGTGTGCTCGGACTCTTGCTCGCGTCGGTGGGGATGTACGGCGTGATGGCGTACTCGGTCTCACAACGCACACGCGAAATCGGCATCCGTATGGCGATCGGTGCATCTGCCGCAAACGTGGTTTCGTTGATCATGCGACAAGGGCTCACGCTGGTGTTCATCGGCACGGCGATCGGACTCGTCGGCGCCATCGGCGCGTCGCGCCTGCTTCGGAGCATTCTCTACGGCGCAGACGCGATCAATCCGGCGACGTTCATCGCGGTGCCGGCAGTGCTGATCGTCGTGGCAGCGTTGGCGACGTTTGTACCTGCCAAGAGAGCGGCGTCGGTGGACCCGGCGATATCGATTCGGACTGAGTGACGACGGGCTACGGCATCCGTTTTGGCACCGCACACACCGGGCACGGTCCCATGTTCGGTTGCTTATCGAGCACGACCGATACAGGTCCAAGTGAGACGAGTGTCTTGTTGACCGTATCGTTCACTGCTACGGAAAAGCTCAGCGTCTTCCCACGCACCTGCCCACTGAACTGCGCCGGTAGTCTGGGCCCGAGGTAGATGGGATACGCGCGCAGTACGTAGCTGCCGCTCACGCTGAAGCGGCCGTCTTTGTCGAGCGCGACGTTTGCCGCAATGTCCCCGAACGTGCATCCGACGTGTATGTGTGTAACCGTGTCCGTCGCAATGAACGCCGCATTCTCACCACCCCAAGTCCCCAACGCGAGCCGACTCGCTGTCGTCGGCTCGACCGCACGTTCGGTGCATGCGATCGCGAGTGCGGCACCGCCGACGAGTGCGCCGACGACAACGAGCCCGCGCCCCAACTGGCGTTTTGCGCCTCGCTTAGGCGTCGGTCGGAGTGCAGTGGGCATATCCACGCATACCCCGAACTCACCCACGCTGTCACCGGAAACTCCAAATTCACACTCACCACTGGCGACTTTCCGTAATGCGACCCTCTGCCACCCTGCGCCTTCCCTGCAAACTCACTTGACAGCGTTAGGTGGCCGAACAATATTGCCATCGTGACCTCAACCGCTGTACGATCCGCTTCGCTCGCTCGACGCGAGCGCCTCAAGGCCGAAACGCGCCAGGCTATCCTGGACGCGGCTCGCGAGCTGTTCGTGACCGATGGCATCGAGGCCACGACCATGCGGGCGATAGCGGCCAAGATCGGCTACACGGCAACCGCCATCTATCACCACTTCCGCGACAAAGACGCCCTCATCGAAGAGCTGTGCGTCGCCGACTTCACCGCACTCGGCCATGCCATGTATCGCATCGGTCGCATCGAAGATCCGGTCGAACGCCTGAAGCGCCTCGGCCTGGCTTATGCTGAGTTCGCGATGGCGAATCCCAGCCAGTATCGATTCATGTTCATGACATCACAGCGTCACGGGCCAGTCGATGAATCCGGGCGTCCAACCCACAAGCCGGACGAAGACGCGTACGAATTCCTCTTTGCGACGGTCAACGAAGGGATTGAGACCGGACGCTTCCGACCGGAGCTGTCGAACCCCCACGAGCTTGCACAGATGATGTGGGCCGGCACCCATGGCGTCGTTTCGCTCTGGCTCACCCACTGCGATGACCCGTACATCCAGTGGCACCCGCCACTTGAAACCGTCCGTAGTCTGATCGACGTATTGATTCGTGGCGCGATGCGCGAGCCGGCCCAGTAGACGCAGTCCATACGAAACAACGTTCCGCCGCAGCAAGTCAGCGACAACAATTCAGGTAGTCTCCGCGGGCGCTTCTGCGCCCTCTCTTTGGCCAGTTAACCTAACAATGTTACATACTCTACTGATGTTTACACCCAGACCGCCGTTAATTAGACGCGCGGGAATGCTGCTCCTCGCCACGCCGCTGCTTGTAATCGCGGCACTCCGTGCCGACGCGCAACCGACTGCGACGAATGCGCGCGCGCTGCTTGACGGATACGTCAATGAGGCACTGACGGCGAACCTCGCGATCGCACAACAGACGGCCGCCGCGCGTCGAGCTGATGCAACTGTGCGGGAGGCCAATGGACGATTCCTTCCCTCGGTCGGCGTGAACGCTCGCTACTCCGGGTACAGTGGCGTCATCAACATCGGCGATTTCATCAACCCGGCCTACGACGCGCTCAATCAGCTCATCGGCCAACCGCGCTTCCCGACCAACATCAACGCGACGCTTCCGCTCCGTCAAGAAACGAAGCTCGAGTTGGTGCAGCCGCTGTTCAACGACGCGCTCTTCGGCGCTGCCGCAGCCGCACGCGCGCATCGCGACCTGGTCGGTGCTTCACGCAAAGCCGCCATGCGGCAGCTCGCCGCCGACGTGCAGCAGGCATGGCTTGGCTACGCCAGCAGCGACCGCATCGTCGCCACACTCGACGCGATGCTTCCGGTGCTCGACGAGAATCTGCGAGTCAGCGATCGCCTGGTCAGCGCAGGGCAAGCTACGCCAGACGTGGTGCTCCGCGCCCGCGCCGAACGCAGTGAGCTGCAGCAACAGATCGCCGATGCACGTCGCCTGCGTGATGCGGCCCGGCGCAGCTTCAACATGCTGCGCAATCAGGATGTAGACGCCGCCGTATCAATTGCCGACGATAGTTCCCTGCTCGCCACCGACACGTCGTCGCGCGACGCACTCACCGCGCACGCGCTTGCCCATCGCGAAGAACTGCAGCAGGCCGACGGAGGCATTCGCGTCGCCCGCGCGCAGGGGCGCATCGCCAACGCAGGACTGCTACCGACTGTCGCGCTGTCTGCGAGCTACGGAGTGCAAGGCGACAAGTACCGCTTCAACAGAAACAATGATGTCGCGCTCGCCAACTTCGTCCTCTCCTGGAATCTGTTCAATGGTGGACAAGATGTGGCGCGCCGAGAGCAAGCCACGTTCGCGCAGGACGAAGCGACGTATCGTCGTCGCGAAGCGGATCGCGGGGTTCGCGTACAAGTCGCGAACGCATTCGATGGTGTGGAGACAGCGCGCACTGCGCTCGTCAGCGCGAATGATCGCTACGAATCAGCACGCCGCGCCTTCTCACTCGTCGAACGTCGCTTCGCCGAAGGGCTCGCAACTCCAATCGATTTTCTGAGCGCACGCGCTGCCTTCACCTCGGCCGCGCTCAGTCAGGTCATCACCCGCTACACACTTGCCGCTCGCACTGTCGAACTCGAGCGCGCCGCCGCCCTTCGCACACTCCCGCAATGAACCCGATGCCATCGAGGCCCTTGATCATGACCCGCACTATTCGCTGGACTCTACCCCTGTTGCCGTTGCTCATCGTTGCGTGCGGCAAATCACCGGTGGTCGAAGAGCGCGCGCCGCTCGTCGCTGTCGCCGCGTCCAACATCACCAGCGACACGATCGCACAGCCTGTCATTGCGACTGGAACTTTCGGTCCGCGTGACGAGATACCGCTTGCGTTCAAAATCGGTGGCGTAATCGCGCGCGTTACGGTCGACGCAGGACAGCCTGTGCACAAAGGACAGCTGCTCGCCACCCTCGACCTGCGTGAAATCGACGCCCTGCTCGACAAAGCAAAGATCGGTGTTGAAAAAACGGAACGCGATCAGGCACGTATCCGGCGTCTCGCCGCCGACAGCGTCGCCACCCTCACGCAGTTGCAGGATGCAACCTCCGCACTCGATGCAGCACGCGCAGACGCGCAGTCGGCACGCGTCAACCGCGAGTACGCATCCATCATCGCGCCCGAAGACGGCGTCATTCTTCTGAAGACCGGCACCGCTGGCAGCAACATTGCTGCGGGTACAACCGTCATGGTGTTGGGCGGCGGCGCGCGCGGTCGCGTGCTTCGCTTCGGGCTCGCCGATCGCGACGCGCTGCGGGTCAAAGTCGGCGACGCCGCAACGGTTCACTTCACCGCCGTTGGTGATCGCGAGTACCGTGGCCGTGTGTCGCTACTCGGCCAGTCGGCCGACGCGCGCACCGGCACGTACTCAGTCGAAGTCGCACTCACCGATGCGGGCACACTTCCCGCAGGGCTCGTCGGTCGCGTCGCGATTGCAGTGCGCGGCAACACGCGAGCAGCAATGATTCCGGTCGATGCACTGCTTGAAGCGGACGCAGATTCGGCGACGGTGTACACGCTGTCCAATGACCGCGAGCCGATCGCAACGGCGCATCGCGTGCGCATCGAACAGCTGGTTGGTGATCGCGCGGCCGTGACCGGTCTGCCGGACGACGCACGTGTTGTCACTCGCGGTGCGCCGTACGTGCAGCCCGGCGCCCGCGTTCGTGTCGTGACCTCGGCGACGACGGTTTCGCTCGCGGAGCCCAAGCCATGAATATCCTCGGCTCACTCGCAGAATTTGCGGTGAAACGTTGGCAGTTCACCGTGTTGCTGTTCCTGATGTTCACCGCGCTCGGTGTTTCGAGCTGGATGAACATTCCGCGGGCCGAAGATCCTGACTTTCCCGTTCCAATCTTCACGACCGTCGCCGTGTATCCCGGCGCGTCTCCCGAAGACATGGAGCAACTCGTCACCGAGCCGATCGAGAAGAAGTTGAATGAACTCGATGACGTGAAGAAGCTGACGTCAACCAGTTCCGACGGACTCTCGGTCATCAAGGTCGAGTTCAAGCCGGAGTCCGACGCCGAACGCAAGTACGATCAGGTGGTGCGCGAGATCAACGCGTTGCGTCCGGAGCTGCCTTCGTCGATGCAACGTCTTGAAGTGAAGCGCAGCTCGAATTCCGATCTCGCTGTCTTTCAGGTCGCGCTTGTTTCACCAGCGACACCGTATGCACAGCTCGACGACATCGCCAAACGATTCGAGGACGACCTGGCGCGGGTGAATGGCGTGAAGACGGCAAAACGTTGGGCAACACCGCCGCGCGAAATGCAGGTCACACTCGACCTTGGTCGCATGGGTGAGATCGGTATCACGCCCGGGCAAGTGTTACAGGCACTGGGCAGCGACAACACGCAGATCCCCGGTGGTTCGGTCGATGTGGGTACGCGCCGCTACAACATCGCGACGCCGGGACGCTATCGCACCGCCGACGAAGTGCAGCGCACGGTCATCACTGGTGCCAATGGATCAACGGTGCATGTCGGTGATGTAGCGACGGTTGCCTGGGGCGATGGCGACGCGGTGCATATCGGTCGTTACAACGGACAGCGCGCAATGTTTGTGACGGTCGCGGTCCAGGCCGGTCGCAATGTGTCGAGTGTGAAGACTGGTGTGTGGGCCGAGCTGGATCGGCTCGAGAAGACACTCCCGCGTGGCGTGACGCTGGCCCGGGGTTTCGATCAGTCGAAGAATGTCGACACACGTCTCGCGCGACTCGGCGAAGATTTTGCGATTGCAATCGCGTTGGTGTTGATCACGTTGCTGCCGCTGGGGACGCGCGCATCGCTCGTCGTGATGATTTCAATTCCGCTATCGCTCGCACTGGCCGTCGTGATGTTGAACGCGACCGGATTCAGTATCAATCAGCTGTCGATCGTCGGGTTCGTGATTGCGTTGGGATTGTTGGTCGATGATTCGATTGTGGTCGTTGAGAACATCACCCGATTCATGCGTGGTGGTGTGTCGCGGCGTGATGCTGCAATCGCAGCCACCAAGCAGATTGCGGTCGCTGTGCTCGGTGCAACAGCGACGTTGATCTTTGCGTTTCTTCCGTTGCTCTTCCTGCCGGGATTGGCCGGTCGCTATATCCGTTCGTTGCCTATTGCCGTTGTGTACGCTGTGCTGTCGTCGTTGCTGGTGTCCTTGACGATCATTCCGTGGTTGGCGAGTCGCATTCTTCCCAAGACGGAGCACGCGGAGGGCAATCGCGTGCTCCGTGCGCTCGATAGGGGAATTCATGCGACGTACGCGCCGTTGCTTCATCGTGCGCTTGCGGCACCCAAGCGAACACTCGTCGTCGCTGCACTGATGGTGATGGTCGCGGTCGCGCTGATTCCATCGGTCGGCTTCTCGCTCTTCCCGAAAGCAGGCACGCCCCAGTATCACGTCGACATTGAAACGCCTGAGGGAACGTCGCTTGCTGAAACAGATCGTGCGGCAAAGTTTGCGGAGCAGATGATCGGCCTGCACCCCGAGACACGTTCCGTGTTTTCGAACGTCGGGAAGGACAACCCGGCGGTGTACTACAACGTCTTTCAGCGCGCTGAAGCTCCGAATCGCGCGCAGCTGTTTGTCTTGCTCAAGTCATATGACAACAGGCGCACCCCAATCATGCTCGACTCGCTACGTCGCAAACTGGCGACATATCCAGGCGCGCGGATTGAGATCAAGGAGTTTGTCAACGGTCCGCCCATCGACGCACCGATCGCGATGCGTATCGAAGGCACCAACCTCGATACACTCGCACAACTCGCAGCGCAGTTCGAGAAGGTGTTGTCGAGCACTGAGGGGACGGAGTATGTGAACAATCCTGTGCGTCTGCGTCGCTCTGACTTGCGGTTGCACGTCGATCGTCAGAAAGCTGGACTGCTCGGCGTTCCCTCTGCCGAGGTCGAGCGCACCTTGCGGCTGGGAATCGCCGGGCTCGAAGCCGGAAAGATTCGCGCGGACAACGGCGACGAGTATCCGCTCATGGTGCGCATGGAGCATCATGGTCGCCCGGCCCCGGAAGCACTCGATCGCATCAAGGTGAGTAGTGTGTCGGGCGCGATGGTGCCGCTGTCTCAGATTGCGACAACGGCGTTTACCGCAACGCCAACGCTCATCGACCACTACGCCCGCGAACGTGCAGTGACGGTCACGAGCTTTGTGAAGAGTGGCTACAACACCGACGCGGTCACCAAGGAAGTGTTGACGCGACTTGACTCGCTGTCGCTTCCACCGGGCTACGTGTTGCGTCCGGCCGGTGAAATCGAGAGTCGTCAGGAAAGCTTTGGCGGCGTTGGCGGTGCGATCATCGTTGCGGTGTTCGCTATCCTCGCCATTCTCGTGCTCGAGTTCCGCGACTTTCGCACCACACTCGTCGTAGCCTCGGTCATTCCTCTCGGACTCGTCGGCGGAGTCGTGGCACTGCTGGCCAGCGGCTATACACTCTCGTTCACGGCGATGATCGGCTTCGTGGCGCTGGTCGGCATTGAGATCAAAACGAGCATTCTGCTCGTCGACTTCACCGATCAATTACGACGCGAGGGGATGAATCTCGACGACGCGATTCAAAAGGCAGGCGAGATTCGCTTCCTGCCGATTGTGTTGACGACGTTGACTGCTATCGGCGGGTTGCTACCGCTCGCCCTGCAGGGATCAGGGCTCTACTCGCCGCTGGCCTGGGTCATCATCGGAGGACTGGTCTCGAGCACGCTGATCGCACGGCTCGTAACGCCGGTGTTGTACAAGATGCTCGCGCCCAAGCTCGAAGACGAAACAGTCGCCGTGGTGGTCGCGCCGTCGCTGGTGCCGGCGTGATGCAAGTTGGCTGAACTGCACTAAACGGAGAACGGCACGAGAACAAGCGGAGAACCGCAGGAGAAAAGCAAACACCATTTCATTTTCTGCTGTTCTCTTGCAGTTCTCGTTTTTTGACTCGTGCCGTTCTCCGTTTACTGCAGTTGCCTTTGGCGGCATCCGCTTTCGCACTACTACACGATCGCGATCAGCTTCCCGGCGAGTTCTGTATGCCCGCGTGCAGTCGCCAACTGTGCCGGTGTGGTGCCATCGGTCATCGCCGCGTGCGGTTTCGCGCCGCGCGCAATCAACAGGTCACACAGCGCCCCATCGCCGCGCGACGCAGCGATGTGCAGCGGGGTGATGCCAGCTTCGCCGAGTGCGGCGACATCGGCGCCGGCGAGCACGAGTCGTTTCACGAGAGCGTGCACGCACGCGCCGGCGAGTGCAGCGTGCAGCGGTGTGTTGCGTGTGGCGTTTGTTGAGAGCGCGTCGAGTGGCGCACCTGAGTCGATCAACAGCGCCGCCGCGCCTTCTTTCCCGAAGAAGCAGGCCAGATGGAGCGGCGTCCAACCATCGGCGGTGCGGCGCGAAATGGAATCGGCGTCGTAGGTGAGCGCGGTGTCGAGCGCCGCAACGTCGCCCAGTGCGGCGGCCTCCGCGGCGTCGAGTGCGCGCTGCGCGAGCAATGCCGGTGCAATCGCGCTCGCGCCGACATAGCAGGCGTGCAGCACCAGCGATTCACCGCTTGGCCCGGTCAACGACGAGGCAGCAGGATCGTTGGCGATCAGCCGCGCGACGGCGTCGCTATCGCGACTGCGTATGGCGGCAAGCAGCGCGTCTGGTGCGACGGGCACTCGAACACTCCCTATCGAACGGTGGCCTTCACGGCGATGCCGGCTGCATCATGGAGCCGCGCCAGCGCCTCGCGGGCTTCGCGAAGCTGCGGCTGCAGAGGCGCTTCCGCGTCCTTCCAGAGCGTGAGAAATCGCTCGTAGGCGGCGACGGCGCGCTCCCGCTCACCAAGCTGCTCGAAAAGGTGGCCGCGCGCGAGGTAGCTGCGCACGTACATCGGCCAACTGGTCTCGGGAATTCCGGTCTGGCCAAACCGCTTGGGGTCGATGCTCTCGTACAACTGGGTCGCACGGCGCAGGTCCCCCAGTTCAGCGAGCACCGACGCGCGCGCGATTGTGCGCATGCCCGTCATCCCAAGTGCGGCGCGCTTGAGCGAATCGGCGGTGGGGAATGATTGGGCGAACTTTTCGGCGGCGGAGGTGTCGCCGCGGCGGAGGGCGACCAGTGCTTGCAGCTCCGGGTAGCCATTGGATGACGGCGAGCTCCAATTGCGAGCGACGTCGGCAAACGCCGGTTCGCGGGTCTCGAGGTAGACCATGTACGGCACGGACGCATCGCGTCGCCCTCCGGCGCGTCCTCGATCGATCGAACGCACACCGTCCAGCAGCGTCGCCCGCGCCGCGGGAGTCAGCGGCATCCCCATTCCGACGCGCATGCCCGCCAGCAGCCACCCCGAGACAAAGTCGCTGCGCGTGTTCCCCGATGAAGGCATGACGGGGTCGGTGCGACGGAGCATTGCTGATGCCGAATCGAGCAGCGACGGCATGCCGGTTTGACCGGCGGCAGTCATCGCGCCGAAAAGGCCTTTCAGACGGTCATTGGCCGGGAGCTTCTTGAGCGAGTCGGCTGGGAATCGGTTCATGACCGCGCGCACTTCGGGGCCGGCCGATGGCATCCCGGCCTTGGCTTTGATGAACGGAATCCGCCACTCGAATGACGGATCGGCGGTACTCCGCCGCTTAAGTGCGTCACGAAGTACCGCAATCGCACTGTCCGGCTGCGACATCTGCTCGTACGTATTGGCGAGGGCGATCCGCGCGTTGACCGCGTCAGGATCGGCGATCGCCCAACCTGCAGCCGCTTCGCGGGCGCGCCGCTGGGCCCGCTCGCGGAGCTTCTCGACCTGCTCGATCGTGCCGACGCGTCGTTCGTTCGCTGCTGACCCACCCGGTTTGACGGTGTCGCCAACCAACAGGAGGAGCGATGAGGTGTTCGCCGCTTGGCCATACATCTCGACCAGGTGCTGGTATGCGAGATGGAAGGTGCTATCGATGCGAATGGTCCGCTGAAAACCGCGCAACGATTCCGTCAGATACTTGGCCGTACTGTCAGCCGACCAGCCGTACGGAGTGTTGTTGACCAGATGGTAGTCGGCGTCCGCGAGCGCATACCAAGCCTCTGCATCTGAGGAATCCGAAGCGACCAGTCGCGCCAGCCGGTTCCGCGACGCCATGAAACTGCTCTGTGTCGAAGCGGTATCTCCCTTCTCCATGGCGGCAAAGGCGTGGGTCAGCTCATTGTGCCCGCGCACGATTTCCTGCTTGCGTGTCGGTAGTCTGTCAGCGAACCGAACCGCCTTTTCCGCCGCAACCACGCGCATGGTGTCGCTGTTCGCCTCCCAGCCAAGCGAGAGAGACAGCTTGTAGTAAGCGAGCGCGAATGTCGAGTCGGCTGCGATGGCGGCCGTAAATGCGGTGTCGGCGGACCGCAGGCGCCATGCGTTCAGATACTTCAACCCTTCGAGGTAGTGTCGGTATGCGGTTACAGAGGTCGTGGTCTGTTTGGCCAGCTCAAAAGTCATTCGCGGGGCACCGACGAGATCCAACAGTTCGCTGGCAATCGACTCAAACACCGGACGCGGGTCGCTCCCTTTCACGGCGGCGGCGCGCGCTTTGTCGGTGGTCTGTCCCGACCCGACGTCGTAGAGACTGGCAGTGACGATCAGCGAATCGCCGGCCCTGGTGACCTGCCCCATGACCACGCGGCCGGCACCGGCGCGTCGCGCAAGCCGACGGGCGTCTTCCAGTCCGACACGGGGTTGGGTCTCGAGTTTGGCGCTGCGGAGCAGGTCGAGGGTGCGCTCGTATTCGATCACGCGCAGGTCGTTCCACTGTGCCAACGATAGAGTGAGCATGTTCAGGCTCCCCTCGCGTAGCCAATCGAGCGACCGGTCGGGTCCCTGCACCTCGAACGGTGCGACAAACCACGCATGGTCGTTCACCGCCGACGCACGACTCTGTTTCCACGCGAACAGCGCGAGCGACCCGGCCGCAATTACACCCACACCGACCTTCTGCCAGCGTTTCATTCTGACGCTCGCGGCGTGACGGCGACCTGAGATGACGCGTCCGATCTGGTGGGTGGGGGTAGTGTCGTCGAAAATCTGACCGTCCAGCGCCGCCGCAAACTGGGCCCCGCGCTGGAATCGTTCGGCTGGGGCCTTTTGCAATAGACGATCAACCGCGGCCCCAACGTCCGAGGGGACCGCCGACGCCTTCCTGCACAGGGGTTCTTGCCGCTCCGTGATCTGTTTGGCAAGTACCGATGCGGCGGTTGGTGCGTCTACCGCGGGCGTGCCAGTGAATAGTTCGTAGGCAATCAAGCCCAACGAATAAAGGTCGCTGCGCCCGTCGAGATGGTCGTCGCCGGACGCCTGCTCGGGGCTCATGTAGCGGGGAGACCCCAAAATGAAGCCGCCGCCGGTGAGGTTGCCTGGGTCGGCCAAAGCGCGCGCGACGCCGAAATCGGTCAGCATCGCGCGCCCGGATTCGCCGTCGAGCAGTACGTTCTCGGGCTTCACGTCGCGATGCACGATGCCGTTCGTGTGCGCGTAGTCGAGGGCGAGGGCAAGATCGCGAAGCACAGGGAGCGCGTCGTCGACCGCGAGCACCTGTTGACGGGTCATCCGCTCGCGGAGACTCTCCCCCGGCACGTACTCCATGACGAAGTAAAGCAGCCCGCCCGCTTCGCCAGCGGTGTACACGGCGACGATGTTCGGGTGACGAAGCCGAGCGACCGTGCGCGCCTCTTGGGCAAACCGCTCACGCAGCTCAGGGCTGGTGCCGACGTCGGGCGAGATGACCTTGATCGCGACCGGTCGATCGAGCGTGATGTCGCGCGCCAGAAAGACCGTGCCCATCCCCCCCTGCCCGAGGGATCGCTCGATCAGATACTGACCGATCAATGCCTGGGACAGTCTGGAGTGGAGATTGGGCGCGTTTGAGACGGTCATTCGAGTAAGAGGGTCGCGTGGTGCCGGTGCTGCCGGACAGGGCGCCGGAGAACGCAGCCCGCGGACTGCAGCGGGTGGACGCAAAACCTGTATGGCTACACTACGGATGGAATTGAAAAGTTCCGTCGCGCTTTGGTCACACGCCGCCGGCCAGCGATCCGCCAGCTGAAGCGCGCGCTACTTTCGATGACTATGCCACTCTGTCCGACACCACCGACCTGCCGGAGCGTTGCGCTGCTCATCGTCTCGATGCTCTCAGCGTGTGCCCATCCGACCCCTCGAACCGTGAGCGGTGCTCCGGCCACAGCCGAACCGCGGCCGCTGGTGATCGCCCACCGCGGCGCGAGCGGCCACCGTCCCGAGCACACGCTGGCGGGATACGCGCTCGCAATTTCCATGGGCGCCGACTTCATCGAGCCGGACCTCGTGAGCACGAAGGACGGTGTCCTGATCGTGCGCCACGAGAATGAGATCGGCGGCACCACCGACGTGGCCTCGAAATTTCCCGCTCGGAAAGCCGAAAAGGTGGTTGACGGCGACACGGTGCGAGGCTGGTTCACGGAAGACTTCACACTCGCGGAAATCAAAACCCTGCGCGCCAAGGAGCGCCTGGCGTTTCGGTCGCATCAATACGACAGCCAGTTCACGATCCCGACGTTTGACGAGGTGCTGGCGCTCGCCGACAGCGCCGGTCGTCACCGAGGACGGGTGGTGGGCCTGTATCCGGAGACGAAGCATCCGACCTACTTCCGCAGCATCGGACTGCCGCTCGAACCCAAACTGCTGGCGGCGCTCCGGGCACACGGACTCGATCGCCGCGATGCGCCAGTGTTCATCCAATCGTTCGAGGTCGGCAACCTGAAGGCACTGCACGCCGAGACGCCCGTCCGATTGGTGCAGCTGATCTCAGGTGGCGAGCGGCCGTACGATTTCAAACTCAGCGGCGACCGGCGAAAGTTCGACGACCTATTCACGCCCGCCGGGCTGCGCGAAATTGCGACCTATGCGTACGCGATCGGTGCCAACACCCGCCTCGTGGTTGGCGGCGACAGTGCGGCAGTGCCGACCCGGCTTGTGAGCAACGCGCATGCAGCGGGACTCAAGGTGCATGTGTGGACCCTGCGCTCAGAGCCGGTGTTCCTCCCCAAGCGCTACGGCGGCGATCCGTTGGCCGAGGTGCGGGAACTCGCAGGGCTTGGCGTGGACGGGATCTTTGGGGACTTTCCCGATGTCGTCGTCAAGGGGCTGCGTCGGTAACGGAAACAGCAACTGTCCGTTGCTGTTTTGAACCCACGACTGAGCCTCGGAAGTGGGGACAACGCGCTACTGTATTGTGAGTTGCGGTAGTCAGAGCACGCAGGAGGGGTGCCGAGCAGTCTTCCCGGGAGAAAGCCATGTCGATGGACCGAGCTGACGCCGAACGTGTTATTCAGCAGGCGCTCGTCGCGCAGTGGGACCCGATGGCGTCACACGAGGCGAGTACATATGTGGCCCATGCACATGAGCTCTACTCATTGCTGGCGCGCGGCGCATCGGACATCCAGGTCGGGCGATATCTGCATCATATCGAAAAGGATGTGATGGGGCACCCGGACGCGGATTCGCGCGACCTTACCGAGCTGCTGCACACGCTCCGCCGCATTGAAAAGACGATGTAGATGCTCGACTCTCCGCGCGCTGCATTGCTCGACAAGGATCGTCCGCTTCGCGACGACATCCGCCGGCTCGGCCGACTACTCGGCGACACGCTCCGCGAACAGGAGGGTGCCGCGACATTTGAGTTGGTGGAGACCGTGCGACAGACGGCAGTGCGATTCGCGCGTGAGGGCAAGGCGGAAGACCGCGACGCGCTGCATCACTTGCTCGATGATTTGCCACGTGACACGATGGTGTCTGTTGTACGCGCGTTTGCGTACTTCCTGCAGTTGGCCAACATCGCGGAAGATGCGCACCACATGCGCCGTCGTCGCGCGCATGAAATGGCGGATTCGCCACCGCGCGCGGGCAGTTTGTCGTACGCGCTCGACGCCATCATCCGTCAGGGCGCGGACAGCGATGCAACGACGGTCGAAGAACGGCTCGACGATTTCTTTCGGCACGCACTCGTTTCGCCCGTCCTGACGGCGCATCCGACCGAAGTGCAGCGACAGAGTACACAGCGCGCATTGCAAAAGATCGCGGAGCTGCTCGACAAGTCGGATCGACAGACGTTGACGCCGGACGAACGCGCGGGCATCGATGACGAGTTGACGACGCTTGTGCTGACACTCTGGCACACACGCATGGTGCGCCCGACACGACTGCGGGTGATCGACGAGGTGAAGAACGGCATCAACTACTATCGCAGCACGTTCTTCAGCGAGTTGCCGCGCCTGTACAGCATGACGGAAGATCTGCTGCACGAGCGATTTCCCGACCGCGAATGGAAATTGCCGAGTTTTTTTCGCGTCGGGAGTTGGATCGGTGGCGATCGCGATGGCAATCCGTTTGTCACTGCGGAGACGCTGATCGAAGCGGTGCGTCTGCAGTCAAAAGCCGCCTTCGATTTCTATCTGGAAGAAGTGCACGCACTCGGCGAGGATTTGCCGCTCTCGCAGCTGTTGCTAGATGTAACGCCGGAGTTGCTCGCGCTGTCCGATCGCTCGCCTGATACATCACCGCAGCGTCTGGATGAACCGTATCGTCGTGCGTTGATCGGGATCTATGCGCGTCTTGCGGCGACGGCGCGCACACTCGACCAGGCGCAGCCCGTGCGCTCGGCGGTGGGCGATGCAGAGCCGTATGCGAGCGCGACGGTGCTCGCGCAGGATCTTGTCGTCATTCGGGAATCGCTGCGCGCGAACCATGTGGCGCGTCTCGCGACTGGACGATTGCGTCGACTGATCCGCGCAATCGATGTATTCGGATTTCATCTCGCGCCTCTGGATCTGAGACAGAACTCCGATGTGAATGCGCGCGTTGTCGCCGAGTTGCTTGCGCAGGCCGGTGTCTGCGTCGAGTACGAGAAGCTGAGTGAGACCGGGCGGATTGCGATGCTCGGCCGCGAACTGCAAGGCACGCGACCGCTGTACGCGCCGTATCTGCGCTATTCGCCGGAGGTGAGTGGTGAACTCGACATCTTCTTTGCGGCGCGCGATCTGCGGAAGCGCTACGGCGATGCGCTGTTGCCGCACTGCATCATTTCCAAGTGCGACGGGCTGTCGGACTTGCTGGAAGTCGCGCTGCTGCTCAAGGAAGCAGGGCTGCTGACGGGCGGCGCCACGCCAGCAGTTGCGATGCAGATCATTCCGCTCTTCGAAACGATTGAAGATTTGCGTCGTGCAGGCGAGACGATGAACGCCGCGTTTTCGCTGCCGATCTATCGGGCACTCGTGACGTCGTTGTGCGAGACGCAGGAAGTGATGCTCGGATACTCGGACAGCAACAAGGACGGCGGCTTTCTGACGTCGGGTTGGGAGCTGTATCAGGCGGAGATTGCTCTGACACGCGTGTTTCAGGCGCACGGAGTGCGACTGCGATTGTTTCACGGTCGCGGTGGTTCGGTGGGTCGTGGCGGCGGACCGAGCTACGATGCAATTCTGGCGCAACCGGCTGGTGCCGTGAGCGGCCAGATTCGCATCACCGAACAGGGCGAAGTGATTGCGTCCAAGTATGCAACACCGGAAGTCGGCAAGCGGAATCTCGAGATTCTTGTTGCGGCAACGATTGAAGCAACGATGACGAATCAGGAACGCGAGGTGGAGCACGCCGAGCATTTCCAGACGATCGTGGCTCGGTTGTCGACGTTGGCGTTCGGTGCGTATCGCGCACTGGTGTACGAAACGCCAGGCTTCACGCAATACTTTCGCGAGTCGACGCCACTGGCCGCGATTGCGACGCTCAACATCGGCAGTCGCCCTGCCGCGCGGAAACCGTCTGATCGGATCGAAGATCTGCGTGCGATTCCGTGGGTCTTCGCGTGGGCGCAGTGTCGCCTGATGCTGCCTGGCTGGTACGGGTTTGGCAGCGCGGTCGAGCAGTGGCTTATTGAAGTGCCCGATGGTCTCGCAACATTGCAGGCGATGGCGCGCACCTGGCCGTTCTTTCGCAGCTTGTTGTCGAACATGGACATGGTGCTTGCGAAATCCGATCTCGCGATCGCGTCACGCTACGCTGAACTGGTCAGCGATGCACGTCTGCGTCAGGAGATTTTTGGTCGCATCGAAGCCGAGTGGCATCGCACACGTGAGTTGCTGATGCAGATCACCGGGCAGACGCGCTTTCTGGCGGAGAACCGATTGCTGGAGCGTTCGATCGCGAATCGTTTTCCGTATATGGATCCGCTCAATCACCTGCAGATTGCGATGCTGCGGAGGATGCGTGCGAGTGAGGCGAATGGAGAGAGCGCAATCGATGAGCGGATCCAGCGCGGGATTCATTTGACGATCAATGGGATTTCGGCGGGGCTGCGCAACAGCGGGTAAGCACTCGCCCGTAGGCTGTTGCGCAGGCTGGTCGACACCACTCAATCCATCGCGAATTCCTTCGCAAACGTCACGGCAAACGAGAATGTCTTGGCCCGACTTCTCGTCTCCATCATGTCGGCGACACGCTCGAGCCGGGCAGGAATCGCGCAGATCTTTTCCTGTGCCTTGCGACCGATCTCGTTCAAGCCTTCGAGCTTTTCGATCGCCCAGAACTTGATCAGTTCTTCGACGATCTTGAGATAGTCGCGCGGTCCGTAGATGCCGGCGCGGCGAATGACGTCGGCCATTTCACGGAAATGCGGCATGCTGATGCCGGGCATGTCGATGGACGGCATGATGAGCGCCGCTGATTCGAGGGCGCGATTGGGATCGCGCGCCAGACACTTCTCGAAGATGGCGCGATAGAAGACGTAGTGACGCGCCTCTTCTTTGGCGACGTTGGACAATACTTCGCCGATAAGCGGCTCGTTCTCGCTCGCGAGTTTGCCGGTGTTGGCGTGGCTCACTTGCGTGGCCCGCTCCTGCAGCGACGTGTACACAAACACCCGGTACGGATCGCGATCCCAGGCCGGAGCAAAACCGGCCTTGAGATATTCGAACTGCATCTTCTCGAGCACCGGATTGTCGAGGATGCGGCTGTCGTGCATGTAGTCGTGCAGAATCGCACCGTGCCGGTCTTCTTCGGCGGTCCACAGATTGGTCCAGCGCGACCAGAAGGATTCGTTACCCAGATACACGGCGAGCAAGCGATGGAAGTGCGGCAGCCCTTCTTCGGTCAGCAGATTCAGCGCGAGGGCAACACGTCCGGGGAGATTGATGCCGCGAGCGCGTTCGCGCAGTTGGCGGATATGCTCATCGGGATCTGTGTCCGGCGCTGCCGCGAGAATTTCGCTGGGGAACCACAGGATGCGCTTGGCTTCGTGCGCTTCCATAAGTTCGTTGACATCAGGCTCGAGGTCGGCGAGCACTTCGACCTTGGCGAGCAGATCTGCATCGGGGATGTGCATTCCCGTGGGAGTTCGAGCATGAAGTATCCGCGCCAATGGGACGGCGCGGAGCGGACGGGACCAGCATGGGTAAGATACGCGCTTCGCCCTCGAAACGCTTGTAGCGTATATCCGCCAGAGCGCGCGCACCGTCCGGCCACAAAACTCGGCTACGGCCGACACGGCTTTGGGACGGTAGAGTAAGTTTGGGAATGGCCACTACGCCCCCAAAGAAGCCCAAATACGACACAAAGCGCGCCTGGGCCGAAGCTCGAGCGCTCCTCTGGGAACATCGCAAATCGGTCGGCATCGGCATGGCGCTGATGCTGGTGAGCCGAGCGGCGAGTTTCGTGCTGCCGCTGACGCCGAAGTATCTGTTTGACGAAGTCATGGCGAAGCATCGCTACGAACTGCTCTGGCCGATTGCACTGGTGGGGTTTGGCGCGACGCTGATCAATGCGATCACCTCGTTTGCACTGTCACAGATCGTCAGCGTTGCGGCGCAGCAAGCGATCGCCAAGCTGCGTGAAGATGTGCAGGCTCATCTGATTCGGCTGCCGGTGCGGTTCTTTGACAGCACCAAGAGCGGTGTACTCGTCTCGCGCGTCATGAACGATCCGGAAGGTATTCGCAATCTCGTCGGCACGGGGCTCATTCAGCTCGTTGGCGGTTTTGTGAGCGCGATCGGCGCGCTGGTGGTGCTGCTCTTTCTCAATTGGCGTCTCACGAGCGCGACTGTGCTGTTTCTCGCGATCTTTGGCGTCGGGATGTCGATCGCATTCAGGCGGCTGCGCCCGATCTTTCGCGAGCGAAGCATTATCACGGCCGAAGTGACGGGACGTCTGACCGAAACGATCGGCGGGATTCGCCTGATCAAGGTGTACACGGCCGAAGAACGCGAGCGTCAGGTGTTCAAGAGTGGCGTGCAGCGGCTGTTTGAAAATGTCGCGAAGACGATCACGGGCACGTCGGCGACCGGGACGCTCTCGGTTGCGGTCATCGGCATGGTAAGTGTGTTGATCATCATCATCGGTGGTCGCGATCTGATTGCGGGTCGCATGACGGTTGGCGATCTGACGACGTATCTGTTGTTCATCGGCGTGGTGACGTTACCGCTGGTGCAGATCGCAAGCATTGGCACGCAGCTCACGGAAGCGTTTGCCGGACTGGATCGTATTCGCGAACTGCGCGATATGGTGACGGAGGAGCAAGAAGACGCGTCGCGCGTTGCGGTGACAGCAGTCGACGGCAACGTGTCGTTCGAGAATGTTGTGTTCGAGTACGAGAAGGACACACCGGTCTTGCGCGGTGTGAGCTTCTCAGCGCCGGCGGGCACGACCACGGCGCTGGTGGGATCGAGCGGTTCGGGCAAGAGCACGATGATTTCGCTGATCATGGCGTTTGCGCAGCCGCAGCAGGGGCGCATTCTCATTGACGGGAAGCCGCTGTCGGAGCTCAAGCTGCAGGAGTATCGCCGTCATCTGGGTGTCGTGATGCAGGACAACTTCCTGTTTGACGGTACGGTGAAGGAGAACATCGCGTTTACCAGACCTGGTGCGTCCGACGAACAAGTACGTGCGGTCGCGCAGATCGCCAACGCCGACGAATTCATTCAGGGCTTCCCGCAGCAGTACGACACGATCGTTGGCGAGCGTGGCGTGAAGTTGTCGGGCGGTCAGCGTCAACGTGTTGCGATCGCGCGCGCGATTCTCGCCGATCCGCGCATTCTCATCCTCGATGAAGCGACGTCGTCGCTGGACAGCGAAAGCGAGCAGTTGATTCAGGAAGGGCTGCGTCGTTTGCGCGCGGGTCGGACGACGTTTGTCATCGCGCACCGGCTGTCGACGATCACCAGCGCCGATCAGATTCTCGTGCTCGAGCATGGCCAGATCGTCGAGCGCGGCACGCACCGTCAACTGATGGCGCTGAGCGGACGCTATCGCGATCTCTACGATCGTCAGTACCAGATGGAGAGCGACCGTTTCATCAATCCGGGCGAAGATTTCACCACCGTCTCACCGACGGGTAGCGAAGTTCGCGCATAGTCGCACTGTTTTTTATAGCGCTCATTCGGTTTCATACCTTTTCATACGCTGTCTCTTACACGGACCTGACCCTGACTTCCCCCGTTTCGTTTACCAGTCTGCAGCTGAATCCGAGTCTTCAACGCGGTCTGAAGGATCTTGGATTCCTGCGTCCTACGCCGATCCAGAGCGAGGCCATTCCTCCTGCGCTCGAGGGGCGCGACGTATTGGCCTGCGCGATGACGGGAAGCGGAAAGACGTATGCGTTTCTGTTGCCGATCATGCACCAACTGCTCGAGAAGCCGCGCGGTGTGACGCGCGCGCTCGTGCTGACGCCGACGCGTGAACTCGCCGCCCAGATTCTCGAGAGTCTGAACGACGTTGCAATACATACGCCGCTCACTGGTGCCGCAGTGTTCGGCGGCGTCGGCATGGGGCCGCAGGAGCACGCCTTTCGCACCGGCGTGGACGTGATGGTGGCAACGCCTGGCCGGTTGCTCGATCACTTCCGCTCGCCGTACGCAAAGCTCGATCAGCTGGAATATCTCGTACTCGACGAAGCGGATCGCATGCTCGACATGGGATTTCTTCCCGAAATCAAGAAGATCCTGCGTCACCTGCCGTCGAGAAAGCGGCAGACACTGTTCTTCAGTGCAACGATGCCGGCGCCGATCGCCGCACTGACCAAAGAGATGCTGTCGCAACCCGTGACGCTCAATCTTCAGCGCAAGGCGGCGCCAGCGGTTGGCATAACGCAGGCGATATATCCGGTGTCGCAGGATCTCAAGAGCGCGCTGCTGGTCGAGCTTCTCAAGCGCGGCGATATGCCGCAGGCCCTGGTGTTCACGCGCACCAAGCACCGCGCGAATCGTCTCGCATCGCAGTTGGTGACCAACGGCATCAAGGCCGAACGTATTCACGGCAACCGGTCGCAGTCACAGCGGACGCTCGCGCTCGCAGGTTTCAAGGACGGCCTGTATCAGGTGCTGGTTGCCACCGACATCGCCGCACGCGGCATCGACGTTGAAGCGCTCGGTCATGTCGTCAACTTTGATGTGCCGGTTGCCGCGGAAGACTACATCCATCGCGTTGGCCGCACAGCGCGTGCGGAGGCGACCGGTGAGGCGTTCACGTTTGTATCGCCGGAAGAAGAAGGTGAGTTGAAGCAGATCGAAAAGGCGATCGGGCGTCAGTTGCCCCGGGTCACGGTGCCGGGTTTCGACTACGCTGCACGTCCGGCCGGCAAGCTCGAAGTGCCTCTCGCCGAGCGCATCGCCGAAATCAAAAAGAAGAAGGCGGAAGATCGCGCGCGTTCAGCGGCCAAAGCGGCGCGTCGCGGCACGCCCGCGCCAGCACGTGGCGGTGGTGGCGCGAGCAGCGGTGGACGGTCGGGTGGCGGTCGTTCTAGCGGCACTGGTGGCAGCAGCGGTGGCGCCGGCAGTCGCACAGGCGGGGGGCGGTCTAGTGGCGGCAAGCCCAGTGGTGGAAAGCCGAGTGGCGGTGGCGCCCGTTAGCCAACGCATGACGCGTTGAACCGATGGCCGACGTCACCCGCTACGTTATTCCTGCTTCGCGCCATCGCACGGAGCAGGTGATCGACCGCAGTCGATTCATCTGCACCATTGCGTCCGTCACATCACCCGATGAAGCGCATGCGTTCATTCACCAAGTGAATGTCGAATTTCCGGACGCCTCGCACAACTGCTGGGCGTTTGTGATTGGTCCACCAGGAAGCGCTGATCGTATCGGTATGAGCGACGACGGTGAACCGCACGGCACCGCTGGGCGCCCAATGTTGACGGTGCTCACGCACAGTGGCGTCGGCGACATTGCGGCCGTTGTCACGCGCTACTTCGGCGGCACAAAGCTCGGCACAGGCGGCCTGGTGAAAGCGTACGGTGGCGCGGTGCAGCAGGCACTCGTCGATTTGCCGCGCGCTGAGCGTCGCGACTACGCCATGCTCGATGTCACCGTCGCGTACGCGCACATCAGCGCGGTGCAGCAGCTGTGGTCTGTCCACGAAGTCGACGTGCTTGACGAGCGATTCGAAGCGGATGTTCGCTTTGAATTGCGCGTGCCGGTGGAGCGAGTTGGGGGGCTGCGACAGGCGATTGCCGATGTGACGCGCGGGCAGGGCGTTGTCGTCGCGGCGGATCGTCGGACGGATAACGGCGGATACAGCGGATAACGGCCACTGATTTGGAACTGCCGATTGAGCGGATTTGGCGGAAACGGCACGGATACCACAACTGCGCTTCTTTTCTTCAAAGCAGTACGCAGTATCGCTTGTTGTCCGCTGAATCCGTTCAATCGGCAGTTCCAAGTCAGTGGCTGTTGTCTGTTCTAATCCGGTTGTTCTACGACAATCCCTCAATCGTTCCGTCCGCCCGCAGCCGCATTTTCTCCGCAGCCGGCTCCTTGCCGAGTCCCGGCATCGTCATGATGTCGCCCGCTTTTGCGACAACGAACCCGGCGCCTGCTGAGCCGTACACTTCGTTGACGGTGATGCGAAAGCCACGGGGCCTTCCAAGTTTTGTTGCGTCGTCGGTGAGCGAGTACTGTGTCTTGGCCATGCACACCGGCGTGTCGTGCATTCCGATCGATTCGAGATATTCGATTGCGCGCGCCGCCGACGGTGCAATGTCAACTCCGTCGGCGCCATAGACATGCTTGGCGATCGTTTCGATCTTTTCTCGAATGGGAAGCGACGCGTCGTAGAGCGGTCGAAAATTCGCCGTCTTTCCATCGAGCAGCGCCAGCACTTCGCGCGCGAGCGCTTCACCGCCCGCGCCACCCTCGGCCCACACGTTGCACAGTGCGACCGGTACGCCCGCGCGTGATGCCTGATCGGCGACCATCGTGAGTTCAGCGTCGGTGTCAGTGAGTCGAACATTGATTGCGACCACCACCGGCACACCGAACTGCTGCACGTTCGTGATATGGTGGTCGAGGTGTTCAAGTCCACGCTCGAGCGCGCCCAGATCTTCATGATCGAGTGCGTTCTTCGGCGCACCGCCCTGCATCTTGAGCGAACGCACCGTCGCCACAAGCACGGCAGCCTCTGGATTCAATCCGCCGACGCGACACTTGATGTCGAAAAACTTCTCTGCACCAAGATCTGAGCCGAATCCCGCTTCGGTGACGACGACATCGCCGAGTGCGAGTGCCGTGCGCGTGGCGACAAGGCTGTTGCAACCGTGCGCGATGTTGCCGAACGGTCCCGCGTGCACAATCGCCGGTCCACCTTCAAGCGTCTGCACAAGGTTCGGTCGCAGCGCGTCTTTCAGCAGCAGTGACATGGCGCCCGTCGCGCGCAGTTCGCGCGCACGAATCGGCGTACGGTGCGAACCACCCGTCGAACCGACAAGAATGTTGCCAAGCCGCTGTTCGAGATCGGCAGCATCACTCGCGAGAGCAAGAATCGCCATCACTTCGCTCGCAGGGATGATCACCCAACGTTCTTCGCGCACAACTCCATTCGCACTTCCCAGCCCGATCACGGCATGGCGCAGTGCACGGTCGTTCATGTCGATCGTACGCGGCCAGCTGATGCGTTTTGTGTCGAAGCCGAGTGCGTTGCCGTGCTGCAGATGATTGTCGAGCAGCGCGGAGAGGAGTGAGTGCGCACTCGAGATCGCGTGAAAGTCACCAGTGAAATGCAGATTGATATCATCCATCGGCAGCACCTGCGCGTACCCGCCGCCCGCGGCGCCACCCTTCACGCCGAACACGGGCCCCAGACTCGGCTCGCGCATGCAGAGAATCGCGTTTGTGCCGATCCGTCGGAGTGCCTGCGTGAGACCCACGCTCACGGTGCTCTTCCCTTCGCCGGCCGGTGTCGGATTGATGGCCGTGACAAGGACGAGACGTCCCTTCGCGGGCTGTCCGGCGAGTGCGAGCGGCAGTTTGGCCTTGAAGCGGCCGTACTGATCGATCTCATCGGCGGCGAGGCCGATTTCGGCGGCGATAGCGGTGATTGGTCGCATCTGCGCGCGCTGCGCAATCTCGATATCTGAAGGGACGGCCTGACGTAGCACGACGCGCGACTCCGGATTTTAGGGGGGAACGGGAACGGGAACGTGGACAAAGGACACAGGAAATGCGGCTGCAAATCGGTCGCAGAGAAGTAATGCGCCCGACGAGTCTGGTGCTCCCGCCATGGCTGGCCGCGGTGCATGTTGCGTGCATGCCGATTCCTCCCCGCGACCGATGACTGGTCGTCCCACCACTGGCGTGCTGGTGCTTACGATCGTTCTCTCTCTTGGGGCTTGCGCCGGGCACGGCGATTCCGATGCGAGCGCGTCTGCAACAGGGGCCGCGGACGCGGTTCTACCAATGCCAACGACTGCCATGCGCCCGGACAGCACGGTCGTTCGCGCGGCGGAAACTGCATTGGCGCGGTGGCTTTCCGTGTCGCGGGAAGGCGCGCCAACCGCGACAACGTTGCACGGTATCGTGCCTGATGCCAACGGTGGTGATTGCGGCGACGGGGCCGGCTCCTGGTTTCCGACGACGCTGTTGGCCGATTTTATCCTGCTGCCGTCCGAAATTCGGGGTGACACGATCGTGGGTCGGGCGGAAGTGACAACTGTCGCGGAGCAGGATGTCGACCGTCGTTCGCTGAACCGATTTCTGGCTCGCCAACGTGTGCAGCGTACCGTGCTGGAGTGGGATGTGATTCCAACCGACGACGGGCAGTGGACCATTTGCAACGGACTGCGTTTTGGGTATCGTGGCGCGGACAGTGTGACCACGTGGCGCCCCGAAGGTAGTTCGTATCAAACAGCGCGCGCACTCGCCGATTCCGTTTTTGCCGCGCGACAGTCCGCGCCTATCGCTGCGCCGTCAGCGTCTTCGCCGCATTCGTCTCCGCCACAACCATGATCATTTCGGTGTTTGGTGCGTCCGGGCGTTCCGGTCGAGCGTTCATCACGGCTGCCAGTGCGGCCGGATTCTCACTGCGGCTGCACTACAGGTCGGCGCCGGAAGATGAGGCGCCGCCGCTGGCGACCGTTGTGGTTGGTGCGCTTTCAGACCCGACCGCCGTGCGCGAAGTGCTGCGTGGTGCTGAAGCCGTGGTGATTCTTTTTGGACCGCGACCGAAAGCGCGTCACGTGTTTACGGCCAAGGCGACGAAGGCGATCATCGAGGGGATGCAGGCGCAGGGGCAGACGCGGTTGCTCTGTCTGACTGGCGCGATGATCGGCGACTCGCAGGGCAATCTTTCGATTCCGATGCGCACGCTCGAGTTTGCGATCCGTCGCATTGGCGATGACGAACAGGCGGACGATCGTACGGCGCAGGAACGTGTGGTGCGCGGCAGCAAATTACAGTGGACGTTGGTGAAGCCACCGCGTCTGACTGACAGCGCTGAAGTGACGGGGGTGCGTGCGGCGAAGGACCTTGTGGTTGGTTTGCGCAGCCGCATGAGCCGCGCAACACTGGCAAAATTTCTGTTGCAGGAGATCACTGAGCCGCACCATCTGCAGCAAGCAGTGTACGTCGAAGGCGCGTAGCCCGATCGATCGTTTGTTCACTCCTTTTTTCGCTGAGTCCGATGACTGACGTTCGCAAAGTGGCGTGGGAAGATGTGCAGCTCGAAGAGCTGAATCCGTTGATCAGCCGTCGATTGATCTATTCGGAAGCGCAGATGCTGGCGCACGTTGTGCTCAAGAAGGGTGCGATCGTTCCGGCACACGACCACATCAACGAGCAATTCACGTACATCCTGTCGGGGTCTTTGCGCTTCTGGATCGGTGCGCATGCCGATGCGCCCGGTGACACCTACATCGATGTGAAAGCTGGTGATGTGCTGGTGATTCCCAGCATGGTGCGCCATCGCGCGGAAGCGCTTGAAGACACACTCGACATGGACATTTTCAATCCGCCGCGGCAGGACTGGCTCGACGGAACGGACAACTACCTGCGCGCGAGCAAGTAGCCATGGATCTGGGGCTCAAGGGAAAAGTCGCGTTGGTGTGTGGCGCCAGCAAAGGCATCGCGTACGCCACGGCCGAAGAGTTTGCCAAGGAAGGTGTGTCGCTGGCGATCTGTTCGCGCGATGCCGCGTCGATTGAAAGCGCGGCAAAAAGACTCGAAGCATTCGGTGTTCCGGTGCTGGCGATCGTTGCCGACCTGAGCACGACGGACGGGATCGCTGCGGTCGTCGATGGCGTGAGCGCGAGATACGGGCGCGTAGACATTCTGATCGCGAACACCGGTGGTCCGCCAACGGGCGCGCCGATGGAGCATGCCTGGAGCGCGTGGGAGTCGGCGACGAATCTGTTGCTGCGCAGTGTAGTCGAATTAACGCGCGCGTTCGTTCCCGGAATGCGTGACCGCAAATGGGGGCGCGTCGTCGCGATCACCTCCAAAGCGGTGAAATATCCGGTCGCATCGCTGGTGTTGAGCAATAGTCTGCGCGCCGCCGTGACCGGCTATCTGCGCACACTGGCAACGGATGTCGGTGTTGACGGGGTCACGGTGAATACCGTGATGCCGGGGCTCACCGATACCGAACGCCTGGTCGCCCTGGCTGACTCCAACACCAAGCGCACCGGCGTGCCGCGCGAGCAGGTCTATGAAGGTTGGCGTGCAAGCATTCCCCTCAAGCGTCTCGGACGCCCCGACGAACTCGCCGCGATGATCGCGTTCCTGTCATCCGATCGCGCCGGTTTTGTCACCGGCCAGGCAATCTGCGTGGACGGGGGAGAAGTAGGCACGCTGCTCTAGCAAGTTCGACACACCTCTGACATTCACGCACCACTGACGACTCACGTACGCTTCACTACACGCAGACTTCGATGAGCTCCATTCCTGAAACGCCGTGGATCTGGAAGGACGGATCGTTCATTCCCTGGGCCGATGCGCACGTGCACATCCTCAGCCACTCTGTGCAGTTCGGCTCCGCCGCGTTCGAAGGCATTCGCTGCTACAGCACGCCCAAGGGTTCAGCGATCTTCCGCCTGCGCGAACATCTGCAGCGCCTGGTCCACTCGTGCCACATCTATCGCACCGAGATTCCGTACTCGATCGACGAGATGATCGAGGCCTGTCGTGCGGTTGTCGTGAAGAACGATGTCAAGTTCTGCTACATCCGCCCGATGGTCGTGCGCGGACTGGGCGCGATCGGTATGGCACCGTACGACAGCCCGATCGAGGTGTACATCCCCTGCTGGCCATGGGGCGCGTATCTGGGTGACGAAGCACTCGCACAAGGTGTCGACGCCTGCGTGTCGACGTGGAGTCGCATGTCGCCGAACACGGTGCCGTCGCTCGCCAAGATTGCCGGCAACTACCTGAGTGGGCAGCTGATCAAGATGGAAGCGATGGCCAACGGTTACGCCGAAGGCATTGGCTTGGGCGCGGGCGGTATGGTGAGCGAAGGCGCTGGACAGAATGTGTTTCTCGTGCAGAACGGCACGCTCATCACCACACCGCTCGATGGCACGCTGCTCGCCGGGATTACGCGCGCAAGCATTATCGATATCGCCGCACGCGCCGGCATTCCGTTCCGTGAACAGGCGATCCCGCGTGAAATGCTGTACACGGCAGACGAGGTGTTCTTTACCGGCACCGCCGTGGAGCTGACACCGGTGCGCAGCATCGATCGCATTCGTGTCGGCGCGGGCAAGCCCGGCCCGATTACGCTGCAGGTGCAGAAGGAATTTCTCGATATCGTGAACGGTCGCGCCGAAGACACCTTCGGTTGGCTGACATACGTCGAGTGATCGCACGTTGATCGCTCCCCACGTTCTATCGATGTCGCTGCACACGCAGTGCATGAACGAGGTGAGTTGAGTGGCGCTCACCTCGACGATGTACGTATTCGAGATCCAGCTCGCGCATGTCGATCGCGGCGTCTACGAAACGTTGCAACTGCGCGTGCCGATGCATCCATCCGAATCCGCCGAATACTTCGTCACTCGGCTTCTCGCTTACTGTCTCGAGTATACAGAAGGGATCGCATTCTCACGTGGTATCTCCGATCCCGACGAACCCTCACTCGCCGTGCGCGATCTGACGGGCGCACTCAAAGTGTGGATCGAGATCGGTGCGCCTGATGCGACGCGCTTGCACAAGGCGAGCAAGGCTGCGCCGCGGGTGGTCGTGTACACGCACAAAGATCCGGCGCAGCTGCAGCGTCAGGTGGCCGGTGAGCGCATTCACAAGGCCGAATCGATCGGGTTGTACGCCGTCGATCGCGAGCTGATCGATGCGATCGTTGCCCGTCTCGATCGTCGCATGAAACTGGAGCTGTCGGTGAGCGATGGCACCATTTATCTCGTACACAATGGCGCGACACTCAGCGGCTCGATCGAACAGTGGCCGCTCCAACCCACCTGAGTAGCTGTTGCCCAGCGTCGAACATCGTCGATACGTTCATGTCCCACACACGGAGTTGACATCCCATGCGAGCACGTCTGCATCTCCATATTCGCTCGATCTGTGCACTCGCAGCCGGTATCTCACTCACGGCCTGCGCCTCTGCGCGTTCCGAGCGGATGGCACGGGCGATCAATCCGGAATTCATCGCGTCGAACGCGCCGGCACCTGGTCCTTTTTCGCCAGCGGTCCGCGTCGGTAACACGCTCTATCTCTCGGGGCAGCTCGGCACGGACGCGAGCGGTGTGTTGGTGAAAGGTGGGATCGATGCGGAAACGCGTCAGGTGATGAACAACATCAAGGGCGTTGTCGAAGCCAACGGCTCGACGATGGATCGGGTCGTGAAGTGCACGGTCTTTCTCGCCGATATGAAGGAGTGGCCGGCGATGAACGTGGTGTACGCAACGTTCTTTCCCAATCACAAGCCTGCGCGCAGCGCGATGGGCGCAAGCGGACTCGCGCGTGATGCACGAGTCGAAATCGAATGCATCGCAATCGTTGGACGTTGAACTGCAGTACACTGACCGGAGGTTTCCATGGCTGTCAGTCCGAACTATCGCACCTTTATTCTTGAGCAGTTGGGGCGCGTAGCGCATGACGTACGCGCCCGAAGCATGTTTGGCGGAGTTGGTGTGTACAGCAGCGACTACTTTTTTGCGCTGATGGACAACGATACACTCTTTTTCAAAGTAGACGACGAAACGCGCCCCGATTTTGAAGCGATCGGTATGGGGCCGTTCAGACCATTCGGCGATGGGGGCGAAGTGATGCAATACTACGAAGTTTCCGCAGAGCTCATCGAAGATCACGATGTACTTCGGGAGTGGGTCGCACGGGCGATTGCCGTCGCTCGACGGGCCAAGTCGCGCAAGAAGAAGTCTCCCAAGTGATGCGCTCAACGGCTTTCCGAATTCTCGCGTGGTCGTCGGTCGCTTGGCTCTCCGCCTGCGCCGCGAATCGTCGACCGCCAACGACCGTCCCTGCACTCGAGCGTGATGCCGGCGCGCTGCGCACGCTCGATCGCACCACACGCGATTCGGTGATCGAGCGACTCGTGCGGCGCGCGCAGACACGCGGCGATCGTACGATCGACATCCTGATGCTTTCTGGTGGTGGCCAGAACGGAGCGTTCGGCACCGGCTTTCTGCGTGGATGGCTCTCACGCAGCGACGCACCGATGCCGCGCTTCGATCTTGTCACCGGCATCAGCACCGGCGCACTGCAGGCGCCATACGCGCTGCTGGGCACCCAGGCGGCGATGGACAGCGTCACCGCCACCTACGCGCGTGCGGCAACCGATATCGCACCCACTGTCGACTGGTTGTTTCTCTTTCGACGCACCGGTGGAATCGTGAACACCAAGCGCTTTGACCGCACACTCGAGCGGACAATCGACGGACAGTTCCGCGATCAGTTGCGCACCGCGCTCGCCCAAGATCGTCAATTCGTCTTCGGTACAACCGACTTCGATCTCGGTGTCGGACACACGTGGTCGCTCGGCGAAACCCTCGACACGACCGCCGCCGGACTCGCGCGCACGCGACAGCTGCTGAAAGCGGCAACAGCGATCCCCGGAATCTTTCCACCCGTGATGATCGACGGACATCTGCACGCGGACGGCGGCGTCATCACCAACGTCCTGACACTGCTTTCGTTCGAGGACTACCAACGTCTTGCGACACGACTCGCTGCGCGCGGTATGCGGGATGTTATCGTGCGAGTCTTTGTGGTGATGAATCTCTGGGCGCACACCGATCCGAAAGTGATTCCCGCGTCGAATCGCAGAAAGATCAGCGCACGCTCCACGGCGTTGCTCTTCTACGCCCACCAACCTGAAACGCTTGAATCGCTCTCCAATCTGTCCCGTGCTGTTTCGTCGCAGATTCCGGGGCTACGCATGGAGCTACGCGTTGCAACCCTTCCGGCGTGGCTTTCCACCGAACCCGGTGCGGATAAGCTGTTCAATCGTCAATTCATGGGTCGGCTCGACAGTCTCGGCTACGCCAAGGCCAGAAGCAGCGCGCCGTGGGACTCCATCCCGTCAGCATTTGCACGACCGGCGCGACCACAGTAGCGCGCCAGCCTACACATTCAGCCCTGAGCATGAGCGCACGTAACACAGAGCCGTTGCCCGATCTCGAAGTGATTCGGCATGACCCATACAACGCGGAGACGCCGGAACGCGCACTCGTCCAGCCAGTGACACCGTCTGCGAATGTGTATGTCCGAACCAACTTCGATGTCCCGTTGCTCGACGATTCACATCGGATCGCCGTTGGTGGCGCAGTCCGCGCACCGTTCACGCTCGATGTGGAGACGCTCAGGGCGTTGCCGCAGCACACCGTCACCACAACGATGGAATGCGCGGGCAATGATCGCTTGTCGATGCATCCATTGCCGACTGGTGAGCCGTGGCGGCGTGGTGCCGTGAGTACGGCGACGTGGAGTGGTGTGCCGCTGCGCACGCTGCTCGATCGCGCGACGCTTGACGATGACGCCATCGAGATCGTGGTGACTGCCGCGGACACCGGCGAGCGCGAAGATGCGGATGGTCTGGTGCGGTTTGCGCGCTCGATGCCGACCGCTGAAGCGTTGCAGGCTGAAGCACTGCTCGCCCTGTCGATGAATGGCGAGCCACTCACAACGATGCACGGCGCGCCAGTTCGACTCATCGTTCCGGGCTGGTATGGGATGGCGAGTGTGAAATGGGTGACGTCGATCGACGCGGTGCGTGCGCCGTTCGTCGGCTACTTCCAGCAGCAGCGCTACGTGTACGATGAGCCGAGTGGTGTGGTGCCGGTCACGCGCATGCGTGTGAAGTCGATCATCACGTCGCCAGCAGACAGTGGTCGTTCGGGGCGTGAACTGGTGGTGCGTGGCTGGGCGTGGTCTGGCTACGGTGCCATTACACGCGTCGAAGTTGGTCTCGACGGTGGCAACAGTTGGCAGGATGCAATCATTGCTACGCCAGACTCGCCTCACGCGTGGACGCCGTGGGAGTGCGTGATGCAGGCGGCGCGCATTGGGCGTATATCGTTGCGCAGTCGCGCGACCGACGCGACCGGCGCCACTCAACCAGACGCAATCATCTGGAACCGACTCGGCTACGGTAACAACGCCGTGCGCACGGTCATCGTCGACGTGGTGTAACGCACACTTCTCGCGCGCACTCTGCGTCATCTGAAATTGTGTGAGCGATAGGTCAACTCTGCGGCGTCATCAAGGTTGTCGAGTGCCTTGAACTTCTTCGCGATCAGCGTAACCATCGGTCCGTCGCGTTCCGCGCTGCCGTAGACGGCAAGAAATTTCGAATGGCGGATCGTCTCGCCATACTTTTCGTCGAGTGTGCGCCAGACCACGACATTCACGGCGCCGAGTTCGTCTTCGAGCAGAAGAAAGACAACGCCTTTCGCTGTTGACGGTCGTTGACGTACGGTGACCAGCCCTGCGACAATGACCATCTCACCGCCACGACACTGCTGCAGCTGTGCACTATCGATTGCACCGATGCGCTTGAGCCATTCGCGATAGCGTTGTGTCGGATGCCCGGCAGTGCTCAATCCCAGCGCGGAATAGTCGGCTGTGATTGAGTCATGTTTCGAGAGCGGCCGTGGTGAAAATCCTGTGGTGCGATCGCTGCTGTTGTCATCGGTATGTGTGTCGGGACGCGCGGGCGCGAGCGGCAGTTTGTCACCCGCTGCACGTCGCGCTTCCCATACTGCACGCCGACGATCAGGCTCCCACTCGGCGAAGGAATGTGCACGCGCGAGTGTTGCGGCATCCGAAGAGTTGAGGCCCGCGCGCTTCACCACATCGATGATGGACTTGAACGGACCATGCACTGCAGCGGCCGTGAGTGCTTCGAGCGTGTTGGCTGAGATGCCGCGCGCAAATCGCCAACCAAGTCGCAGCGCTGGCATGGCTGGATCAGCGGTTTCTTCGGTGGTGCATTGTGCGAAACCGTGGGCCAGACAGGGAAGTCGCACCTCGACGCCATGATGCTGCGCATCGTGTACAAGACTCGCAACCGAGTAGAAACCCATTGGCTGTGCGTTGAGCAGACCAAGCAGAAACTCGGTTGGATGATGCGCTTTGAGATACGCCGTGGCGTACGCAATGAGGGCGAACGACCAGGCATGTGATTCAGGGAACCCATAGTTGCCGAAGATGCGCATGTCGTCGGCGATCTGTGCAGCAACGTCCTCCTGAATGCCCTGGGCGATCATGCTGTCGCGCAACTTCTGCAGTGCTGCGGCAAGACGTACCTGCTTACGCTGATGTCCCATTGTGCGGCGCAGTCCATCTGCTTCGGCGGCCGTGTAGCCGCCAAGCACAACGCTGATCGCCATCGCCTGCTCTTGAAAAATCGGTATCCCCTGCGTGCGTTTGAGAATCGGCGCGAGCAGTTCCTCGAGTCCGCCGGGATAGCGAACAGCTTCACGACCGCGACGACGGTCGGTGTACGGGTGTACGAACTTGCCGACGATCGGACCGGGGCGGATCAGGGCGACTTGCACCACAATGTCATACATGAATTCAGGGCGCGTCTGCACCAGCGACGAGATCTGTGCGCGACTTTCGATCTGAAACATCCCCATCGTATCGCCGTTCGAAATCATCTCGAACGTTTTCGGATCGTCGGGAGGAAACTTGTAGATCTCGGGGCGTACACCGGTGCGCTGTTCAATCACATCGAACGCGCGACGCACCATACTCAATGCGCCGAGTCCGAGGAAATCGAATTTGGGGATGCCAAGTGTATCGAGGTCGTCCTTGTCGAATTGCACGATGGTGCGCCCCATCGTTGTTGGTTCAACCGGGCAATAGTTACCAAGCGGTTCAGAGGAGAGGACAAATCCGCCAGGATGTGTCGAACGCAGGCGTGGCAATCCTTCAAACGCTGCGACCGCGCGCAGCATCGCTTCGCCACGCGGTGTCGTGACGTCAAGTCCGTGTGCAGCAGCCAGTCCATCACGCAACATCTCGGCACCACGCGCGGGTTCGTAGCGATGTACACGCTTGGAGAGCGCGTGCATCTGCTCGAGTGGAATACCGTACGCGCGAAAGGTGTCCTGCACCGCGGTCGATGCGGAATACTGCTGCGTCACTGCAGTGATCGCCGCATGTGCGCGTCCGTATCGCTTGTACATGTAATCAAGCAACTCTTCGCGTCGATCGTGCTCGATATCGAGATCGATATCCGGCGCTTCCGTCATGCCATCCGTGCGCGCTTCGGACAGAAATCGCTCAAAGAGCAGACCATGCAGCACCGGGTCGACCGCCGTGATGCCAAGGCAATACGCAACGGCGCTGTTGGCCGCACTTCCGCGCCCCTGACAGAGAATGCCACGACGACGTGCTTCGTGTACCGCGTCCCACATGGTGAGAAAGAAACCGTCAAAGCCAAGTCGGCCGATCACATCGAGTTCGTGCTCGAGTTGCTTCTGCTGCCGTACATGTTGCGCGCGTTGTTCCGCCGCCGAATCCGGTAGCAACACACCCCATCTTTCGACGGCGCCCGTCATCACGCACTCGCGAAGCCACTCTTTGATGGTCCGGCCCTGTTGCACCGGAAAATCCGGCAACGGTGGGCGCATCCACACGAGATTGAAATCGCACATCTCGGCGATCTCGACACTCGCTTCGAGTCCGGCTTCACGTCCGCTCCACTGCGTCGCCATGTCGCTCGCTGAACGCAACGTCCATGCATCATTCGGCAACAGCAGTCCGCGATCGGTTGCTTCGTCGATGGTGCAGTCGTGTCGGAGTGCAACAAGCACGTTGTGCACCAGTCGACTTGCTTCATCGACATAACGCGGATCGTTGGTCACCACCCATCGAACACCATGGCGTTCGGCCAATGCCACCAGTGCGCCGGCCAGCACTTCTTCATCACGACCGGCGTGATGCAGCTGCACTTCAATCGCAAACCGGTCGCCAAACACTTCACGCCACATGTTGAGAGTACGTGTCGCTTCCATGCGTTTGCCCGAGCGCAGCAGTGTTGCAATCAATCCGGACGACGGGCCGGTGAGTGCAATCAGTCCTGCGTGGTGTTCCACGACATCGCACCAACGCACATGTGGACGACCGCGTGTTGGCGCGCCCGCAATACGTCCCGCGTCATCGCGCGACCAGGCATCGATCTGTCCTGAACGCGCGCGTGTAATCAGCGCGGCTGCGTTACGGTAACCCTGTGCATCACGCACCAGAAACGCAGCCGGATGTCCGTCGACAACAAGCTCCACACCAACAATCGGTTTGATGCACTGTCGTTGGCATTCGAGTACAAAA
>JBKJTE010000393.1:0-3828 GCA_046590495.1 Gemmatimonas sp. | reverse complement strand
GCTTCAGCGGCTGCGCGCAAGCGCCGAGTGCCAGCAAAGTTGTCAGGACAGCGGCGAGGCCAGCTGTCGCGGTGCGCGGAGAACGTTTTGCTGACCGTTCGCGCACCGATTCGAGATTTGGAATCAGAGTCATCACTGGGGGACGATACGGGAGGGGGCTCTCGCGCGCCACGTCATCTGGTGGCATCTTCGACCCATGGACCGACGTCATTTCGTTTCAGCCCTCGCAGGCGCCGCGGCCGTCCCTGGCGTCGCGTCTGCGCTCTCTGCGCCGAGCTTCGCACCCGGTGCCATTCGCCGCCTGCTTGATGCTGCTGATGTCGCGCGAAGTCGCGGCGTAAGGCTGCTCGACCCGGATGCGCCCGCTTGGCACGGCACCAGTGCCGAAGACGCCGCGTTCGCGGCAGACGAAGACTTCTGGGAGCCGATTCAGCGCGCGTTCGAACTCGATCGGACGTGGATCAATCTGAACAACGGCGGCTGTTCGCCGGCGCCATCGCACGTGATGGACCAGATGATCCGCGACCTGCACTACTCGAACGAACTACCGGTGATTCAGATGTGGCGCGACCTCGAGCCACGCATCGAGATCGTGCGACGCGAACTCGCGCAGGAATTCGGATGCGATCTCGAAGAGATGGCGATCACGCGCAACGCGACTGAAGGCTTGACCGCGTTGATCTTCGGCATCGATCTCAAAGCGGGCGACGAAGTCATCATCAGCAATCAGAACTATCCGCGCATGGTGAGCGCGTGGCGGCAACGCGCGCGTCGCGATGGCATCGTGCTCAAGGAGATTTCATTTCCGGTTCCGACGACCTCACCGGCGGCGATCACGGAAAAGTTTGCGGCCGCCATCACCCCGCGCACGAAGATCATCGAGATCACGCACATCACCAATCTGACCGGACAGATTCTGCCGGTCCACGACATCGTGACGATGGCGCGGGCGAAAGGGATTGAAGTGTTTGTCGATGGTGCGCACGCATTTGCACAATTTCCGTTTACGCGCGATCAGCTCGACGTCGACTATTACGGCACCAGCCTCCACAAATGGTTGCTCGCGCCGATCGGCACAGGTTTTCTCTACATCCGCAAGTCGAAGCAGAAATCGATCTGGCCATTGATCGGTGCAACGGCGGAGCAGGACGACAACATCCGCAAGTTCGAAGAGATCGGCACTCATCCTGCGGCCAATCACAACGCGATCAGTGTGTCACTCGCGTTCCATCGCGCGATCGGCGCACGCCGCAAGTTTGCGCGGCTGGTATATCTGCGTGACCGCTGGGCCAAGCGGCTCCTCGCCGAAGGGAATGGTCGCGTGAAGCTGCTCACGCCGATGGATTCACCATGGGGCGGCGGCATCGGGAACTTTTCTGTCGACGGAATGGATCCTGCAAAACTCGGCAATTGGCTCTTCGGCACCCATCGCATCGTGCAGACGCCGATCGTGCACGCTGAGTTCAGCGGGATCCGCATCACCCCGAATGTGTATACCACCTTGGACGAGATCGATCGTTTCTCCGAGCTCGTGCTCAAGGCGATGAAGACGGGGCTGACGTAATTGTCGGCACACTCCAGACAGACACTCATGAATCGGCATTCTTTCACCGTCGCTCTCGCGTCGGTTGCAACACTGTTGTGCACCACGACTGCAGTCGCGTCTGCGCAGGCGTTTGAAGGCGTGATCACCATGCGCATGAGCCCCATGCGCGCCGGGAGCGACGGATTGCAGGAGATCGAGTACATGTCGCACGCTGGCAAGGTGCGAGTGAACGTGAAGTCGCCGATGGGGCCGATGGGAGTCATCGGCGTGCCAGAGGAGAAGAAGCTCTATGTCCTGATCGATCCGCAGAGCATGTACATGGAGATCTCCACTGACGCAGCGGCCGGCCGCGCGGGCGGTGCCAACGTCAACATTGCCGAACCGAAGATCACGCGCACCGGCAAGAAGGAAACGATCGCCGGTCGCGAGTGCGAACACATCATCGTCGAAATGCAGCAGGAGACGACAGACGTGTGCGTTGCGCGCGGACTGGGCCCGTTCATGAACGCGCTGAGCGGAGTCGGCGGCATGATGGGGATGGGCGGTCGCGGTGCGAGTGCACAACCGGCGTGGCAGCGTTCGCTCGCGGCCGACGGCGCGTTTCCGCTCAAGGTCACGAAGCCCGATGGCACCGTACAGCTTGAAGTGACGAAGATCGAGCCGAAGAAGCTCGCCGACGCACTGTTCACGGTGCCCGGCAACTACAGCAAGATGGACATGCCACGTCGTCCGTAGTGAAACCTCTGGTCCGCTGTTTCGTTAGGAGAATCAGAAGCGCGGCGCACACGCCGGTAGAGAAGTCACCTGGAGGTACTCATGTTCACGATGTTTGCATTTCTGATTTCGTTCGCGGTCGCCACCGTCACTGCGATCGTCCTGCACAGCACGGCACGTCGTTTTGTCCGCAACCGATTGCGCTACGTCGATGCGATTCAGAAGAGCATCGCGCCGTGGGCCGCAGGTGCGGTGGCCTTTTGCGCTGGCGCACTGCTTGTTCCGATTCTTCCGTTTGTCGGTATCGGTACTGCGATCACTGCAGCGTTGGCCGTTGGCACGGGCGTCGCGGCTGGCGCAAAAGACATTCGTCAGGGCACGACACCGATCGTCTACGGAAGTTGAGCTACTGCGGCACGCGAGACGCTACATCCAGTATTCGTACTTGCCGGTCACCAACACATAAGCAGACAACGCGGCGTTGGTGACCGCATGCACGAGGATGATGTCGCCGAGTGATTTGGTGCGCCACATCCACCAATTGTAGATCAGGCCGCAGAGTAGCCCGACCTCCCAGAACGGTCCGTGCTCGCTGGCAAAGAGCAGTGCAGTACCAATGAATGCGAGTGTGTTGTATGTGCCGAGTGGCACCTTCTGCCAATCGTTGTTGACGATCCAACGTGGCAGCCATCCGCGCCAGAAAAGCTCTTCAAGAATCGGAACGAGAATCGCGGCTCGCGCGATACGGAGCACGAGTACCAGCGGGTCTGCGAGTTCCGCGGGTGCGATCGAGGTCTTGAGCGTCCCCGTGATGCTGTTCTGGAAGATCCAGTGCGAACGCCATCCCGGAATCAGCAGGTCGGGCGCGACCCAGAGTGCGCAGACGGCAAGTCCGAGTGCAATGCTCGGGAACGCGTGTGTGACACGCAGCGTGCGAATGATCTTGCCCGAGGCAATCGCAATGACGAGCCCCAGCACACCCACCCGGACAATGGACTCCCAAGGCTGGCCGAAGGGGAGCGATGGCGCCGCCGCGAGCAACAACATGAAGACCGCAAAGGGCGCGATCCACGGAAGCGACGGGTAGCGTTCAGCGAGCGATGTCATGCCTGGCGGGACAAGATGAGATCAGGGTGCATACGAGGGCGGACGAGCTGCACTCGCGTTTCGCAAAAAATTGTAGTACAATGGGCATAGTGAATGAGCCGACAGTAATATGTAGTGTTGACCGTGGACGCCTACCCTCGCGCCAAACGCTGAGCCATTGACCAATCCCGCCCGGTATCCTGCGCTCGCGTTGAGCGCGTCGGCACGCCCGCTTGATGACAGCCAACTCGCCATCGAACGATTGATCGTTTCGCTGCTTGCCCTGCGCAAGGAGACGTCATCAATCTGTCCGTCGGAGATTGCACGGGTCATCGATCCCGATGCGTGGCGCGCACTCATGGCGCCGGTCCGCACGGTTGCGATGCGTCTGGCGATCGCCGGCATTATCGAGATCTCGCACCATGGCGCGGTGGTTGTCCCGAACGGACATTGGCGCGGGCCGGTGCGACTGCACCGTGGAA
>JBKJTE010000383.1:0-4997 GCA_046590495.1 Gemmatimonas sp. | reverse complement strand
CGACTGCCGGCGCAGGTGACCGAGCTTTTGTCGGCGCCCGCGCCAGACACGACGCAGCTGCTGGTGCCGCCCCAGAAGATGGATTCGATCTCGCGCGACAGCTTGCGTCGGGACACTTCGGCGGCAGATTCGGCGTTGTTGCGGGCCGGGATTGGCGTTGGCGACAGTGCGACGACGAAGCCCAAGAGTCTACCGCTTCCAGTAGCGAATGCAGCCGATTCAACCAACGCGGCGCGCTATTCGATTTACGTAGCGCAGGCAAACACGCGCGATGCCGCGATGCCTGACGCGCGCGTGCGGTCGCTCGCGGCGGTGGCCATGTCGCCGGTGCCCGAAGCTGGCGAACAGTGGGTTCGTGTTACCGTCGGCGCGTCAACGACCCGTGCCGGCGCCGAGACACAGTTGGCAAAATTGCGCAGCGACAAGATCGTTGGCGGCGGCACCATCATCAGTGTGCCGTTCGCGCTCCGACTTGAAGCCGGTGTGGCGTCGGGCGCGGTGAGTGCACGGCTCGCTGAGTTCACCAAACGCGGCCTGATGGCGTATGCATTGCAGCAAGCGGACGGTAGCGCCACGCTGTACACAGGCGCTTTCGAAACGCCAGTTCAGGCGACGACGCTTGCAGATTCCTTGCGCGTACTCGGCATCACGCCGGTGCTCGCTTACCGAACGGGGAGAACGTTTTAGTGCGGCTCACGAAGCTCGAGGTTCACGGATTCAAGGCGTTCGCCGATCATACCGAATTTTTGTTCGAGCGCGGCGTCACGGCGATTGTTGGACCCAATGGAAGCGGCAAGTCAAACGTCTCCGATGCAGTCCGTTGGGTGCTCGGCGAACAGCGCGCGCGTGCCATGCGCGGTGCCAAGATGGAAGATGTGATCTTTCACGGTTCGTCAGCACGCAAGCAGGTGAACATGGCGGAAGTGTCGCTGCACTTCGAAAATAACGACGGCGAGCTGCCCATTCCGTTCAAGGAAGTGGTGCTCACACGTCGCCTGCTCCGTTCCGGTGAAAGCGAGTATCTACTGAATCGCGCGCCATGCCGCCTGCGCGATATTCAGGACCTCGTCCGCGGTACAGGCCTTGGTGCGGACTCTGGTGTCGTCATCGAGAGCCGGATGATCGACGCGCTCTTGTCCGATCGTCCTGACGAGCGGCGGGAACTGTTCGAGGAAGCGGCTGGTGTCGGTCTCTACCGTGATCGCCGCCGCAGCGCTGAGCGTCGTCTCGAAGAAACGTCAGTTGACCTCGCACGTCTCGATGACCTGATCGCTGAAGTACAGAGTCAGGTGCGCTCGCTCGCGCGTCAGCGTCGTCGTGCGGAGCGCCATGCGGAACTGACTTCGCGTCGTTTTGCCGTCGAGCTTTCGCTGGCCACACGCGAGATGGCGGCGTGGCGCGATGAGCTCACGGCACTCGACACGCGTCTCGAAGAGCTGCGGGCGGACGTGCCCGGTGCGGAAGAAACAATCCACACCGCGGAAGCCGCGCGCGAGGGCGCCCACAGCGCCCGTGCGGCAGCAGAAGCAAGTCGTCTCGAACTCGCGCGTCTCGCATCCGAGCAGCGCGACAAGACGCAGCGCCTCGAGCGGGAGCTTGCCGTCGCCGAGGAGCGTCAGCGCAGCACGATGCAGCGACGTCAGCGCGCAGAAGAAGAGCGTCGCGAAAACGAAGCGTTTGGACAGCGTCTGCGGGAAGATCGCGAGCGAGCGGTCACAGATCGCGCGACGCTCGAACGCGAGCTGTCGGAAGCAGGGGAAGCGCTGCAGCAGCGCATCAGTGCCGAACAGACAACGCGCGAAGCCGTGCAGCGTGCACGGACTGCTCTCGATCAGCTGGAACGTCAGGTTCGCGAACATCGCGATCAGGCGCGCCGTCTCGAGCTCGATCGCGATGGTGCCGGTCGCGAGCTTGCCGAAACGCAGCAGCGACGCGAAGCACTCGAGCATGAGCGCGAACAGTTGGCCGACGCGTTCGCTGCGATCGAGCGCGAACTGATCGCTGCAGGCGAGCATGTGTCACACACCCAGTCGGATGCGCAGGACGCGGTGCACGCACTCGAAGGCGCGCGCCTCGCGGCCGCGTCTGCACGCAACGCAGACTCGGAGGCACGCAGTGCGCTTGCCGGCATCGTGCAGCAGCGTACGGCACTCGAAGGGCGCGTACACGCACTGGAAGCGCTGGAGCGTGAGCGCGTCGGCCTCGCCCCGTCGGCGGCCAAGTTGCTCAAGGAACGCGAGCGTTTTGGCGCTGGTGCGATTCTTGGACCGCTCACCGACTTCCTCACGGCAGACGGTGACGCAGCCAAACTTGTCGAGCGGTACCTCGGCGCGACGATGCACGCGATTGTCGTGCGTGACGCCGATGCCGCTGCCGCAATTCGCAAGTGGCATTCAGAGATGCAACCCGGTCCGTTGTTGCTGCTCCCTGTCGATGTCGTAGCCGAACTCGGTGTCGACACCGACGCTCTTGCGACGCGTGTTCAGGCCACGGGCCCCGGCGTATCGTGGGTGCGTGCGCTGTTGGGTAAAGTGCGCACGATCGACTCAGGTGAAGCGTTTGTTGACGAACGTGGCGCGGTGTTTCTCCCCGGCACTGCCAGTGGCCCAGGACCGCTGCAGCGTCGTGCAGAGCTGACGCGACTCGAATCAGAACTCGCTGCGGCAGATATCCGTCGTGACGAAGCACAGCATGCCGCAGAGGACGCGCGTCTCGCACTCGGCGAGGCAGAACGCGCGCAACAGGTCGCCACAGAAGTGTCGAATCGTGCGCAACAGGAAGCGCGTCGCGCGAACGAAGTGCAGACTGAAGTTGGCCGCCGTCGCGAGCGCTCCGATCGCGAGCTGCAGCAGTCAATCGCATTGGCGGAACGATTGGTCACGCGCGTGCAGGAGCTCGAGGCACGCGCTGCCCAGCTCACCGCGCAGGCGGCCGCGTTACACGCCCGCGCTGGCGAAGCGGACAGCGCCATCACCGATGCGCGCGAAGAGTTGACGAATGCCGATCGCGAGCAGGAGCAGGCGCGTGAGGCACGCGCGTCGTGCCAGGTGACACAGGCGCAGGCACAGGCGCGACTGTCTGTCGCGATCGACCGCGAGAAGCGGCTGCTCGAAGAAGACTCCACCGCCGCCGCGCGTCTTGAATCGCTGGCGAAGGAACTCTCGACGCTTTCAACTGCGGATCAGGAGCTCGCCGAGCAGTTGGCGGCGTGGCGCACAGAGATGGAAACGCAGCAGAAGTCGCTCGGCGACGCCGACGGTCGACTTGCCGATGCCGAGCGGAGTGTTGCGGCGTCAACGGCAGCGCTTGACGCGGCGGAAGCGATGCTCGATGAAGCGCGTCGTCGGTCGACAGCGTTGGGCGAACAGTTGCATGGCGCGCAGTTGCGTCACACGGAACTCTCGGGACGTCGCGAAGCGATTCGGCAGCGTCTCGAAACCGAATGGCGTCGTTCGCTCGAAGACTTGCTTGGTGGATTCGAAGAACTCGATCTCGAGACGGACGCACTGCGCGCGGAGGCGCAGCAGCTGCGCGAGTCGCTCGACGAACTGGGTCCGGTCAATCCGCTCGCCATCGAAGAACACGAAGAAGAACAGCGTCGTCTCGAATTCCTCACCAGTCAGCGGAACGATCTTGTCGCGGCCAAACAGTCGTTGCATCTGGCCATTCGGGAGATCGACAGCACCGCGCGCGAACTGTTCCTCGTGACGTTCGCGCAGGTGCGCGAAAACTTCCGCCAGATTTTCCTCACGCTCTTTGGCGGCGGCGAGTGTGACCTGCGTCTTGAGAACCCTGACGCGCCGCTCGATTGCGATATCGAAATTCACGCGTCACCTCGCGGCAAAAAGACGCAACGCATTCACCTGCTTTCGAGCGGTGAACGCGCCCTCGTCGCGCTGTCGCTGCTCTTCGGTATTTTCCTGACAAAGCCGAGTCCGTTCTGTCTTCTTGATGAAGTGGACGCGCCGCTCGACGACCAGAATATCGGCCGTTTTGTGAAGATGCTGAATCAGTTCAAGTCGCGCACACAGTTCATCGTGATTACGCACAACCCGCGCACGACGACCGAAGCGGCGGATGCGGTGTACGGTGTGACCATGCAAGAACCTGGTGTGTCGTCAATCGTGAGTGTGCGACTGCGTGGCGGTCCGGTGATTGACGAAGACGTGCCGTCGTCACCGACGGCCGATTACGACGCGAGCGATGAGAGTGTGTCCGACGCAGACGTCATTGCCGACGAAGTGACGGACGGCGAGTCCGCGCCTGCGTAGTCGTCACGTGCCTTCGCTGTTTCGCTGGCAACGTCTCGCGTTCCGGCTCTGCATTCTGCCACTGTTTCCGCTCACCGGTGCGTGGGCGCAGACAGTCGTGCTCACCGGGCCAACCGAGACGTTGCTCAACACGGTCACCCCGGCGTTGACCGTGCGCGCGTCGGGATTTCCGCTCGCGCGTCCGTTCCGCATTTCGATCCAGGCGGCGACGACGCCTGACTTCTCGAGCTCCGTTGTGCTCGACTCGGCGTTCGCCAGCAACGACAGCGTCACGACGGTGCAGATCACGCGACCGTTGCCCAGCGATGGCACGGTGTATCTGCGCGCGATCGTGGAGCCGCCAACGGGATTTGCGGTAACGTCTGCGACATACGGGCCCAAGCGCGTACCGCCGTGGCTGACGCTGATCACGCCCAACTCACCGAACGGCGACATTTTCGACATTCGACAGCCACTCTTCGTGTGGCGCAGTGCCGCCGTGCATCCGTCAACAGGGCGATGGACGTACGAACTTGAGATCTCGACGCAGGGGCGAACCGAAGTTGCGGCGAGTGGCCTTCGGGACACGACCTTTCGACCGAATACGAATCTGCAGGCCAACACGTCGTATCGATGGACTCTCCGCGCAACACTCGGCACAGGCGCGACCATCCGTCTTTCGAATGCGGCGACATTTCTGATCATCGACCCGCCGTTACCGACTACGACGATCTTCTATCAGAATTT
>JBKJTE010000331.1:0-5162 GCA_046590495.1 Gemmatimonas sp. | reverse complement strand
GGTGGCCAGATTCGAAATGTGAGCCGTGTAAAGACTTCGTCCAGATAAAAGCCGGCGAAGCAGGCAGGATAGAGCACGCGTGCGACGCGGCCGGACGGTCGCGAGAGGACCATGGCCTGCACAACGAAGAGTGCGAAGAATGCTACTGCGACAAAGCCAACCTTGACCATTTCCAAACTGGGAGCGCCGCGCACCGGAGCGACGACAAGGCCCGACACCTCGTGCGCGATCGCGTACGCCATCACCATCGCGACCGACGTACCCAGAAGCGGGAGAGCAGACCGATCGCGTGCGTTGAGCACTTGCGCGAGGATCGGAGCCAGTGCGAGCGCGAGAATCAGCGCCAACACAATCATCGTCGGTTGGTCCGCCAGTCGGAGATCAAACGCGGCAGTCGCGGCAGTCATCAACAGCAGTGCTGCGCCCCCACCGAGCAGCCAACTGCCCATCGACAACGATTTCTGAACCGTTGTTGTTGAGCGGCGCACGTGCGCTTCGACAGTACGGCCCGAAGACAGAAATGCATGTGCTTTGTACACCGAGTGCGCCACCAAATGCAGCAGCGCGAGGGAATACGCTCCCAGCCCGCACTCGAGCAGCATGAAACCCATCTGCGCGCAGGTGGACCACGCCAGCGAAACTTTCACGCTCACGCGCGTGGTCATCACCAATCCAGCGAGCAGCGCCGTGGTGGTGCCCACGACCACCAGGAGCAGTTGGGCGGCACCCGCCTGTCCCATCAATCCGCCCAAGCGGATCATCACGAATCCACCGATGTTCACGATGCCGGCGTGAAGCAGGGCTGACACCGGCGTTGGCGCCTCCATCACCTGGATCAGCCAGCCGTGGAATGGCAGCTGCGCGGATCGCAGCACGACGCCTGCGGCCAGCATAAGGCCGGCCACCTGCACCGTGATTGGCAGCACCGCCCATTCGGCGGCGCGTTCGAGCAGCGCGTCAATTTCGAGCGTGCCGGTCGCGCTCCACAGCAGGGCGACGGCTCCGAAAATCCCGACGTCGGCCACACGTGCCATCAGAAACTTCTTGTGGGCGGCGATCAGCGCCTGCGACCGATCGCGGTAGAACTGAAGGAGCTGATGCAGCGTGACGCTGGACGCCATCCATGCCAGTGCAATCACACCCAGGTTGTTCGACACGACGAGCAGTGACACTGCCGAAAGCGTCGCCAGAAACGCGCGGAAGTAGCGAGCCTGCCTCGGCTCCCCGTTCAGGTAACGCCGCGAGAACCGCAGAATGATCATGCCGACCGTGTTGACCAGTAGCAGCATGACGACGGTCAGCGCATCGAGACGCACGCTGAGTGCGACGGGACCAATAGCCAGCGGCGTGCCGTCGAAAGAGATGACCGTACTCGCGACGCCGGTCGCCACGAGGAGCGCGGCGGCGGCGAAAGACAGCAGGAGTGCGAGCCCGGCGCTTGCTGTCGTGGCGGACCAACGATGGGCCGGCTGAACCAGCAGGCGGTCCGGAAGAAGCGCCGCCGACAGGTATGCCAGCGGGATCAGCAGAAGAATGACCGACGGGACGTACATGACCGCGCTCCGGTATTGGGTGCAAGTCGCAACGTAGAGACATCCGTCAGTTCCGCAAAATACATATATTATTTGTATTCATTTCTTTATTGAGAACGATCATGATCCAGTCGTCGCGGCTGAATTATCACCATCTTCACTACTTCTGGGCCGTCGCCAGAGCGGGAAATCTCACTCGCGCGGCGCGCCAGTTGAACGTCGCGCAGTCGGCGCTCTCGACGCAGATCCGGCAGCTCGAAACGCATCTCGGCCAGGACCTCTTCGCGCGACAAGGGCGGACGCTTGTGCTGACCGAGGCCGGGCGGATCGCGCTTGCGTACGCGGATACGATCGTGGACGCAGGAACGGAGCTGCTTGCGACCCTGCGTGAAGGTCGCCGCCAGCAACGGCAGGTGCTCCGAATCGGGGCGGTCGCCACGCTCTCCCGGAATTTTCAGCGCGGCTTCCTCACCCCGGTGCTGGGTCAGGATGGGGTCGAGTTGGTGCTCCATACCGGGTCGATCAGCGAGCTGCTGGCGCGGCTGCAAGCACACACGCTGGACCTCGTGCTTTCCAATCGCCGGGTTCAGGAGGATGCCGACAGTCCAATCCGCAGTCGCCGGATCGCCCGGCAGCAAGTGAGCCTCGTCGGTCCGCCGCGTCGCGCCACGCGGTTCCGTTTTCCCGACGATCTGGCGCAGGTGCCGCTACTCCTGCCGAGTCGGGACAGCGCGATCCGCACTGCCTTCGACGTGATCTGCGAGCAGTACGGACTACGCGTCAATATCGCGGCGGAGGTGGACGATATGGCGATGCTCCGTCTCCTCGCGCGCGACAGCGATGCAGTCGCACTCGTGCCTGCGGTCGTGGTGGTCGATGAGCTACGACTCGGCACACTGGAGGAGTACGCCGTGGTCCCGAATCTCTACGAGGAATTCTGGGCGATCACTGTGCATCGACAGTATCAGCACCCACTGCTCAAGCAGCTGCTGGAACGCCCACCGGCCGCGGTGTTGTCGGTGTCGGAGTGAATGCGGGTTCAAGTTGGTATCGTCGCGCAGGTGCGGTGGGGGCCGTGTGGCCCCGCGTGCGGATGCTAGCTTTCACGCGGTGACCCTTCCGGAGATTTCGGTGCCTATCGATACGTTGGCTGTTTGGCACGCCACCGTAATTGCGCGTGACGTCGCTGCGCTCAACCAGCTGCTCGCGAACGACTGCGTCTTTCATTCGCCGGTCGTGCATGCGCCGCAGATCGGCAAGGCCGTTACGACGCGCTACCTCGCGGCCGCTTTTCAGGTCTTCTTCAATCCGACGTTTCGCTACGTGCGTGAAGTAACCGGCCCACGCGACGCCCTGCTGGAGTTCACCGTCGAGATCGACGGGATCGTCGTCAATGGTGTCGACATGATCCGCTGGAACGACGCGGGCGCGATCGTGGACTTCAAGGTCATGATTCGACCATTGAAGGCGATCAATCTGATTCACCAACGGATGGCAGCACTGCTGCAGTCCGCGACCGTTTCCGGCGTCGCGTCGGATCCGTCGTCGGCAGCGAACCCCTGATCTCGCCACCTGGTCCCGCGTGAGCGCGGAGGTGGAGAGCGCGGCGGGTGTGCCGCTGCTTTTTGCGGCTGATGCAGTGTTGGACCGCTACCGCACTCTCGCAGGCGGCAGCACCCGTGGCACCGGCGCACTCGCCGGCTGCGGCGCCCCGGCCGTAATCGCAAGCCGAATCCGCTCGCGCTGCAGCAGGTCGTTGCTGAAGAAAACGGCCACGAGATTGGACGAGCGAATCACATCGCCCGGCCGCGTCGGCCATGCACCGACGGTATCACCGACGGGCGTGAGTCGCAGCGTATCAAGTTTCGTCCAGTCGCTGAGCAGCGCCGTCGTGTCGGCGTAGTAGAACGCGATCAGCGACGCCGACAAGCCGACCTGATACTTGATCCCCTTCGGCGTGAGATACGGGACGACCATCGTGTCGTCGGCCGCCTTGAAGAAGAGCCCGGCGTGCACGATCCGGTCGACCAACGCGCAGCTCTTCCAGAGGCCATCACGCGGGCACGACGGATCACCGGGTGCGGGGGGCCGCGGCACCGGATCGGCCGAAACCGGTGGAGTGCTCACCGCCGGCGCCGGCTTCTCGCTGCAGGCGCCGAGCATCCCCGATGCAACCAAACCGGCCGTGAACATCCGCGCCCGATTCATCATCGACATAACGCGCACGTTACACCCCGAACTGCGTGAGATGATGATCGAGGTGCTTGTAGAAAAGCACATTCCATTCGCGCGCGGTCAGTGGGCCGAACGAGAGTGATTCCTTTCCCTCGAACTGTGTCGCTCCCAACAATTGCACGCGCCGCAGATAGACGACGAGCCGTTGCTTCTCCGTCGCGAAGTCGCGCTCGTCGCGGATGATGAACGCCGGCGCAGTACGCGTATTCCGCTTGTACGGCGCATCGCCGACCACCGTCTGCTTGACTGCGAACTTGAGCACCAGGCGCATCAATGCATTCGGACGCGGGTGCTTCTTCTCAAAAACCATCTCGTAGGTCACCGAGCAGTGCGCGAGCATCTGCGTCGCATTCATCGCACCCCACTGTGGCCGCGTTTCGGCCGTGAGATGGTCGATGCGGTCGGTCAGCGCGTCAACCACGGCGCTCTCAAAAACACTCGGAAAGGTCACGCAGAACAATCTGGCTGACGCACAATCGCTGCGTCAGTCGGATTCCCACGCCCTTCCGGCTACCGCCTTGCCACGACCTTTGACGGCGCCGGCGCCGCCACCTGCGCATCAAGCACCGAACCCAGTGCTTCGCCGGTCCAGGCAATCGCCGACGTGTAGAACTCGCCGACCTTCTCCGGGTCGATCCCCATCCCCGTTGCCAACTCGGTCGCGTACTCGAACATCCCCATCTCGTACGACTCGGCGAACGACAGCGCGTCCGCGTACGCGCCCGTCCGGTCGAGCAGCGCTTCGGTCGCGTCTTCACTGAGTGCGACACGGGAGACGATGTCCGGGAGCGGCATCCGGAACACCGCGTCGAGGAGCGAGAAGAGCCCGATCAGGAACAGCGTCCCCGGCTCGCGCGAACCGCCGCCCAGTTGCTCCATCAGCCGGCCGCGTTCGACGGCCTGCCGGACCAGCTCTGCATCCACCCCCGTCGTCGACTTGCGGGACGCCGCCACAGCGACGGCCAACCAGCGCAGGAATGAGTTGCGACCGATCAGCCGCAGCGCTTGCCCGATCGAGCTAACGCCACGCATACCGACCGCCGCCGAGTTCACGAGACGGAGCAGCTGGAACATCAGCACTGGGTCGGATGAGATCACGTCCTCGAGCTGCCGGTCGTTCACCTTCGGGTCACGGGCCAATCCCATCAACCGCATCGCGGACATCGTCGACTGCGGAAAGTCCGACGCGGGAAGTGGCTCCGGTCGGCTGAAGAACTCACCCTGAAACGCTTCCACCGCGAGCTCGAGCGCCTGCTCATACGCGGCCAGGTCGACAACGTGATCGGCCACCAGACGGGGTAACTTGTGGCCGGTGGCCAGCGCCTCGATCCGGGCGCGGGCAATCTCAAGGGCCACGATGTCGCCGCTCCGCATATCAAAACGGACCCACGACGC
>JBKJTE010000141.1:0-39857 GCA_046590495.1 Gemmatimonas sp. | reverse complement strand
TCCACGTCCTGAATCAACTTGAGTGGATCTTCACCATGACGATCGCACTTGTTGACCAGTGTGAAGATCGGCGTGCGACGACGCTTGCAGACATCGAACAGCTGGCGCGTGCGCTCTTCAACGCCTTTGCGGTTGTCGAGCAGCATGATCGCGCTGTCGGCGGCAACGAGCGTGCGATACGTGTCTTCCGAAAAGTCTTCGTGTCCAGGCGTGTCGAGCAGGTTGAGTTGATAGCCCAGATACTCGAATTGCAGCACGCTCGATGTGACCGAGATGCCGCGCTCCTGTTCGAGCTTCATCCAGTCGGACGTTGCATGACGGGTTGCGCGACGTGCCTTGACCGAGCCGGCGAGGTGGATCGCGCCGCCATACAAGAGCAATTTTTCCGTCAGCGTGGTCTTGCCAGCGTCGGGGTGCGAGATGATCGCGAACGTGCGACGTCTGATGACCTCGCGGTGCAGGCGGCTGTCGACAGCGATGGGCGCCCCTTCCGGGGCTTCAGCAGGCGTACTCATGGCCGGAAGGTAGTCAGGCTCACGTCCCACCGAAAACGTGCAACGAAACGAATGCCGCGGGGCTGCTAACCGGGCGGGATGTTCTGGTTCAGGTGAAAGACATTCTCGGCGTCGTACGTGGCCTTCACCTGCCGCAACCGGTCGTAGTTGGCTCCGAATGCATGCGGGACCGCATCGCCAGTCTCGTCGTCGCCCAGATAGTTCATGTAGCGCCCGTCGTCCATGAACGGCTGCATCGCCTGATACGTCTGCTTCGCCCACGCGATGCATTCATCCGTTTGCGCCGGGTCCATCCACTGGGCGACGATGAGGAGGTTGTACCCCGGTTTGCGATGGGGAAATGCTGTTGCATCGACCGGGACTCGGCTGACCGCCCCGTGAAAGTGCTCGCACAACAACGCACCGAGCGGTGCCGGACAGACGCGGAACGCCTCCACCATCGTGTCGATCGCCACGTCGGACAGCTCCGCCAGAAAGCTCGACTTCCAGTAGTTGAGCGCACCGCGCGGGAAGCCACCATCAAGCATGCTGTTGAGTTGCTCGTAGCTCATCGGAGCGATCATGTCCATGATGGGCGGACCGAACTGCCGGATCGGTGCGACAGCGGCCGCGCCAGCGACTGGATCAGGGTGAAACGCGATCATCGCGCCGAGCTTGTGTCCGGAGCCGTCGGGTGCATGGAGTAGCCCGGCGAAGACTGAAAGTTCGTCGGGTGCTTCAGTCGTCGTCTCGCGGAAGAAGCGAAGCATCTCGCCTGCGCGGTCAAGCGGGTGCGCGACAAGGCCTCCGATCACTTCGGCGATCGGGTGCAGCGCAAAAGTGAACGTGGCGACGACGCCGAAATTGCCACCGCCGCCGCGCAGCGCCCAAAAGAGATCTGGGTTTTCGGTGGCGCTGGCTGTAAGGACGCGCCCGTCGGCCGTGACCAACTGCGCGGCGCGCAGATTGTCGACGGCGAGACCATGCATCGCCATCAACCAACCAAGTCCGCCGCCCAATGTGAGTCCGGCGACGCCAGTCGACGAGATGACGCCGCCCGTGGTGGCGAGACCGTGTGCCAACGTGGCCCGATTGAACCCGGCCCAGGTCGTGCCTCCCTCGCAGGTGGCAGTGCGTGCGACCGGATCGACTGTCACGCTTTGCATTCCAGACAGATCGATCATCAATCCGCCGTGCGTGACCGCGCGACCGGCCACGTTGTGCCCGCCACCGCGGATTGAAATCTCGAGATTCTCGCGGCGAGCCATCCCCACAGCGAGCACGATGTCGTCGACATTCATGCAGCGCGCGATCAGGCGCGGTCGCTTATCGATGAGACCATTGTGAACCCGCCGCGCGTCGTCGTACGCGCGGCTTTCGGATTCCAGAAGTGTTCCGCGGAAGGTCTGCGTTTTGGAGTCGAATTTGGTGTGCAACGCCGACGCGGCGTCGACACCCTGATTGGGTGCGTTCATCCGTAGGCTCGCTGAGAAGGACGAGCAAACGTACGAGTCTCAAGGTACGTGGCAAGCACACCCGGCCGCGTCGACCTTCACGCAACGGCAAAGGGGCACGAATCGATCTCGCGCCCCTCTGTTCGGCCCAGTTGCTACACGACCGGCTGCCTCACTCCACCGTCACCGACTTGGCCAGATTGCGTGGCTGGTCGACGTTGCAGCCCCGTTTGACGGCGATGTAGTAGGCCAGCAACTGCAGTGGCACCGAGGCAAGAATCGGCGACAGCAGATCGATCGTTTCGGGGATGCGGAACTCGTAGTCGAGACGACCGGCGAGCGACGGTTCATCGCGTGTGGTGATCGCGATGATCGTCCCCTTGCGCGCTTTCACTTCCTGAATGTTCGACGTGATCTTTTCGAATACCGAGTCGTGCGGTGCGATGCAGACCACCGGCATCATCTCATCGATCAGCGCGATCGGACCATGCTTCATCTCGGCGGCCGGATATCCTTCCGCGTGGATGTAGCTGATTTCCTTGAGTTTGAGCGCGCCTTCGAGCGCGGCCGGGAAGTTGTAGCCGCGACCCAGGTACAAGAAGTTCGACGCGCGCTTGAACTCTTCGGCGAGCGCTTCGATTTCGTCGGCACGATCGAGGATCGACTGGATCTGTTCCGGGAGCTTGGCCATCGCCTGCGCAATCGCGCGTCCACGCTCGACGGACAGGTCGCGCAAGCGCGCGAGCTTGAGCGTGAAGAGCGCGAGTGCGATCACCTGACTCGTAAACGCTTTTGTAGATGCAACACCGATTTCAGCGCCGGCATGCACGTAGATGCCGCCGTCGTCTTCACGCGCGATGGTGGAACCAACGACGTTCACAATGCCCAGCGTGCGCGCACCACGACGTTTCGCTTCGCGCATCGCCGCGAGCGTGTCGGCTGTTTCACCGGATTGCGAAATCACGATACACAGTGTGGTCGGCGTCACGATCGGATTGCGGTAGCGATATTCCGATGCGTATTCGACTTCGACCGGAATGCGGCACAGCTCTTCGATCATCATTTCGCCGATGAGCGCGGAGTGCCAACTCGTGCCGCAGGCTGTGATGGTGATGTTGTCGATCTTGAGCAGATCTTCCTTGCTGATGTTCAGACCACCAAGCTTCGAAAAACCCTCTTCGAGAATGAGTCGACCGCGCATCGTGTTCTCGACGGTGATCGGCTGCTCAAAAATTTCCTTGAGCATGAAGTGCGGGTAGCCGCCGCGCTCAATCTGCTGCAGATCCCACTCGATGCGACTGACCGGCTTGTCGCGAATGACCGCGTCTAGGTCAACGACTTTGTAGCCTTCGCGCGTGATGACCGCGATGTCACCGTCGTCGAGATACACGACCTGACGCGTGTGCGCGAGAATCGCTGATGCGTCGGATGCGACGTAATACTCCCCGTCGCCAAGCCCGATGAGCAGCGGGCTGCCTTTGCGCGCGGCAACGATCTTTTCCTTCTCGTTGCTGGTGATGACCGCAACGCCGTATGTGCCGTCCACCTGACGCAGCGCTTCAATCACCGCGGCTTCGAGATTGCCTGCGTACGCGGCCTGAATGAGGTGCGCGAGTACTTCACTGTCGGTATCCGACTTGAACAGAAAGCCGCGCGCTTCCAGCGACGCCTTGAGGGTCGTCGCGTTTTCGATGATGCCGTTATGCACAACGGCGATCGTACCGTCCATGCTCATATGCGGATGAGCGTTCCGTTCCGTCGGCGGCCCATGCGTGGCCCAGCGCGTGTGCGCGATCCCCATGGTGCCGAGTGGCGGTTTGCTTTCGATCACCGATTCGAGACGCGCGATTTTGCCGGCGGCGCGAAACGTTTCTACGCCTTTGCCATTCATGATCGCGATCCCGGCCGAGTCATAGCCGCGATACTCGAGGCGTTTCAGCCCGTCGATGAGCATGGGAGTGGCGATCCTGCCGCCGACGTAGCCTACGATTCCACACATGTCAGTGATGGCCTGGAGAAGTCAGTTGATTCGAGCGGTCGGCAGACGAGCGGTCGAGTAGTGCGAGTGGCTTTCGTGCTTCAGCGATCAGGTGGCGTGCGTCCGCTTCGGTGGGCCCTTCGGCAATGACGCGCACGATCGGCTCGGTTCCCGACGGACGCAGATGCACCCACCGATCCGGCCAGTCGAGGCGCAGCCCATCCTGAGTATCGGCAACCGCGTCCGGAAACGCGCCACGCAGTGCGATATACACCGCGTCGAGCGGCGCATCCGGCCGATCAAGTTTGTCTTTGACGATCACATAGCGTGGGTGATCGGCAACGACGGCTGAAAGCGGGCGCGCTTCCTCGATCATCAATTGCAGGATCAGTGCCGCACCAACTGGCGCGTCACGTCCAAGGTGCATCTCCGGAAGGATGACGCCGCCATTGCCTTCCCCACCGATCGTCGCCCCGACATCGCGCATGGTGAGCGCGACGTTCACTTCGCCGACCTTGGCAAAGTGGAACGGCATCCCTGCCACGGCTGCGACGTCGGACACGACTTTGCTCGTCGACAGGTTCGTGACGACGGCACCAGGGCGGTGCCGAAGCACGGTCCGGGCTGCGAGTGCCAGCGTGTAGTCCTCGCCAGGCGCCTTGCCGTCATCGAGCACGAGCGCGAGCCGATCGACGTCGGGGTCGGTCGCAAAGCCAACGTCGGCGCCGAAGTTGCGGACCAGCGTTTCCAGCTCGCCGAGGTTTTCAGCGACAGGTTCAGGCGGGCGATGAAAGCGCCCGTCCGTCTCCATATTGATCGCAATTACTTCGCAGCCAAGCTCAGTCAACAGTTGGGGCATGATGACCGCGCCCGCACCGTGGCAACAATCGAGCGCAACACGGAATCGGCGCGCACGGATCGCCTCCACGTCGAGGTATGGCAACGCCATGACCTTCGCAATGTGACGTGCGACGGCCTGGTCGTCGGAGACGATGGTTCCGAGCTTGTCCCATGATGCGCGTGGAATTCCCGTCTCGAGCAGCGCGCGCATTTCGGCGCCTTCGCCCGCCGAGAGGAACAGCCCCGCTGGCCCAATGAACTTGAGGGCGTTCCACTCGATCGGGTTGTGGCTCGCCGTGATGCCAAGTCCGCCGGCCGCGTGATGATGCTCGACGGTGAGCTGGATCGTTGGCGTGGGCGCCATGCCGATATCGATCACGGTGCAGCCGACCGACTCGAGCGCGCCGTGCACAATACGCGTGAACATCGGTCCTGAAACGCGACTGTCCCGTCCAACCACGATCGTACTGTTGCCGTTGCGCGACGCCCAGGCGCCGAAGGCTGCCGCGTACGTCGCCATGACCTCAGGGGTCAACGCGTGACCCACTCGTCCGCGCACCCCGGACACGCTCACCATCAAGCCATCAAACGCCATCACACTCCTCTGACTTGCAGACCGGATTCGCTGGAAGTGTTCAAAGTTAGACGCCGGAGTGAGCCACACCAATGGAATATTTGATCTGCGGCGGACTCTACCAGATTGGCATATATCGAAGGTTGTACACAGGGACGAGCGTTTGGCCTCTTTCGTTACGGGCGAGGCACCAACTAACCTCCTCGGCCATGAGTGACCCTCTGACCATTTTTACGCTGGCAATCGCCGCCGCTGGCGGGCGCGTGGATGCGTTCGAAGCGCAGCAGTTGGTAGCCGCGGGGCTGACGCTCAAACAGCGCTCGGTGGCGCTCGTGAAGGCGCTCGCGATGGGGCGTTCGGCACTGCTGCTTTCGGGTTCGCCTGCGTTCTGGGTTGCGCTCGCGGCATCGGATGGCAGTGGCGCGTTACTGATCGACACGACGCTCAGTGACGACGAGATCGCATGGCAGTTGTCGGACGCGAAGGTCTGCGCCGTTTTTTCGGTCGCGTCAGAGGTTGAACGGGTCGGTGGCGGGCGCACGCTGGTGCTGCTCGACGAGGCGCCGTTCAGGGCGCGTGTGATCAGCGACGGGCGATCGATCGACGTCGATCTCGGTTCACATCACGGTCTCGAACTCGCTGGCGACCAGACCGCAGAGGGGCGCGACGAGGAGTGCGTGCTGCGTTACGAGCGGGCGGGTGATGGCGCGTGGAAACGGCTGGCGCTGACGCATCGGGCGCTGCTCGCATCGGCCCGTGCAAGGCGCGCGGACAGTGACGTTGCCGGGCCGGCGTGCGAGGCTGCGGGATCGTGGAGTGGAGCGGACGAACTGATTCGAGTTGGGGCTGCGCTGTTGTCGGGCATGCAGGTGACCACGACGGTGGCGTGACCCTTACGCGACGATCTGGAGCCGGGTCGGACGCTGCACGGTCCAGTCGGGGCGCGGGAACGACTTCTGCGCCATAGCGCGTTCGAACGCGACCACGCAGGCAGGATCGAACTGAGAGCCTGCGCAACGACGCAGTTCGGCGACAGCATCGTCGACGGTCATGCCGGCGCGGTACGGACGACCGCTCGTCATCGCATCAAAGGAGTCGGCCACGGCGGTGATGCGCGCTTCCAGCGGAATCTCGTGACCGCGCAGTGCGTCGGGCGTGCCGCGTCCGTCAAAGCGTTCATGGTGTGAGCGCACGACAGCCAACGCGTGCGGCATCTCGTGCAGCAGCGGGGCGAGCAGACGCCAGCCGATGACCGGATGCTCCATAACGTGCGCGTACTCATCGTCGGTGAGCGGACCTTCCTTGTTGAGCACCGCTTCGCGCACGCCGATCTTGCCGATATCGTGCAGTCGGCTTCCCAGTTCGAGCTGATCGAGCGCGTCCGGCACGACATTCAGCTCACGGGCAATCGCCATTGCGTAGCGTGACACGCGCGTGGAATGGCCCCACGTGTAGGCGTCCTTCACTTCAAGCGCTTCCGCGAGTGACTGCAGCGACGCGAGAAACAGCTCTTCGTACTTGCTCGCCTGCAACGCGACGCGCTCTTCGAGATCGCTGCGGTAAGCGCGATTTTCGATCAGCAGGCGACGCTTCTCCATCGCCTGACCGACCCGTGCGCGCACTTCCTCGATGCTGAACGGTTTCGTGAGATAGTCGAGCGCGCCGGTCTCAAGGCAGCGCACGGCAATGTCGACGTCACTCACCGCGGTGATCATCACAACGGCGGTATCGGGCCACTGGGCCACGACATTCGCCAGCAACTCCGCGCCATCCATACGCGGCATGTGATAGTCCGTGAGCACGAGCGGTGCCGGGTGGGCCTCCAGCAGTGCAAGGGCCTCAACACCGGACCCGGCTTCATCGCACACGAAGCCTTCCGCCTCCATCAGGCGCCGCAGCACGGTACGCAGCGGTGCCTCGTCGTCGACGATCAGGCACCGCTTCTCCATCTGCAATGCGGGAAGGCTGGAAAGCACCATGATCAGGCCGCAGGCTTGGGATCGCGAGGCGACGTGGGCCACGGTTCAAACGTGCGCACCGCACGGTGTGATGCGACGCGCGGCCGACGACGATCGAACACCGTCAGCGCTCGCCCTGCGTCGTTGCGTTGGCTAGCTTCCGCGTCCGAACGAACCAGACGGAGCCCATGACGCGCATTTTCGACGAAGACATCACCGGTGGCATGTCCACCCGTGCCATTCATGCCGGCCAGCGCCCCGACCCCGTGTCGGGAGCGATCATGACGCCGCTCTACCTCACCTCCACCTACGTGCAGGAGAGCATTGGCGTCAACAAGGGCTACGAGTACGCGCGCGGGAAGAATCCCACGCGACAGGCCCTGGAACGCAACGTTGCGATTCTCGAAAGCGGTCGACACGGCTTCGCCTTCAGCAGCGGAATGGGCTGCCTCGACTCCATCATGAAACTCTTTCGCGCAGGCGACCATATCGTCTGCGGCGAGAATGTTTATGGTGGGACGTACCGACTGTTCGATCGAATCCTTCGTCATTTCGGGCTGTCGTTTTCGTACGTGGACACGGATGACCCGCAAAAGGTCGAAGATGCAATGACGCCGACCACGCGCGCATTGCTCGTGGAGACGCCTACGAACCCGCTCATGCGGCTTACCGATCTGGCCGCCATGAGCGACATCGCCAAACGGCATCAGGCCCTGCTCGTCGTGGACAACACCTTCGCGACGCCGGTTTTCCAGCGCCCGCTGGAGCTGGGAGCCGACATCGTCTGGCACTCGTCCACGAAATACCTCAACGGCCACTCTGATATGATCGGCGGTGTGGCGGTGGTACTTGAGGACGAACTGGCAGATCGGCTCCAATTCATCCTGAATGCGGCCGGCGCCGTCCCCGGCCCCTTCGACGCCTGGCTCGCGCTCCGTGGTACCAAGACGCTCCCGCTGCGCATGCGCCAGCATGACGCCAACGGACGCGCGGTGGCCCAGTTTCTCCTCGAAAAGATCGGCCCGGAGCGCGTCATTTACCCGGGGCTGGCCCACCACCCGCACCACGCCCTTGCCTCCCGCCAGATGTCCGGGTTCGGCGGGATGATGACCCTCGAACTCGGCAGCCTCGACGCCGCCCGGAAGTTTTTGGAGCGTGTTCGGGTCTTTTCGCTCGCCGAGTCGCTGGGAGGCGTGGAGAGTCTGACCAACCATCCGTTCTCGATGACGCACGGTTCCGTACCCGCGGACGTGAAAAACGCGATGGGGCTGACCGACGGTATGGTTCGGCTGTCGTGCGGCGTTGAAGATCCGGAAGACCTGATCGCCGATCTCGACCACGCGCTCAACGCCTAAGCTCAAGCCCCTGTCCCAATTGATTTGAGGAAGGGCCGCTTGCCCGGAACCTTCGGGGCGACAGCGTCGTAGGGAGTTTCAGCCGCCGGTCGCCCCTCCGTCACTCCGAGCCCGCCCATGCCGAACCGCGTCCCGCTCACTGCAATCTCATCGGTCAGCTGGGAGCATCCGGCTGACCGCGCCGCGCTCAACACGCTCCGTGCCCTGCCGGGCTTTGACGAAGTCATCCGGCGTATCGGCGGCGTGCTCGGCGAGCGTGCCGTCCGCAATCTTTTCCTCGGCGATGCAGTTCTGATTGGGCCGACGCAGCGGCCGCAGCTTTACGCGATCTACCAGGAAGTGCTGCAGACGCTCGACTGGCCGCCGACCGGCCAAGCCGAGCCGCAGCTGTATGTCACGCAGACACCGATCGCGAATGCTGGCGCGGTCGGCTTCGAGAATCCGTTCATCGTGATCAGCTCCGGATCGCTGGAACTGCTCGATCCCGAAGAACAGCGCTACATCCTCGCGCACGAACTCGGACACATCATGTCCGGCCACACGACCTATCGCACCATCGCAAAGATCGTCTTGTTCTTCGGCATGAGCGCTCTGCCGATTCTCGCGAGCATCGCCCTGCTGCCATTTCAACTCGCGCTGCTCGAGTGGTATCGGAAGTCCGAGCTCTCGGCGGATCGCGCGGGGATGCTTGGCACACAGGACGTGCGCACGAGTCTCTCCACCTTCCTCAAACTTGCCGGTGGCCGTTCACTTGGCGACGCCATCGATCTCGACGCGTACCTCGCGCAGGCTGCAGAGTACGAGACGGGTGGCACGGCGTGGGATAGTGTGCTCAAGCTGTTGAACACCGCCCTGCGCGAGCATCCGTTTCATACCGTGCGTGCTGGCGAGTTGCAGCGGTGGGCACAGTCGGGCGCGTACGAGGCAATGATAGCCGGGACATACATCCGTCGTGGCTCTGAAGAAGAGCGGCCGCTGCGGGACGATATGCGCGACGCGACTGACTACTACGCCGACCAGGCCAAAGCCGCGGCGCAGTCGGTTGGCGACGCGCTTGGTCGTGCAGCGGATGCGTTCCGTGACGCATTCAGGACGGCGTCGAACGCGGCAGGGTCGGAGTAAGCGCGCAGGACGGCATCAACTGCGACTGCATTCTCTCGCGGAGACGCGTAGGGCGCGGAGAACTGCAACTGCACGCGTCAAAAAAGAAACGAAAGGAAAAGCGTTCTCGCCGAGGCGTAGCTCGATCGGCGCGGCGTCCAAGTTGCCTGCTTGATTTGTTCTCCGCGGCTCCGCGAGAGAAAGCAGTCCGCTGGTCTCCGTGCATCCACTGGCCTCCGCGGCGATTTGCGTTCGTCAACGAGCCCTCACCCGGTCACCATCCCAGGGCCCTGCGAAGCTGACTAACTTTCGCGGCCTATGAAAATCCTGCTGGTGGGTGGTGGCGGTCGTGAACATGCGATCGCCGATGCGTTATCTCGCGAAAACACGAGAGTCGAACTGATCGCGGCTCCGGGTAACCCGGGGATCGCGGAGTTCGCGCGTTTGTTGCCCGTGAACGTGACGGAGCTCGAGGGGCTGGCCGAAGTCGCAAAGAGCGAGAACGTCGATCTCGTGGTGGTTGGCCCCGAAGCACCACTGGCGGACGGCATCGTGGACCTGTTCCGTCATCGCGGGATCCCGATATTTGGCCCGACGATGGATGCGGCAAAAGTCGAGACCTCCAAGGCCGACACCAAATCGATGATGCTGAACGCCGGCATTCCGACCGCTCACGCCGAAACACATCGCCTAGCGTCGACTGCGCGTGAAGCGGTTCGTCTTCGTTTCGGCGCGCCGGTGGTCATCAAGGCCAGCGGTCTCGCCGCCGGCAAGGGCGTGATGGTGTGCATGACACTCGCCGAAGCCGACGCGGCAATCGAGCGCGTACTCGACGAGAAAGCGTTCGGTGAAGCGGGCGCCGAGTGTCTGGTCGAAGAGTTCATGACCGGTGAAGAACTATCGTTGTTTGCGATCACCGATGGCCGCACCGTGATGCCGATGATCGGCGCGCAGGACCACAAGCGTCTGCTCGACGGCGACGAGGGCCCCAACACCGGTGGCATGGGTGCGTACACACCGGTCTCGTTTTCAACGCCAGCGCTGATCGACGACGTGACGGAGCGAATTTTTCTACCGACGTTGCATGCGATGCGCAAACGCGGCGCAGAGTTCACCGGCTTGTTGTATGCCGGGTTGATGTTGACCCCTGAAGGACCCAAGGTCGTCGAATTCAACTGCCGTTTTGGTGATCCTGAGACACAGGCCATTCTGCCACTGCTCGAAAGCAGTCTGCTGGAACCGATGCTTGCCGTTGCACGGGGCGCGCGCATCAACAACATGTCGCCGATGAAATGGCGCGATGCCGCGTCGGTCACAACAGTTATTGCGGCACCGGGATATCCGGACACGCCAAGGAGTGGCGCGCGCATCGAGCTGCCGTCGTTCAGCGACGACATTCGTGTCTATCACGCCGGCACAGCGCGCGCGAATGATGGCGCGCTGCTGACGAATGGTGGTCGCGTGCTTGCCGTCACCGCAGTTGCGCCAAAGTTTGCGGACGCGCAGCGCCAAAGTCGCGACGCCGCATCGCGCATTTACTTCGATGATGCACAGTATCGCCGAGACATCGGATGGCGTGAGTCAGCGCGTCTCGAACAAATACGCCTGGCCGAAGAACGCGATGCTGAAGACCGTTTCGAGCAGACGTCGCAAGGACCCGCCGATGCCGGAACTGCCTGAAACAGAAACGATTGCGCGGGATCTCGACGCGAGCGTGCGCGATACGCTGATCACGGCAGTCGAAATTCAAAAAGCCGACGTGCTCCGCGAAGTCGAAGCGGACACGCTTGCGAGTGCGCTCGCCAACGCGCGCATCACTCGCGTGTGGCGCCGCGCAAAGCTCGTCGTGCTGGATCTGCTGCAAGACCAGGTCGTCTTCCACATAGTAGTCCAGCCCCGCTTCACTGGCGGCCTGCTGATTGATCACGGCCAGCTTGCTCCAGCTGACCTCGCGTACGTCGCCGTCACCCTGCATCTCTCAGACGGGCGCCGGTTACACTATCGCGATGTGCGGCGGCTCGGGACGGTCGCCCTCATGTCTGCCGCACGGTTTGCGAAATATTCCGACGCACTGGGGATCGAGCCTCTTGACCCGATGCTTGGCGACGCCGAGTTTTCGGTTCTTGTTCGGGCTTCACGTCGCCCGATCAAAATCGTGCTCATGGACCAGCGCCGGTTGGCTGGAGTCGGAAACATCTACGCGAACGAGGCACTGTGGCGAGCCGGGATCGATCCGTCGCGCGAAGCGAGCACTCTCCTGGACAGCGAGTCGTCGGCGCTGCTGTCCTCGTTGCGCGCGGTACTGACCGCATCGATCGCGGCGCGCGGCACCAGCTTTCGCGACTACCGGGACGCCCGCGGTGAACGTGGTTCCTTCGTTGAGCAGCTCGCCGCGTATGGCCGCGGCGGTGAACCCTGCCTCCGTTGCGGCCGTCGGCTCATTGCAACGCACGCGATCGACGGGCGCGGGTCGGTCTTCTGCGCGTCGTGCCAGCACTGACCTAGCGGCAACGCAACTCGATCTGGCGGTCGGTTCGGCCGACGCCGACGTCCAACAACTGCGTGCGCACGTTCGGGCGCACGCACGCAATCACGCGGGCGTCTATGTCATGCGCGGCGCGCACGGAGACGTGCTGTACGTGGGCAAGAGCACGCAGCTGCGCACACGACTGCTGTCCTACTTCCGTCTGCCGTGGCCCGAACATCGTCATGCGCGCATGCTGCGCGAAACCGCGTCGATCGAATGGGAAGAAACGCCGAGTGAGTTCGCAGCACTGTTACGCGAAGTGCGGCTCATTCGCGCACATCTGCCGCGCTACAACGTCCGGTCGGCGCGTCCGCTCGACAAATGGTGGGTGATCACGATCGGCGACGGACCGGCGCCGCGCCTGCGCATTCAGCGAGCGAGTGCGGCGATGCGAACGGCGGGACGCGGTTCGGTCGTTGGTCCATTTGCCAATCGACGTCCGCTCGTTGATGCACTGCGTGTGTTGAACGATGCACTCGGTCTTCGCGATTGCTCCGAACGGGTGCCGATGGTTTTGCGCGACGCAGGCGATCTCTTCGACGACGTCGCCTACCCTGCCCTGGCGCGCACGCCAGGCTGTCACCGTTACGAAACCAAACGGTGCCTCGGTCCGTGCGTCGGCGCGTGTGGCGAGTACGAATACCGCGCACAACTCACACGTGCTCGCGCTGTGCTCGAGGGGCGCGACGATGCGCCGCAACAGCAGCTGGTGCGTGAGATGTCGGTCGCGAGCGCGGCGCTCTCCTACGAACGCGCCGGTTGGCTCCGCGATCGGCTCACGGCCCTGCAGGAATTGGAGGCACAGCTGGCGCGCGTCCGCGAAGCGATCACCCGTCCAAGTTTTGTCTATGCCGTCCGCGGACAGGATGGCGACGATCGACTGTATCTCGTGCGTCACGGGCGCGTCGTACACGAAGCGAAGTGTGCCGACATGCACAGTGTCGACGCGCTCCACGCGCGAGCCCGGGAGCAGTTGGCCGCGTCGCACGCTGCGCCGGCCGATCAACTCGACGAATTGCTCATGATCGAGCAGTGGTTCCGCGCACGCCCACGCGAGCTTGGGTTCGCGGCGCCGACCGTCGTCGAGGCGTTGCAGACGCTGACGATAGCACCGGAGCATAGCGTCAAGTGGGCCGATTCAGCGATCAACGCGGGATAGAGCCGAGGTGTGAGCCGCAAACGATGCTTTCTGCGCGTGGTATTGGATGCAATTCGTCGATTCGCGCGGTGGAGCGTTGCCGAACCTTTTCCGTCGCTCACCGTCTCGTGGGCTGCATGACGCGACGCGCTCTTGCATATTGCCCGGACAGGCACCGCCGCAGGCGATGCCCGCGCACCACGATGTCACGCGACCAGACCGGGACGGCATGCCGCAGCACGATGCGACGCAAGATGATGCTTCAGATGAGGCTTCGAACCCCCGCCGGTCCGGGTCGCTCGAGGCCTTGTTGGACGAGGTCTATCCACAGTTGCGTGCACTAGCGGGGTACCTCATGCGGAGCGAGCGTGGCGAGCACACGCTCCAGCCCACTGCACTGGTGCACGAGGCGCTGCTTCGCCTGCTCGATCAGGATCGCGTCGAGTACGAGAATCCGCGCCACCTCATCGCGCAGGCAGCAGCGGCGATGCGCCGCACACTCGTCGATCATGCGAGACGTCGCCGAGCGACCAAGCGTGATGGCGGCATTCGCGTACCGATGCCTGAGGAGTTTCCCGCGCCGGACGCGCGCGATCTCGACCTGCTCGCGGTCGACGAAGCGTTGGTGCGCCTCGCAGCGTTGGACGCTCGTCAGGCGCGCATCGTCGAACTTCGCTATTTCGCAGGACTCGACATCGCTGCAGCCGTTTCAGCGATGTCGAGCGCTGCAGCCGTTTCAGCTATTTCGCAGGACTCGACATCGCTGAAACGGCTGCAGCGCTCGACATCTCGCCGGCAACGGTCAAGCGCGATTGGGTGATGGCGAAAGCTTGGCTGCAGCGCGAGATCGGGCCGTGATATGAGCCATCCTGACAACCCGCCCGCGTGGGATCGCGTCAAGTACTGGTTCAACGAGACGCTTGAGCAGCCGGCCGCGATGCGCGACGTATTCCTCGACCAGCACCTGCGTGAGCTCCCCGAGATTGCGGCGGAAGTGCGGAGCCTGCTCAGCGCGCTCGAGGACGGCGAGGATCGTTTCGAGCCATCGCGTGCGCGCGTCAGCGTATCGACACCACCCGACGGCGCGGTTGCGATCGGTGCTGACATCGGTGTCTGGCATGTGCTCAAGCGCATCGGCGAAGGCGGCATGGCAACGGTGTACGAAGCCGTGCGTCGCGATCTCGATATGCCCAAGCGCGCTGCGCTCAAAACGGTGCGTGGTCGATCGGGCGATGCGCTTCGCCATCGCTTCTCGCGCGAACGTCGCATTCTTGCCACGCTCGAACATCCAAACATCGCCGCACTGCTCGACGGCGGTACACTCGCCGACGGTGCACCGTGGTTTGCGATGGAGTTTGTCGAAGGAGTGCGCATTGACCGCTGGTGCGCTGAGCGACAGCTCGATCTCAAGGCGCGCGTTCGGTTGATTTTGCAGGTGTGTCGCGCCGTGCAGTACGCGCACAATCGCCTCGTGGTGCACCGTGACCTCAAGCCGAGCAATATTCTGGTCACGACTGATGGCACGGTGAAGCTCCTCGACTTCGGCATCGCGAAACTCATCGCGGCGGTCGAACTTGGCGACGAGACTGCCACCGGTGCGTTGATGTTGACGACGGACTACGCGAGCCCCGAACAGCTGCGAGGCGATCTGGTCACGACGGCGAGCGATGTGTATTCCCTGGGCGTCGTCCTATTCGAACTACTGAGCGGCATGCGTCCGTTTGCGATGCGCGGACAGGGACTGCGCGAGTTGCGCAGACTGGCCGACACGGAAGCGCCCCTGCTGACTGCAGTGGTCAGCGAACTCTCGGCGCGCGAAGCCGGATTTCCTGACGCCGAGCGCCTGCGGGCGGCGGTGCACGGCGATCTCGAAGCGATTATTGCCAAGGCGCTCAGAAAGGATGTGGCCGAACGCTACTCGTCGGCCGAGCGCCTCGCGGACGATCTCGTCGCGTGGCTTGAGTCGCGTCCCGTCAGTGCGCAACCGGACTCGCTACCGTACCGCATGCGCCGACTTGCACGTCGCTATCGGCGGGCGTTGATGCTGGGCGGTGGACTCGCCGTCGCGTCGATCGCAGTCGCCGCTGCTCTCACCTGGCAAACGCAACGTACGGCGCAACAGCAGAAACTTGCGGCACAACGACTGACCGAAGTTCGCACACTGGCCAAGACGCTGGTGTACGATGTCAACGATCGACTGGCCGACGTGCCAGGCGCGACAGCCCTCCGGGCATCTGTTGTGCGCACGGCGTTGCAGTCGCTCGACAATGCATCCAACGATGCGCCGAACGATCCAACACTCATGCGCGAACTCGCCCTCGCATATCAACGCGCGGGCGACGTGCTCGGCAATCCGACCGCGCCAAACCTCGGCGATCTTTCGGGCGCCGTCACTGCATATGGTCGCGCGGTGTCAATCGCACGCACACTCGTCGCTGCCGCGCCCAACGACGTGAACGCCAAGTGGACACTCGCACTTTGCACCGAAAAAGCAGCCGACGCGGAAGCGCCGTCGGGACAGGTGCAACTCGCACTCGAGCATCAGCGCGAGTCACTCGGTCTCTTTCGAGAGATCGCACGCACCGACAGCACACGTACCAACTATCTGCGCGCGGTCGGTGTGAGCGCGCTCAAACTCGGCGACCTGCTTGGACATCCGGCGTTCACGAACACTGGTGATACCGGCGCTTCATTGCGGGCTTATCGAGAAGCGATGGAGCAACTCGATCGCGCCACACAGCACGGGGACACCACATATTTTGTTCGTCGTCATCGTGCGGTCGCGGGTGAACGACTCGGCCGACTGCTGCAGGAGCGCAAAGTATTCCCTGAAGCGCGACAGTGGCTGGATGCATCGCTCGCATTGCGGCGTGAACTCTCGAATGAAAATCCCAAGAGCGTACAGTCGCGTCGCGATCTGGCTATTGCGTTGTATGTCAGCTGCGGCCTCTCACTCGCCGAGAAGAAACCGCAGGTCGCTCTGACGACGTGTAGCGAGTCGCTGGCAATTCGTCAGGCGCTGCTCGCCGAAGATGGACAAAACGGCGCACTCGTTCGCGGCATGGGCATCATGCACCGGCGCATGGGCGAGGTTCGCGCATCACTGGGGGACACCACAGCGGCTCTCGCAGAGTACGCGGACGCCGTCTCGTACTACGAGCGTTTTTTTGGCGGCCGCGCCGGTGCGATTAACGATCGGCGCGACCTCGCGTATGCACTCCTCGAGCGCGCCGACATCGCAGTCGCGCACGGTGCGCGATCGAATCTACCGCTCGCGCAACGCAGTTTTCGCGATGCGCTCGCGTCATTCGATTCGATCGGCACGAAAATGTCGCTTACCGGCGCAGACTCATCGCGCATCGAGCAGACGCGTCAACGACTGCCGGCGACGGCCCGCCAGGACTGAGCGCGCGCGGTTTACCTGATCGCGCCCGCTGCACCGGCGCGGCGTGGATCTGCACCCGCCGTGATCGTCTTGCCATTGATCGTGATCGCCGCACCGTAGCCCTCGCGCACTTCACCGCGCAACGAGACGAAACTGATTTCGTAACCAAGTGCGCGCAGGCGCTTGATGACGTCAGGGGAAAAGCCGTCTTCCATCTGAATCGTGTACGGTGTCTGGTTGATGCCACCAGCACCGGCACCAGCAGCTGTTCCCCGTCCACCAACCGCGGCAACCGGCAGACCACCACCTCCGCCCGGAAGAAAGCGCGGAAGTTCAAGCGCGCGCTGCGCATCGAGCCCGTAGTCGAGTGCACCGAGCGCAACCTGATACACCGCCGACGTAATCCACGCGTTACCCGCGGCGCCGACAGCGAGCACCGGCGTCTTGCCCTTGAAGACGATCGTTGGTGCGAGGGTACTGCCGTGACGCATGAAAGGCAGGCGCGATCCGTATTGCGTTGGGTCGGTGCCGTACGACGTGAGCTTGTCGTTACTCAAAAATCCGAGCCCCGGTGTGACGTAAAAATTGCCGCCCCACGTGCCGAGTGTCTGCGTGACGGCAACAACGTTGCCATCGTTGTCGGCGACAGTGAAGGCCGTGGTGCCCGCGGCGTGGCAAACGTCTACCTCACGCGCATGTTCATCGCCACACGGTGATGGAGATGCCGATGGTGAGCCGAAAGCATTGTCATCGCGCGTGATGCCGTCAGTCCCCGGCGACGCTTTCGTGTCTGTCGATTTCACTGGTGCCTTGAGACACGCGAGCGTGTCGCCGCGTACGTCGGACGGACGGAGGGCACGCTCGGCGTTGTAGCATCCCCAGCGAACGCGCGCCGTATCGCGATTGATGATCGGCGCAACATCGATCGGCCACATCGCCGGATCCGCGATACGGTTGCGCGACGATGGCACGAGGAACCACGCGGTCAGTGCCGCGTGCAATGTTGCCGCGTCGTCGGTGTACTGCTTAGGGTTGGGGAATTGCTCGAGCAAGTTGAGACGCGCGACAAGCTCCGCACCGCCGCTCACAGGCGGCGCGCTGCTGTAGAGTGTGTATCCACGATAGGTGCCGCTGACGGGGTCGCGCTCCGGTGCGAAGTAACGCGCGAGATCACTCAGCTTCATCGCGTTCCCCTTGCCGTGCAGATCGTCGACCCACTTCTTCGCGACTTCGCCCTTGTAGAAACCATCGGCGCCGTTGGCTGCGATCTGCTCGAGCACCCACGCGAGATCCGGATTCTTGAGCGTGTCGCCGACTACGACTGGATTGCCATCGCGAAAGAACAGTGCTCGACTCCCGTCGTACTTGGCGAAATGCTCGCGCTCAGTCGCAAGTGTCGTCGCCAAGCCCTCGGTTACCGCGTAGCCGTTGCGCGCGGCGCGAATGGCGGGCGCGAGAATGTCTTTCCATGCAACTTTGCCACTGCCGTACTTCTTCCACGCCGTGTGCATTCCGGCCACAGTTCCCGGCACATTCACCAGTACTGGTCCATCCGGCGGATAGCGACCATTCGTCAACAGCGAGGTGTTTGAGAGACCGCCGTCTTCAGGGACTCGGCTCATGAACTCAATCAGCGTTGGCCGAGCCATACCTTTGAGCGTGATCACCATCTCGCCATAGCCACCAACACCGCTCGCGTCAGGTTCGACTACACCAAGCGCGAAGCTCACAGCGGCGGCGGCGTCCACGACGTTACCACCGGCACGCAGAATTTCGAGGCCGGCTGCGGTGGAGACGGGGTTTGCGCTGGAAACACCGGCACGCCCGGTCGCTGCATTCCGGAGCGTGGGCCGATCACGCAGCATGGCATGAATTGCACGCTGCAACTCGTCGTCGTTGGTCGCAGCAATCGCAGCGGCACGATGTTTGGTCTTGACGGCCTCCCAGCGCGCGCGACGATCGGTCGCATCGGGCTGCGAGAAGTAGAGCGTCGTTGAACGGTCCCAGACGCGATCGTACGCATCGGCGTTGCGGGCCGCGCGATCGCGCGATGCCGTGAGTGTCGGCGCAGCGAGTCCCGCATCCGGTGCGACTGGCGCGGTCACCAAATAGAACGTGTCCTTGCTGTCGAAGCGCTCAGCGTTTGTGCGATCTCCCAACCGGTCGGGATCACCATTGTAGCCAACGACAACATCGTCGTACTCCGCGATCGCCAGCGTGCGCGCATCGGACGACCATGCAAGATCGCCATGGCGCGACGACACAAAATTGACCCAACGTCCATCAGTCGGCGCGACAAACACACCGGTGCGCGTCGAAAACGCAACGCGATCACCGGCAGGCGACCAGGCCAGCCGCTCGGCATTCTTGTCGCTGTTGGCGGTTGATTCATCGCTCGACGCAATCGTGCGCACAACGACGCGACGACCAGTTTCGCTCGATACGATATACGCCAGACGACGACCGTCAGGTGAAAACTTCGGTGCGCTCTCGGTCTGTTCGCGCGTATTCAGTCTCGACTCGGCGCCATCGGCCGCACGGAGCCAGATGCGTGTTGCGTTGCCGGAGCCTCGCACGAATGCAATTCTTCCATCACTCGCAACTGATGGCGCCGTCTCAGTTTCCTTTGTGTCCTGCAGTCGCCTCGGTGCGCCCGCCGTACCGTCAGCGTTCACCGTCACCTGCCACAGATCAAACGTGCCGCCACGGTCCGACGCGAACACCACACTCGTTCCGTTACTGGTCCACGCCGGATCCCGATCCCATCCCTTACCGCTCGTGATGCGAACGAGCGCTGCACGGGGCGCACGCTGCAGCAAGAGGTCGCCGTCAATGGCGATCACGAGTCGGTCATCTGGCGCGTACGCAGGTGAACGCGCACCGCGCAGCGACGCCGAATCCGGCACGACAGTTTGCAGCACGAGCGCTGCAACAAGAACGAGGCTCATCCGCTTCTCCGAAAAGTTGGCAACTGCGCTGCTTGCGTGATGCTGTTTGCGCGGAGATCCGCGCGATGCTCGTCGCTTGCGGCTACGGTGCGTCGGGCGCGACGCCGAGTGGGACGAGTACCACGTCCGCCTTGCCGTTGTGGATGTAGAGGCGCGCGACGGACGGCTGCAATTTGAATCGACGTGGGCCTGCTGCACCGGGATTCACGACGATGCGCCGCGCCGCTTTGGTCACGAGTTGCAGATGTGTATGGCCGTACACGATCACATCGGCGTCCATGTATCGCGCGACCAGTCTGGGCGGATTTGGATTCTCCAACTCGTGGCCATGCGTGACCACGACGCGCACCCCGCCGATCGTTTCTTCAATGCGCTGCACCAGATCGGGACGCCCCGGTGCGTCGGTGTTCCCATAGACGGCCTGAATCGGCGCGATCGTCGCCAACTCGATCAGCACTTCCGGCGGACCGACATCGCCCGCGTGAAATATTCTCGACACGCCGGCCAACGCCTCAAACACTTCGGGACGCACCAAGCCGTGCGTGTCGGAGATCAGCCCGATGATGATCGCTTCGCTCATGCTACGTCTCCACTCGAGGACTGCTCTTCTTCACGACGGCGGCGCAACTCGGCGAGTGCGCTCTGTCCATCGATCGTGTTCGGAAAGCGATCAGCCATGCGTCGCAACTCCGTCATCACCTTTCGGGGATCGTTCAATGCTCCAAGATACAGGTCGATCAGACGATGCGTAGCATATAACTCGTCCGTGAGCGTCGCAGTGGGCACCCGACGGATGCGCTGCAGCAGCTCGGCCGCGCGTGAGGGGTCGCCTCCTGGTGCGGCGTGAATCTCCGCTTCAATTCGCAGCGAACTCACATCGTCGCCGCCTTTGCCGCGAGCAACTTCAAACGCTTGCGATGCCTCAGCGAATCGCCCAGCCGCCGCCAGCGCTTCTGCGTTGGAGTGCCCGACCGGCTCCCGCCCGGAGCCACCCGGAATCACGATGGACTCGACCGTGCGCCCCATGATCCACTGCACTCCACGAATCACCGCGAAAACGATCAGCACCAGCATCGCCGACGCGACAACCATCGCGACGCGGCGCGGACGATCGTCGAGCCCGGCCAACGTCGCGATCACCCACCCGGCAGGCAGCATCGCCAGCACTGTGATGAAATACGCGACGATGCTGGAGATGCGCTTGCGGCGCCGTTCGGCTTTGACCGCTTCGCGAATCAATTCATCCATGGCACGCTGCCTACGTCCTGCAGCAACTTAGCTGTCGACCACACATCGACGTTCAGTCTATACCGCCCCAACGGTGGCCAAGTCCGTGTTCGATGTGCAGATGATCGAGCACGCGCGCAACTATGAAATCGACCAGCTCTTCGATTGTCGTCGGACGATTGTAGAAACCCGGCGCTGCAGGAATCACGACAGCGCCGGCGCGTGTCACCTGCGTGAGGTTCTCGAGATGAATCAGCGACAGCGGCGTTTCGCGCGGCACAAGCAGCAACGGACGACGCTCCTTGAGCGCAACATCGGCGGCGCGTTCAACAAGCGACCGGGAAGTGCCATGCGCGATCGCGCTGACCGTGCCCATCGAACAGGGACAGATCACCATTCCGCTGTTGCGCGCGGAACCCGACGCAGGAGCAGCACCGCGATCGTTATCATCGAAGACTGTCACGACGCGATCGAATGCCTCGGCACCGACATGCGCCCGCAGCTGCGCAATGTCGGCGATATCGGATTCCGTCTCGAGGAGGCGAAATCCGTGGCTCGAAACGATCAGCCACGTCGGCACGCCCTGTACCACCAATTGCTGCAGCAATCGCACCGCATATGGCGCACCCGAGGCACCGGTGATCGCGAGGATCACCGGATGGCGCGCCGCATTGCCCGCGGTCGCCGCACTCGCGTCGCTCGCGTTGCTCACGGATTCAACCCGGCGGTGATGCGCGCACCGAGCACGACACAGAGGAACCCGATCGAGATCAATCCGTTCACCGTGAAGAACGCCGCGTTCAACTTGGACAGGTCGTTCGCTTTCACCAGGCGATGCTCAAACACCAACATTCCCGCCACGCCGACTACACCGAACCACAGCAACCCCTGCGCGTTCGCGCTCACAGCACCGAGCGGGTGCGATGCCACAACGGTTGCGAGACACACTACGCTCGCCACATGTAACGCGCGCGACAGTTGGATCGCACTCGGCACTCCAATGGCGCTCGGGATGGAGTGCAGTCCGTTGGTACGATCAAAGTCGGCGTCCTGCAGCGCGTAGAGAATGTCAAAGCCACCAGTCCACGTGACCACGACGAGTGCGAGCACGCACAACAACCACCATGGATCGCTCCACACCCCGGTGATTGCGAGGTACCCGCCAACGGGCGCAATCGACAGCCCAAGTCCGAGCCACAGATGCGACCACCGAGTGAACCGCTTGGTGTAGCTGTAGCCGAGCACCCAAAGGAGCGCCACCGGCGAGAGAAACAGGCAGAGCGGATTCAATTTCCATGACGCAAAGACAAACAACATCGCTGCCGCGACGACGGAGGCCTTGGCTTGCCCGAGGCTGAGCGCGCCACGCGGAAGTTCGCGCATCGCCGTGCGCGGATTGACAGCGTCGACATCACGATCGACAATGCGGTTGAATCCCATCGCAGCAAAGCGCGCAGCCGTAAACGCCAGCAACACCCAACCGATCGTCGGGCCCGAAATGTCATGGGCCACACTCGCGAAGATCACGCCGACGAGCGCGAACGGCATCGCGAATACCGTGTGCGGCAACTTCACGAAGTTCGCCAATCGCACGATCAGCGACCCGCCATCGATCAGCTGCCCGTCGCGAGCACCGTTTGGCGGAACCACACTGGTCATGAGCGCACGCTCGTAAGGTCGCGCATCACTTGATGCCGAGAGTGGGCCAGATCGCGTCGATCCGCTGCCTGGTCGCGTCGTCCATGTGAATCACCTTGGGCCATGAACGCGTGAATCCCTCTTCCGGCCATTTGCGTGTTGCGTCGATTCCCATCTTGCTGCCGTACGTGAATGCGCGACTGGCGTGGTCGAGGACATCGACGGGCCCCATCGTGAATCGCACATCGCGCTCCGGGTCCATGTTGTTGAGTGCCACCCACCAAGCTTCGACGGGATTGCGCACGTTCACTTCCTTGTCCACCACGACAAGCACTTTCGCGAGCGACATCAACCCCTGCCCCCACAGTGCATGCATCACCTTGTCTGCGTGACCTGGATACTTCTTGTCGATGGACACGAACACAAGGTTGTGAAACCCGCCCTCGGCGGGCATGTGGTAGTCCACAACTTCCGGGGTGGTGAGCTTGAGCAGCGGCAGAAAGATGCGTTCTGTGGCGTGGCCAAGATAGAAGTCTTCCATCGGTGGACGCCCGACGATCGTCGTTGAGTAGACGGCATTCTTGCGCATCGTCACGGCGGTGACATGCACGCGCGGGTACAGATCCGCTTCGGAATAGAAACCGGTATGATCGCCGAATGGCCCTTCGACAACGAGTGCTTCGGCAGGATCGATGTACCCCTCGATCACGAACTCCGCGTCGGCCGGCACTTCGAGATCGCAGCTGACAGCCTTGGCGAGCCTGACCGGGTCCTTGCGCAGAAATCCGGCGAAGAGAAACTCATCGATGTTTGGCGGCAGTGGTGCCGACGCTGAGTACATGCTTGCCGGGTCGGCCCCGACTGCAATGCACACCGGCATCTTCTCGCCACGCTCAGCCATCTGCCGCATGTGCTCAGCGCCTGTCTTGTGGCGCTGCCAGTGCATGGCAACGGTTCGCTTGTCGAGCTGCTGCACGCGATACATGCCGACGTTACGGATGCCGCGCACGGGATCTTTCGAGATGACCATGGTGAGCGTTACGTACGGACCACCGTCTTCTGGCCAGCAGGTGAGCACGGGGATCTTGTCGAGATCGATCTCATCGCCCTGCCAGATAATTTCCTGACACGACGGCGTTCCTGATTTCGTGCGCGGTGGAAACTTGGATATCTCGAGCAGTCGTGGAAGCAAGGATAGCTTGCCGAGAAATCCGTCGGGCACTTTGAGGTCCAGCAGCTGCGTGATGCGCGCACCGATCGAATCCAGATCGTCGACACCCAGCGCCATCGCCATACGGCGCATCGAGCCGAACAGATTGATCGCAACGGGATACGGCGAGCGGGTACCATCGCGCAAAATCGGATGTTCAAAGAGCAGCGCTTTGCCACCGTTGGGCATCTTGGATACGCGGTCGGCGATCTCCGTCAATTCCAGATGCACGCGGACGGGTTGTGTGATGCGTTGCAGCTCGCCGGCGCGATCGATTGCGGCGATGAAGTCGGACAGAGTGTCTAGGCTCATCTGGCAATGGTACCGACGTGAATCGCTGCAACGCCGAGCGTGAGACGTTCCCACGTGACGGTGTCGAATCCAGCGCGCTTCATGTGGTCGGCGAGTTTTGCTTCGGTCGGGAATTCTGAAACGGACATCGGCAAATAGGTGTACGCCGATCGATGACCGCTGACCATACGACCGACCACCGGAAGGATGTTGTGGAAATACGCATGGTAGGCGAATCGCACGAGTGCGACCGGTGGTGTCGAGAATTCGAGAATCACGAAGCGGGCACCGGGTTTGAGCACGCGCTGCACTTCACGAAGACCCGCATCCAGATCGGCGACGTTCCGAATACCAAATGCGACGATCGCGCCATCGAGCGACTGAGCGGCAAATGGGAGTGCCAGTGCGTCGGCGCCCACGGGGGCGAGGACATCTCGTGACGCTTTCCCGGCACCATGTTGCAGCATCGGCACGGCAAAGTCAGCGCCGACGACAAACCCGTCAAACCCCGTCTCGCGTGTGAGCGTTGCGCCCACGTCGAGTGTTCCGGCGCACAGGTCGAGGTACGTGCCGCGCGGACGCGTTGTCCACCCCAGCGCGCGCAGTGCGCGACGACGCCACGCTTTGTCGATGTTCAGCGAAAGGACGTGATTGAGCAGATCGTAGCGCGGCGCGATGTCGGAAAACATCTGCTGCACGTACTCGCGCTTCCCTTCACCCCGCGCCGCATTCTGTGCCGCGTTTCGCGCGGCGTTGTCTGCAATCGCCGTCGGTGGAACTGGTGGTGATGCCATGGGCGAAACATCGACGGACGTGTCTGGCCGAGCAAGCTGTTGACCGAGATCCCCGGGTCCGGACCGGGACAGCCCGCGTACGCTGGTCCGTATGCAGGCAAACAACTACCTTCTCCAATGTTCCCGCCGTGGTACTCCGGGTGTACACGCACGCCGGGTTGACGTCAGCAGACTGAATGCCGAATCCCGACGAGCTGGCCGCTCTCCCCGATGCCGACGTCGTTCGTCTCGCCCAGCAGGGGCGCGAGCTCGCTTTCCGCGAACTTGTGCGCCGCTACGAGCGGCCGGTGTTCTCCCTTGTCTTTCGCATGGTGCGCGACCGGGAGCTGGCCGAAGACCTGTCGCAGGACGCGTTTGTCAAAGTCCTGAACCACATCGATCGGTACAGCCCTGAGTTCAAGTTCTCGAGCTGGTTGTTCAAGATCGCGAACAACGTCGCGATCGATCACCTGCGGCGCCGGCGGATCGATACCATCAGCATGCACGGCTCCCCGCATGCGTCGACGGCGTCAGATATCGAAGCCAGCTCGATCGACCTCGAAGATGAGCAGGAGAGCGCACTCGACGAGATGGAATCCAAAGAGCTCGGATCAGCCATCGAAAAGGCGATTGCGCGACTTCGTCCCGAGTATCGGGCATGCATCATGCTTCGTCATGTCGAGGGCCGTTCGTACGAAGAGATCGCCGCTACACTCGACCTTCCACTCGGCACGGTCAAGACGTACATCCACCGAGCCAGACACGAGCTGCGCAAGGCGCTCGAGCCGCTTCGTGAATAGTGCACCGTTTTTTTCTCTGAAACCCGCCGGGACCCGGTCGCGTAAGCCCCGGTGGAGGCATGTATGCAAGACAGACATCTGAGACCTGACGAATTCGAACTCCTCCTCGACGGTGAGGAAGGCTTTGGCGTAGCGCCCCTTCGGGCCCACGTCCGAAGTTGCACGTCCTGTCAGGCCGAGCTCGAGGAAGCCCGCGAGCTGATGGTCGCATTGGACACGCTCCCCGACTTTGCGCCCTCTGCCGGATTCTCCGACCGGGTCATGAACCAGGTGCAGGTCTTCGAGCCCTGGCATGCTGCCGCGCTCACCACCGCCCGCCAGTTCGTTCCGAAAACCCGCCCCGCTCGGGTCGCCGCCAGCTTTGGAGTTGCCGCCTCCGCAGGCATCCTTACCGCCGCCGCCACGTGGGCCGTCGCTCGTGCTGACATCGGATTTCTGCTCGCCCAAGTTGGCCTCGAGCGCGTTCGTGATCAGGTCAGCGCAGCGTTCAGCGATCTCGTGACCACCGTACTCGGCCAGCCCGGCCTCGATGCCATGCGCACCGGTACCCCTGAGATGACTGCCGTCGCCGTTGGTGGTTTTGTCGCCGTCGTTGGCATGGGCGTGGTTGGGCTTCGCGCCTTGGCCACCTCGACGCGCCGAGCGCGCTGAGGCGATAGACCATGGCCACCGCCGGACTCCTCCCCGTCGCCGGCGTCTTCGGCATCGTCCTGTTGGTTGGCCTCACTGTGCTGATGACCGCCGAGTCGTCGGTCACGGCGGTGGCTCGTGCGGCGGCGCGTGACGTATCCGGCAGCTTCTGGGTCGGGCTGCTCGCCCAGCTTGCCGCGGTGCCGCTGCTGCTCATTCTGGTTCTGGCCTGCGCGGTGACCATCATCGGGATTTTGGCGATCCCGGTCGCGGTGCTGGCATGGGCGTTGGCCTACACTGGCGCGTTCACGCTCGGTCTGTTGGCCGTGGCGATCGTGGCTGGTCGCGCAATCGCGGGTAAAGGCGGCGCCGATAACCCGCGCGCCGTCGCGCTGCGCAGTCTCACTGTCGGCCTTATCGCGCTGAGCGTGGTCTGGTTTGGTGCAGCGCTACTTTCCAGCGTCGCCATCGTTGGGCTTTTAGCCCGTCTCGTGGCAGTGGCGTTTACCTGGGCCGCTGCGACCGTCGGACTCGGCGCCGTGGTGAAATCGCGCGGCGGCGTACTCAAGCTGCGCTTTGAGACCACGACGGAGACGTCGATCCCGTCATGGCAGACGCCGACACCTGTGCAAGGTGTGGTTGCGGCTCGGCGACCGGTGACGACCACGCCTGCTTCTTCCGCGACGACACCGGAAGCGTAGCCCTCGTCGGTTGCGGTATCAGGTGGCCGTTATTTGCGCGAGCCTGACGCGACTTGGCGCCATCGATGAGCTGCAGTTCGAACCAAGCCGTTCGAGTCAGATCCGCAGCAGATTCACCCACCGGAGCGATTTGAATCGCGCGAAGTCTGTGTCGGCAGAATGAAGTGTCGCACCGCGTTCGATGCACAGCGCGGCAAGGTGCGCGTCTGTGGTGAGATTTCCGCCGCGGCCAACTTCGGGCAACAATCCTCGCAAAATGCGCCAGTGCGAATCCCCATGCTCGAGGATTGAGACAACTCGCTGGGCGTACCATCGATCGACCAATGCAAGTGCTTCCTCGATTGGCCAAGGCTTGGGCATGATGTGCCGATTTGTTGTCAGTCGAACGAACCCAAGAACGACAACCCACGGTAGCCCGAGCAATTCATCACCGGTCAGCAGCTCATCGAGCCAACGTCTGGCGCGCGTATGCTCGGGACTGTCCTTGTGCACCGCGTAGACCAACAGGTTCGTGTCGGGAACGATCACCGCTACCGACCTTCAGCCATCTTCCGGATTATCTCTTCGTCTTCGAGCGCGTCCGCGAGTTGCAGCGCCTTCACGAGATTCACGCCTTCGCGCACCTGCCCCATGTCGATAGACGGCGTCTTGTATGCGATCTGACGCGCAGCTGTTGGCGCGAGGTCGAGCCCGCGCAGAATCACGCGGTGCAGGAGTGCCTTGAACGGGACGCCCTGATGATGCGCTTCGTCGCGCAGGCGAGTGAGCAACGCTTCGTCGAGATCGATCGTGGTGCGGCAAACCTACGAGGCGCGGTTAGGCGCGGGCGGCCTGCACCAGAATCACTTTCTGACCGCGCACCAGACGGAGTCGTGACGCGGCATGACCGTCGCGCACAGCAATTTCGAGCAACCCGCTCGAACCTGTCAGCGCAATGAGTTCGCCTTCGGCGGCATCCGCATACGTGCGGACAACGCGCACCGCATGATTGGCCACGAAGACCGTGCTGATGTCGCGTGCGAGCAGGTTGGTGATCGCGTTGCCGAACCGGTCGATGGTGAGCACTTCGCCTTCCATCGCGCCATCAGCATTGCGCATAGGCTGCGGTGTGCGACGACGAATCGGATCGATATTTGGTTCGCCGACTGAGAAGATCGATTCACCCATCGCGAGCCGTGCGGCCACCGGCGCAAAGACATCGCGTCCGTGAAATGTCGGCGATGCGTTTGCATCGATTGGCATCGTCACCACGCGCGCATCGAGCGCAAACAACGACGGTGAAAGCACGCCGTTGTCCGGCCCAACCAGAAAGCGACCATCACTCTCGACCGCGATCGCTGCGCGCGATGAGCCCACGCCAGGGTCGACGACGACCAGATGCACCGTGCCGACAGGGAATCGCTTCCAGTATCTCGCGAGTGTGAGCCGCGCAAACTCGATGTCGTGGTTGGGGACATCGTGCGACATGTCAAGAATCGGCACGCCCGTGGCGAGCGTGGTCAGCACACCCTTCATCTCAGCGACGTATCCGTCGGCGGTTCCGAAGTCGGTTAGCAGCGTGATCGCGGGGGCGGGCATTCAGCAAACGTACTCCCGTTGGGTGGCATGTGTACAGCAACTGATGGGCGCGGATAAACGCGGAAACGACGCGGCTGACACGGATACTACAAACAGCATTCTTCCTGTGGTTCGCTGTATCGGCGAAATCATAGCAGTTGATCTGTGTCTATCCGCGTCAGTCAGTTGCGGCGCCTCTGTCCCAGCCGATCCTAAATCCGCGCGCGGCGCCACCGTCCGCTGCCCCACAACACAGACATCACGACGCCGCGCGCCGCGGCAGTAATTGCAAGTGTCCACCAGAGGCCGGACGTGCCGTAGTTCGCCGCGCTCCAGGCGCCGAGCGGGACGCGCAGAGCGGTGATGGCCGTCGATGAAAGCATCGGCGGCAGCGTCCACCCTGCACCGCCCATCGCGCTTTCGAGCACAATTTCAGCGCCAAGAAAGAGCTGCGAGAATGCGGCAATGCGCAGGTAGTGCGCGGCTTCGGCGACGACTGCTGGGTCGGTCGAGAAGATGCCAGCAAACCATTCGGGAGCGAGCATTGTGCAGGTCGCCATGAGCGCGCCGAGTATGCTGACAATGCCCGCCCCGCTCCATCCGGCCCTACGCGCGCGTTCAGTGTCGCCGGCGCCGATGCTCTGCCCTACGATCGCGGCCACCGCAGCGCCGAACCCAACTGCGACAACGTACACCACACTTTCGACGCGGAATCCAAGTCCAAGTGCGGCGAGTGCCGGCGTACCGAACTGCGTCGTCGTGCGCGTGAGGAAAACGTAGATCGCGCTGAATGCGATGCCGGTCGTCGCGGCCGGTCCACCAATGCGCACGATGGCCGCGACGACGTCGCGACGTGGTATTGCGAACGAGATCATCTCGCGTTGGCGCAGCAGCCATATCCCCGCCACGAATCCGAGTGAACGTGGAACGATCGTCGCGATGGCAGCGCCCTGCACACCCATCGCAGCCACGGGACCGAAGCCCAGAATCAACAACGGATCGAGCAACAGTCCGAGCAGCGTGGTGAAGGTGAGGATATAGAGCGGCGTCCTGGTGTCGCCGCTGGCACGGAAGGCTGCGTCAACGGCAAAGAATCCGAAGATCAGTGGCATGCCGAGCAGATACGTCCCGAGATAGCGCGAGCCGATCGTCGTGACGGCGCCGCTCGTCTGCATCAACGCGAACAGTGTCGGCATGATCACCGGCGTGAGCGCAGCGATAACGGCGCCAAGTGCCACGCCGAACATCACCCCTTCGCCGACAGTCCGCGCCGCTTCGCGCGGGCGTCGTTCGCCATGACGCCGTGCCGCGATCGCATCGACGCCAATGCTCACCATTTCGCCGACCGAAATGAAAAGCCAGATCCAGAAGACACTCGAAGTCGCCGCGGCGAGCGCATCGGCGCCCAAGTAGCGGCCAATCCAGAACGTGTCGACGGTATGGAACATCGTCATCAACAAATTCGCGATGACGGCCGGGACCGCGACACGTCGGATGGTCAGTGCGAGCGGTTCACCGACCAGTGAGCCCGCCGGCGCGCCTACCTCGGAAGTGTCACCTTCGGGAACAGGTCCGTCGGGCGCGCCCTGGAAAAGCATGCGTGTTAAAAGACGTCGCGTAATGCGCGTGTTCTACGCGTACTAGACGCGCAGTATCTGCGCGCCGTAGCGTTCGTTCAAACGTTCGAGCGCCTTCACCGCGATCGATTCGAGCGCTTTCGCCGCCTTGCTCGACGGCTCGGCGACTACAATCGGCCGACCACTGTCGCCGCCTTCCTGAATGCGCGGATCGAGTGGCACCTGCCCGAGCAGCGGGAGCGAGCATTCCTTGGCGAGCCGTTCGCCGCCGCCTGATCCGAAGATCGCGATCGGTTTGCCCGTCTCAGGATTCTCGAAGTACGACATGTTCTCGACGATGCCCAGCACAGGCACGCCCGTGCGCTCGAACATTTTCACGCCGCGCAGTGCGTCGCCGACAGACACCTGCTGTGGTGTGGTGACGATGATCGCGCCATGAATCTGTGTGGCCTGCACGAGTGAAAGCTGTGCATCGCCAGTCCCCGGCGGCATGTCGACGAGGAAGTAGTCGAGCTGACCCCAGTTCACATCGCGCAAGAACTGCGTGATGATTTTCATGACGATCGGTCCGCGCCAGATCGCCGGCTGTTCCTTCTCGATGAGGAAGCCGAGGGAAATGACTTTGACGCCATACGCTTCGAGCGGGATGATCTTCTCGTCGACGACGCGCGGCGCAGCATCGACGCCCAGCATGAGCGGCAGGTTGGGGCCGTAGATGTCGGCGTCCATGATGCCGACGCGTTTGCCCTGTGCCGCGAGTGCGAGCGCGATGTTCACGGCGACGGTGCTTTTCCCAACGCCGCCTTTGCCCGACGAAATCGCGATGATGCGGCCGAGCTGCGGATAGACAACGGGCTCGGGGACTTTGGGCGGTGCTTTCGGCGCCGGCGCGCTGTCCATAACTGGGAGAGCACGCTTGGTGCCGCCAGCGGCAGGTGCTGCGGGTGCGGTGGGTTCGGCGGCTTTGCGCGCGAGGGTGGGTTCGGCCTGCGCCGGGTCGCGCACGTCGATGCGCACGTCGGTCACGCCATCGAGTGTTTCGACGGCCTGCCGGACGGTGCGTACGAGTGTGGCATCATCGGCCGCGCCGAGGAGCAGCGTCAAACGGACTTTGCCATCGGTGGTGGTGGCGATATCACGCACCATTTCGGCGGCCATGACATCGGCGCCGGTGCGTGGATTGCGCACGTCGGCGAGGACGCCGGCGATACGCTCCTGAAGGGTCTGCATGTCTGTAGGTCAGTTCGGGGACTGGAGCGCGCGCTGGCGGGCGTAGCGGGCAAGCGCCGCGCGGTCGTGGGAGAAAGGTAGGGGTGGCCGCAGGGGGTTCCAAGGCTGCGGATTGGGCAACGGGAGAATGTGTTCCTGGGCGGCAATGGCATGATGCGAAGTGCGGGTTTCTGGTGACGGCGCTGTGACGCGCGCAGTGCATGTTGCCGGTGCGATTCCGCCGGACGATCCGGGAGCCCAGCGGATGGCACTCGCGACAGCGGCGATGACCCAGCGATGCGTGCAGTTGTGCACGTGTACGTGCGGCACGCGCTGGCGCACAGTCATTCACGCGGTACTTACCGATCACCATTGAGGTTCATATGTCTCGCATTTCTCCACTGCATTTCGTGAACGCCGCACTTGTCTTCGGCGTGATGTTGGCGGTGACCGATGCCGTTGCACAGGTGTCACCGAGCGCTGGCGGTACGACCGAAGGGAATCTGGTCTACACGGCCTGCGATCAGGGGCAGATCACCAAGTGCGGCAGCGCGCCGCTCCGTGAGGAGTGCACGTTCACGCTGCAGATCGATCTGAATGCGCTCACCCGGTCCGGCGGCTTCAATTTTGGCGGCTACACGTGCGTGCCAGTCGGGCAGCGGGATTTGTTCAAGGACTTCCGCGAAAACGTGCGTACGGGCGTGTGCTACGTGTTGCCGCGCACGGCGGCCGATGGAACGGCTGCGCGGCGGGGGCACGAGGACGACAATGGCGACTGGGTCGAGGACAACTGGACTGACGGCTCATGCTGACCATGCTCGCCCGGGGAGAAGTACGCGCTCCCCGGGCGCGCAGTCGGCGCTGGCGATCGGTGCTCCCCTTTGTCGCGCTGTGGGCCTCGGCGGCAACGGTTGCAGCGATCCGCGCCGAAGTGCGCGCGTCGAGATCGGTGGCGACTCGCAGTACGCGGAGCGAGAGCCGGGGTACAGTTCGCGATGCAGCTCGCAACGCAGATGGCAACGCAGATGGCAACGCAGATGGCAACGCAGATAGTTATGCAGATCGCAATGCAAATCGTGGTGCAGATCGGCGTGCGATGGGCGTGCCGTTTGCGCGACTGTTCCCGGGTGCCGATACGGGTTTGACCGCGTCGACGGCGATGCGTGCGGTTGTCGTCGCGCAGTTGCAGGACTGCAACGGGAACCTTGGCGTGGCAGCGATGCTCTCGCGCGCTGCGATTGCGCCGAAAGTGCCGCTCCGCGCCGTGGTGATCGAGGGGTCGGCCGCCGATACCGCAGATCTGCGTGCGAAGTTGCCGCGCTCGCTCAAACGCGCCGGGATTCATCTCCTGCAGCGGAATGAACGCGATGCCCTGAATGCGATGGGGCATCACGCGACGCCGCTGCTCCTGCTCTTCGATTCACGAGCCCGACTCCGCCTGGTAGCGCCCGTTTCACCAGACCCGGTTGAGGTGGTCGCGATCCGACGCGCGGTCACGCATCTCGCGAGCAACGATCCGCTCAAGTAACACCGCCCAGCGAGTAGCCCGACGGGCATCGCCACTCGCTCGGCGACCCGTGTGGCAACTCGCACGGCAACACGCACGCCAATCTCCCCAACGAATGCGAGGCACCCATGGTCACTGATATAGAGCCGCACTTCACCTGTTCGACGATGTCGTTTCTCCATCGGGCGTGTGTTGCCGTCGGTGTGTTGATGTGCGTGCCGACTGTGCTGACGGCGCAACGGCGCGTGGTGGACAAGCATTGGGTTGGGCTCTGGCACACGGCGGGTGGTCCAGAGGACGAACTCTTTGGTGTGCCGCGTGAGATACTCGCGACGAGTGACGGTGTGGTGGTGCTCGATGTGGGAACGTTGCAGTTGATGTCGTTCGACCGTGACGGTACGCGACGATGGACTGTCGGGCACAAGGGGAACGGCCCAGGCGAATTTGCCCGACCGGTCGATCTCGCGCTGATGCCCGGTGGCGATATCGCGGTGCTTGATCCGGACAACTCGCGCGTGTCGGTGTTCGGCGCGGATGGGCGCTACAAGCGGGCGATCACGACGGCGAGCGCGGTGATGGCACGGAGTGTGTGCGCAACGAACGACGGGCGGCTGCACTTTTTGATCGGGACGCCCACCGGGTTTCTCGAAACGACCAACGCTGCAGGGACGCGTGTGCGTGAGGTGGCCTTTCCATGGGCCGTGCCTCCGGGTTCCGGGAGCTTTCTCCGGTCTGCGAATTTTGCGCGCGGTAGCACGCGAGACGACTGTCAGCTTTCGACGACGTTTGGTTTTGGTAACGCGCGCGTTACCTCGACCGGTGCGTCGGCGACTACGCCGTACATCGAGTCGGTGCGGACGCCGGTAATCAAGAATCAGCGCGTCAAAGGCGTCGGTATGACGCAGACCATGACCGATGGCGAGAACGCGGCGCTGGCGTCGTTTCGGTCGGGCGACACGCTCTTTGTGAACTTTGCCGGCGCGAGCGATGACAAGTTTCGCATTCTCGATCTGTACGATCGGAGCGGGCGCTATCTCGAAAGCTGGAAGCTCCCCTTCACGGGCTTTGTCGCTTATCGCGACGGCTATCTGTACGCGGTGGTCAATTCGCAGGAGTCGGCGGATCTGGTCGCGTTGGCACCTGCCGCGGATACTGCGCGCATTCTCAAAGCGCACCCACGCCGAGGCGTCTTACGTCCCGCGCGCAAATCTCAGACTGGGAGATGACCCGATGTCAGGTACGTGCGGGCTTCGGCGACCATGCGCGTGCGCACTTCGGCGAGCGAACCGGTGAGCATCGCGCCCGCGGCCTTCGCGTGTCCGCCGCCGCCGTAGCGACGTGCGAGCTGCTGCACATCGACGAGGCCGGTGCTCCGGAACGACACCTTCACTTTGTCGTGGCCCAGGTCACGGAAAAAGAGTGCAAGGCGGGTGCCGGCGATCGAGCGCGGATGCTCGACGATACCGTCGAGTTCCTCGCTGGTGACGTCGTACTTGTCCATCACGCCGGCTTCCACGGAAATCCATGAGAGCCCGAGCGCGGGGTCGACTTCGAGCGAGCCCAGTGCATCGCGGAGGAGCTGCAGTCGTCCGACGCTCACCTGCGCGTAGATGCGGCGGTACACTTCTTCGGGATTGACCCCCGCGGTGAGCAGTGCCGATGCGACCGCGTGTGCGCGAGGCGAGGTGTTACTGAAGCGAAAGCTGCCGGTGTCGGTGAGGATTGCGCAGTAGAGCGACTGAGCAATGGCGGGAGTGACATCGAGTCCCAGCGTCATTGCGAAGTCGAAGACCAGTTCGCCGGTCGCACAGGCTGCCGTATCTGCAACGGCCGTGTGTCCGACCGGTTCGTCGCCGGCGACGTGGTGATCGATTACGCCGATCGGCACGGTGAGCGTGCGGACCTTGTCGGCGAGACTGCCCAGTCGGCGCACGTCATTGATATCGAGAACGACCAGCGCGTCGATGTCATCGAGTGCAGATGCACCGCGCGCGCTGGCTTCTTCGACATCGGGGCCCAGCAGGAACCCAAACATAGAAGGCCACGGCGTCGGATTTACGATCCGCGCCGAAACTCCCATTTGCGAAAGCAGGCGCACCAACGCCGCTTCCGACCCACAACCGTCGCCGTCCGAATTGATGTGTGTGGAGAGTGCGACGGTCATTCCCGGTTTGAACATCGCGCCGAATGTCCGAATGGCATCCGCGCGCGCGTCCGAGACGGCCAGCAGGTCGAAAGCGGTCAGTGTCATCGACTACGGCTCAGGCTTTGCGGCCCGGGTGCCGAACGCGCGAATGCGTCCGACCATACCCGAAGTAGATCGCGATACCGATCGCCATCCACACCGCCAAGCGGATCCACGTATCGATCGGCAGGAACGCCATCATGCCGACACAGACAACGATGCCAAGAATCGGCACAAGTGGCACGAGCGGCGTACGGAACGGGCGGTGCAATTCCGGGCGATTGCGGCGCAGCACGATGATTCCACCACACACGATCACGAACGCGAGCAACGTACCGATCGACACGAGTTCACCGAGCAGGCCAATCGGAAAGATACCGGCAACGATTGCGGCAACGATGCCCGTGATGATCGTGGCGACGTACGGCGTCTGGAAGCGAGGATGCACCTTGCCGAACACGGGAGGCAGCAGACCGTCGCGCGACATCGCGTAGAAAATGCGCGGCTGACCCATGAGCATCACCAACACAACCGACGCGAGGCCGGCGATGGCACCGATGTTCACGAAGTAACCCAGCCACTTGAGCGGCTCACCTGCGGCTTCGATCGCGACGAACACCGGGTGCGGCACGTTGAGCGTCGTGTACTTCGCCAAGCCGGTCATCACCAACGCCATCAGGATGTAGAGCACCGTACAAACGCCAAGCGATGCGAGAATTCCGATCGGCATGTCCTTCTGCGGATTCTTCGCTTCCTGTGCAGCGGTCGAGACGGCGTCGAAGCCGATGTAGGCAAAGAAGACGACGGCCGCAGCGCGAATGACACCAGACCAACCGAACTCACCAAACGTGCCCGTATTGGGGGGAAGGAACGGCACCCAGTTTTCGGCCTTCACATACTGGAAGCCAAGTCCGATCACGAGCAAAACAATGGTGACCTTCACGGCCACGATCGCGTTGTTGAGGCGTGCCGACTCGCGCATGCCGACGACCAACAGGGCTGTGAGTGAGAGCACGAGCAACATCGCGGGCACGTTCAGAATGCCCCCTTCGACGGCATACCTGGCGAGATCACACTTGGCGGCGGAGACGGCGACCCCCGCCTCAGTCACGACGTGGCGCGTGATCGGATCGATGCAGATTCCCGCGCGCACCAACGTGTGCGTCCCTTGCACATCGAGTGGCGCGCTGACGAACTGCGGCGGCAGATGAATGCCAAGCTGTCCGAGAAATGCGACGAAGTAACCCGACCACCCCACGGCGACCGTTGATGCTGCGAACAGATACTCGAGGATGAGGTCCCATCCGATGATCCATGCGATCAACTCGCCCAGTGTCGCGTAACCATACGTGTAAGCGCTGCCTGCGATCGGAATCATCGAGGCGAATTCTGCGTAGCACAGCCCGGCAAAGAGACAGCCGAATCCAGCGATGATGAACGAGTAGACGACAGCCGGACCGGCGTGCTGCGCAGCGGCAGTACCGGTGAGCACGAAGATGCCCGCACCGATGATCGCGCCGATACCGAGCAGCGTCAGGTTGAGGGCGCCGAGGCTGCGCTTAAGCGTACCGCTCCCCTCTTCGCCTGCTTCGGCTTGCAGGACGGTCATGCTCTTCAGCGCGAACAAGCCGCCAGACGTGTCGTCCGGCCGGGTCGATGATGCCATGAATCTCTCCACCTAGTGAGTGCTGAGCGCCGGGGCGCGCCGACCACGGGTCGTAGTCGGACAGGCAGGATTGGTGACCGTACAACGCCAAGGGCGCACGATCACCCATAACAAAACACCCGGACACTCTCCCGTCTACGGAAAGCGACCGCCCCTCGTTGGCAGGACGATCGCCGAGCGCCGGCAGCAGCGAACTGAACGCCTGCTCGTATTCGACACCACGAATGCATGAAGCGGTTAGTCGTGTCGAACACCCGTACGAACGCCACGCGCAAAGAATCTCTGCGATGAAACTCTACAGCGAGTAGTTGGGTGCTTCGCGTGTGATAGTCACGTCATGCGGATGAGATTCGCGAAGGCCCGCGGTTGTGATGCGCACGAACTCTGCTTCCGTACGCAACACGTCGATCGTACCGCACCCCACGTAGCCCATGCCGCTGCGCAGGCCGCCGATCATCTGAAAGAGGACATCGCCCACCGGCCCTTTGTACGGAACGCGTCCTTCGATTCCCTCAGGAACGAGCTTCTTTGGGGACATCTCGCCATCCTGGAAATAGCGATCGGCACTGCCGTCCTGCATCGCGGAGAGCGAGCCCATACCACGGATCATCTTGAAGCGGCGCCCTTCGAGGAGAAACGATTCGCCTGGGCTTTCTTCTGTGCCGGCCAGCATCGAGCCCATCATCACACTCGATGCGCCGGCAGCGAGCGCCTTCACGATGTCGCCTGAATACTTCACACCGCCGTCAGCGATGACAGGAATGTCACCGGCGCCTTCGACAGCGTCCATGACGGCCGTGAGCTGTGGAACGCCGACACCGGTGACGACGCGTGTGGTGCAGATGGAGCCGGGCCCGACGCCGACTTTGATGGCATCGACTCCGCGTTCGACGAGCGCAGCGGCGCCCGCGCGCGTGGCCACGTTGCCGGCGACGAGCTGAATGTCAGGGAAGGCTTCGCGTACGTTGCCGGTTGCGTGCAACACCGCGTCGCTGTGGCCATGGGCTGTATCGATGACGATGACATCGACGCCCGCCTGAATGAGTGCGCGTGCGCGATCGAGGTAGTCACCACCGGCACCGATTGCAGCAGCGACGCGCAGTCGTCCGTGTATATCCTTGTTGGCGTCGGGATACTGCCTGCGTTTGTGAATGTCTTTGACAGTGATCAGCCCTTTGAGCGTGCCATGTTCGTCAACGACTGGCAGCTTTTCGATACGATGTTTGCCGAGTATGCGTTCGGCTTCATCGAGGGTCGTACCGACTGGGGCGGTGACCAGATCTTCGGAGGTCATGACGTCGCGCAGCGGGCGATCCAGATCGCGTTCGAACTGGAGGTCGCGATTGGTGAGGATGCCAACGAGACGGCCACCATCGTCGACGATCGGCACGCCCGAGATCTTGAAGCGCATCATCAGCGAGACTGCTTCGCGGAGTGATGCCATCGGCGAGAGCGTGATCGGGTTGAGAATCATCCCGCTTTCGGAGCGCTTGACGCGATCGACTTCGGCGGCCTGACGATCGATCGACATGTTCTTGTGCAGCACCCCGATGGCGCCGGAACGGGCCATGGCGATCGCCATTTCGCTTTCCGTGACTGTATCCATAGCGGCGGATACCAGTGGCACATTGAGCGCGATGCCCCGGGTGAAGCGGGATTTGAGGCTCACATCCTTCGGGTGCGTCAGCGAGTGACGCGGTGCGAGGAGGACGTCATCGAAGGTGAGCGCGAGATCTACGCGGATGCGCGACGGGCGCGCGAAGATCGGAGCGCTGCTATCACCATTACGCGAAAGCCCGCTCGCGGGGTGTTCTCCAGCGGCGGGCTTCATGGAATCAGTAGTCGAGGGTGCCATTATGAAGCATAGATGGCATGCAGGCGCGTGACAAGCGGTTGGGGGCGGGAGCCGCGAACCGCGAACGGCGAAGGGCGAACTGCAGTACACGGAGAACAGCACGAGAAAAAAACGATAACAGCAGGAGAAAAAGCGGGCGTGATCACTCGGAGATCCGGGCGACAGGGAGGCCATCAAGATTTTCTTTTTGGCGGTGGCAGTTCTCCTGAGTTTCTCGCCGTTGGAGTGCTCGTGCTGTCCTCCGTGTACTGCAGTTCGCTGTTCCGGTCTCAGCCCGCGCGCAACTTCCGCCCCTTACTCCCCCTCGGCCTCCGCTCGGCGCGCCATCCGCCTCAGCCGACGCCGCAGTTTGATCGGGAGAAAGAACCCCGCGGCTCCGACGATCCGGGCGACGCTTACCTCAGAGATGTCATCGATCGAGCCTCGCCAATGGTCGAGCAGCACGCGCTTCCCGGCGCCATCCATAAGGCGTTGAACGGCAAGCATGACGAAAAAGATGTCGTCGACTTCGCCGAAGAACGGAATGAAATCAGGGATGAAGTCGAGTGGCGAGATCATGTAGGCGATCGCGCCCAGCACCATCAGTCGATCCGTCCGTGAGACACGCCCGTCGCGCATCAGGCCAAAGAGCAACCGGATATATGACGGAATTTGCCGAATCGCATGAATGACCGTGCGCTTCGCACCTGTTCTCGGCTGCACGGTCTCGGCAATCATGCGGCGGCTCCTGGGGGGGTGACTGGGCCCGCCGCAGGGGGAGCGACGGGGGGCGCGACCTGCGCCGCTTCTGGTGGCTGTACAACAGCAACTGGCGGGCCAGAGGTCGGCGTCGGAGCGCCGACCTGATCGACCGCACTCTTCGCCACGTTCACGACGTCGGTCGCGACCGACATCGTCTTCTCCGCCACGCCGTTCAGTACACCCACCGCGCGGTTCATGAACCCCATCGCTTCGGTGATCGTCCCGACCGCCATGCCGCCGGCGCGGAGTTTGTCCTCCACCCCTTCAGCGAACCGCTGGAACACGTTCACGACCGCGGCCGGCTTCTCGGCGTATTTTGTCTCGAGAAACTCGACGTAGTCGAGCACTTGATAGAGGCGCTCGTCGCTCAGCGTGTCGAGCTTGCGGTTGATGCGCTCGCGCACATACGGGTTCATCCAGGCTTCTCCCGCGTCACGAGGGACGCGCATGCGGTGGACGTGGACTCACAGCTGATCTGGTGCAGAACAGCGATCGTCTCCCGTACGCGACAGTCGAGTCGATCGTGTCAGCCGCGCCA
>JBKJTE010000022.1:0-12349 GCA_046590495.1 Gemmatimonas sp. | reverse complement strand
GGCCGCCCAACGAATCGATCTCGTCGATGAAAATCACGCCGCCCCCCGCCTTGCGTGCTTTGCGGAAGAGCGCCTTGACCCGCATGGTCCCCATGCCGACGAACATCCCCGAAAAGTCCGGCCCCGACATGGCGAAGAAATTCGTCCCGGCCTCCCCAGCCAGCGCCCGCGCCATCAGCGTCTTCCCGGTGCCGGGCGGACCCTCGAGCAGAATCCCCTTCGGCACCTTCGCCCCCATCCCGACGAAGCGCTTCGAGTCACGCAGGAAGTCGACGACCTCGCGCAGGTCGGCGAGCGCCGCCGAGTTGCCCGCCACATCGGCGAACGTCGTGCGGGTGCCCGAGAATTTGCCGGAGCCGACCTCGAAGTCGCCGCCGCTGCCTTGCGACTGTCTCACGTATTGCGCGTAGAGGATCACGCCGACGGCTGCCGCGGCGAGCAGGGTGATGGCGAGTGTGATCAGCTGCGAGCGATCCGGCGGCGGGGCGGCAAACGCCACGGCGACCTTCGCGTCCGTCGCGGCCGTAACCAGCGCGCTGCGCTCGCCCGCGCCGTATTCGACGTTGATCTCGCGCGAACCCGCTGCGTTCGGCGCCGCCAGCCACCCGCGCAGCGCGGCGCCAGGCTGGATCACGATCGAATCGACCTGATGGGCTGACATCGCCGACAGCAGTTCGCTGTAGCGCATGGTGATCGGCGGCGGCGACTCTGGAGCGCGCGACGGAAGCACGCGGGCGGAGATAGCGAGGACGGCAACGGCGACGAGCGCGGCGGCGGTCCAGCGTGCGGCGGGGGAGGGGAACGGAGCGAAACGCATCGGGAGCCAGCAGCGAGGAAAAGAGGGTTCGTTAAACGACTCTCCGGGGCCACTGGCGTAACGGTCGCTTTCCTGCACCGCTGCTCGTCTGACAATGCGAACGCCCGGACTCGAACCGGGATGGGTTGCCCCGCCAGCTCCTAAGGCTGGTGCGTCTACCAATTTCGCCACGTCCGCGTACTGCGAATCCAAGGTAGTCGGGCACGGTCCTCAACGCACCGCGCGGCACCACCCGAAGGCGATGCCGCGCGATTTCCACTTCACAGCGTCACTGGCGCGTTACGCACTGGCGCGTTAAGCACTGGCGCGTCACCCACTGGCGCGTGACGCGCCCCGACAATCAGCCACCAACGCGGATGTTCACGACGCGGGTCTGGGTTGCCTGGCCGAACGACATGACGAGGAAGCTGACGTAGTCGCCGTCCTTGAGTCCCGACACCACCGACTGCAGATCGTTGGTGCTCTTGATGGCGCGCCTGGGTGTGGGATACAGCACTTCGAGAATGATGTCGGTCCCGGCGAACAGCTTGTCAGCTGAAGCACCATCGCTGGCAACGTCGGAGACTCGCACCCCCCGGTCAGCGGCGAGACCAAGTTGCTTCGCCAACTCTGCGCCGAGCGGTTCGACCGTGATGCCAAGCTTTCCAGACGCCGGAGCGGCGTTGGGCGCGGCGGTCGGCGCGGCAGCGAGGCGAGCGACTGCCTCCGACTCGACGAGCTTCACCTTGAACGTCTTTTTCTGACCGTAGCGCAGCACTTCGACCGGGACAGTCTCACCCACTTTGTGCGAGCGCACTACACGCTGCAGTGCGCTGACGCGATCCACCGGTTTGCCGTCGACGGCGATGATCACATCACCGGGCTCGATACCCGCAGCCTTGGCCGGCCCTTGGTCACCCATGGTGAAGCCACCAACCTTCACGCCAGCAACTTTGGGCAGACCGTTGATGCCTGCGTCGTCTGCATCGAGACGGCCGATCTGAATTCCCATCACCGGCAGTCGCACGCGACCGTCCTTGATGAGCATATCGGCGACCGACTTCACGAGCGTGATCGGAATAGCGAATCCGTAACCGGAGTAATAGCCGGTCTGGCTCGCAATCGCCGAGTTCAAGCCGATGACTTCACCGCGCAGGTTGATGAGCGGGCCACCGGAATTGCCGGGATTGATGGCAGCGTCCGTCTGGATGAAGTCGGAGATCGACATGCCGCCCGCGTTGGGCAGCTGAATTTCCTGACCGCGTCCCTTGGCTGATACGATGCCGGCCGTGACGGTGAAGTCGAGGCCCAGCGGATTGCCGACCGCGAGCACCCAGTCACCGATGCGCACCGTCTCGTCGTTGCCGATAGGCAGGGTCGGGAGGCTTTTGGCGTCGATCTTCACGACGGCGATGTCGGTTGTTGAATCGGTGCCGACCACCTTCGCCTTGAAAATCCGACCATCGCTCAACGTCACGTTGACGAGATCGGCGTCAGCGACGACGTGATTGTTGGTGACGATGTAACCGTCGGTGGAGAGAATGAATCCCGAGCCTTCGCCGCGCTGCGCCTGGGGCTGCTGGCGCTGACCGAACTGTTCGAGAAAGTCTTCCATGCCTTGTGGCGCTCGGCCGCGCAGGCGCTGCTGCTGCGGGCGTGCATTGCGCGTCGTGTTCACCGCAACAACGGTGGGCGTGACGCGTTCAGCGATATCGGCAAACGAACCGGCGCCTTCGGGGGCACCTGGACCGCGTACTGAGACGGCGCGGGTGGTTGCTGAATTCTGTGCCCACGCGAAACGCGTGAAGTCCATTCCGGAGGCAAAGAAAACGCCGCCGGCGAAGCTGAGGACCGCTACCGTGGCAAATCGGAACCGTGAGAATCGTGCAGCCATGTGAGTCTACCGTTCTGGGGTCAAACAAGGATCAGGTGAAACTGTACCAGAGTACGACACCAAAACACCCCGGCGAGTTTCCGCCGGGGTGTTTTGAACCGCTTACTTCTTGTCGTCGACGATTTCGTAATCGGCTTCGACGACCTCTTCGGCCTTGGCATCGGCCGCCGCACCTGCCGGCGACGCCGATTCTCCGCCCGGCGCTGCCCCTTCCGCAGACGCCGACTGCTGCTGGTAGAACGCCTGGCCGGCTTCGCTGTACGCCTTCGTCAGCTCTTCCTGCGCGGCGCGGATCTCGTTGACGTCATCGCCTCGGAGCGCCTTGCGGGCCCGTTCGATCGAGGCGTCGATCCGTTCCTTGAGCGGCGCGGCAACCTTCTCGCCCCACTCCTTCACGTTCTTTTCAACTTCGTACGTCTGCGAGTCGAGCCGATTGCGAATCTCGATCTCCTCACGACGCTTCTTGTCTTCCGCCGCATTCTTCTCGGCGTCCTTGACCATCTTGTCGATGTCGCCATCGGACAAGCCACTCGACGCTTCAATACGGATCTTCTGTTCCTTGCCGCTGGCTTTGTCGCGCGCGGTCACATGCAGAATGCCGTTGGCGTCGATATCGAATGCGACTTCGACCTGCGGCATACCGCGCGGAGCGGGCGGAATACCGGTGAGCTGGAATTTGCCGATCGTACGGTTGTAGACCGCGAGATCGCGCTCGCCCTGCAGCACGTGAATTTCGACCGTCGTCTGATTGTCATCGGCCGTCGAAAACGTTTCCGCTTTCTTGGTCGGAATCGTGGTGTTGCGCGGAATGAGCACCGTCATCACGCCACCGAGTGTTTCAATGCCGAGTGACAGCGGTGACACGTCGAGCAGGAGGACGTCCTTCTGTTCGCCGGTAAGCACGGCGCCCTGAATGGCCGCGCCAACGGCAACGACTTCGTCGGGGTTCACACCCTTGTTGGGTTCCTTGCCGAAGAACTCCTTCACGACCTGCTGAATCTTCGGAATCCGCGTCGAACCGCCGACGAGAATGATCTCGTCAACCTCGGACGGCTGCATTCCGGCATCCTTGAGCGCCTGCTTCATGGGCTCGAGTGTGCGCTGAATCAGATCGTCGACCAACTGCTCGAACTTGGCGCGCGTGAGCGAGTAGTTGAGATGCTTCGGGCCCGACTGGTCGGCCGTGATGAAGGGAAGATTGATGTCGGTGCTGTTAGCGCTCGACAGCTCCATCTTGGCTTTTTCTGCCGCTTCTTTCAGACGCTGAATGGCCATCGGGTCTTTCGAGAGATCGATCGCCTGATCGCGCTTGAATTCCGCGACGAGCCAATCCATCACGCGCTGATCGAAGTCGTCGCCGCCCAAGTGCGAATCACCATTGGTCGACTTCACTTCGAACTGACGTGTGCCATCCACGTCGTAGAGTTCGAGGACCGAGATGTCGTAGGTGCCGCCGCCCAGATCGAACACGGCAACCTTCTCGTCCTTCTTCTTGTTCTTGTCGAGACCGTACGCGAGTGCGGCCGCCGTCGGCTCGTTGATGATGCGGAGCACGTCGAGGCCGGCGATCTTGCCTGCGTCTTTGGTGGCCTGGCGCTGTGCGTCGTTGAAGTACGCGGGGACGGTGATGACGGCCTTGGTGACCGTGTGGCCCAGGTAGTCTTCCGCCGTCTGCTTCATCTTTTGCAGGATCATCGCCGAGACTTCGGGCGGCGTGTAGCGCTTGCCACCCACTTCGACGGAGGCCACGTCATTCGGGCCGGCGACGATCTTGTACGGGACGCGCGACTGTTCACCCAAGGCTTCCGACGTACGGCGGCCCATGAAGCGCTTGATCGAAAAGATCGTGTTCTGTGGGTTCGTAACGGCCTGACGCTTGGCGATCTGCCCGACGAGGCGCTCACCATCCTTCGTAAAGCCGACGACGGACGGCGTGGTGCGCCCACCTTCGGCGTTCGGAATCACGACTGGGTCTCCACCCTCGAGGACGCTGACAACCGAGTTGGTGGTGCCGAGGTCGATGCCGATAACTTTCTCTGCCATTGCTTCCCCTATTTGGCGATAAGACGTCGAAGACGACCGACTAGCCGTCATTCGTCTTTAGAAGGAGCAAGGGGTGGGCCGCAGTTCTGCTGCCGTGACGGCGGAATTGTTTTCGATCCTGCACTTTTCACTGCGCCGTTGTGGCAGACTGCCGCTTCGGCACCCCTCTGGGGAGAGCCGATGTTCCCGATCAACGATGAAAACCCGACGCTCCGAACGCCCTGGATGACGATCAGTCTGCTGGTCGTGACGTGGGCGACATGGATTTTCCTTCAAGGGGCGGGTACGTCGGTTGAGTCGCTGGCCGTCAGCATCTGCAATCTGGGGCTCGTTCCAGGCGAGCTGACCAAGATGGCGCCGCTGGGGTTCGGCGTTCCGCTGGGCCGCGGCATGGCGTGCGTGATCGACAACGAGCCGATCAACTGGGCGACGCCGATCGTCTCGATGTTTCTGCACGGCAGCTGGACGCACATTATCGGGAACTCGCTGTACCTCTGGGTTTTTGGCAACAACGTCGAGGACAGCATGGGACGCGGGCGATTTCTCGCGTTCTACCTGATCACGGGCGTGTTGGCGGGGCTGGCGCACATCGGGGTCGATCCGACGTCACCGGTGCCGACCGTCGGCGCATCCGGCGCGATATCCGGAGTGATGGGGGCGTATCTCGTGTTGTACCCATCGGTGCGCGTACGGACGTTCATTCCTCCGTTTTTTCTGATCCGTTTTCCAGCGTGGGCGTTGCTCATTTTCTGGTTTGGTGGGCAGCTGCTTACCGGGCTTCCGCAGCTGTCGATGTTGCGACGGGACCTCTCGGGCGGCGTGGCAGTATGGGCACACATCGGCGGGTTTCTCGCCGGGGCACTGCTGATCAAGTGGTTCGTGAATCCGGCCTTCGTGCGACGCAGACGTGCGGGTGGCGATGCGAAAGTGGTTTGGTCGTGAACCAATCGACGACGCATCGCGTGTAACGCGTCGATCACGCCAATGGCGCCCAAGGCGCGGTGACGCAATCGTTACGCGCATCGCTGTTCTGCGCTTCTGCGGTCAGCGCTTGACTCCCGAGTCTTCGCGCGGCCCCTTTGTATCGGCGCCGGTAAAGGCGATTCAAGCGATTCCTCAGCCATCGGGTACCTGTGAAGCTCTTCTCCAAAGACGAAACGTTCTTCGATCACTTCAAGCAGTTGGCCGTGCATATCGGCAGTGCGGCAACGCTGTTGAAGACCCTTTTCGAAACGCCGTCGGATGCCGTTCGTATCGCCGCGTCGATCAAGAAAGTCGAAACCGATGGTGACGCGATCGTGCATCTCATCAACCAGCGCATCGATACGAGCTTCGTCACGCCGCTCGATCGCGAAGACATTCACCTGCTCGCCAAGCGACTGGACAACGTCATCGATCTGATCAACGGCGCGGCCCGTCGCGTCGTGATGTTCCGCATCACCGAGTCGCGTCCGGGTGGAGTGGAGATGGCCGAGCTGGTGATCCGCGCGAGCAAGGAGATTCTGGAATCGGTTGGTGACGTGACGAAGCGTCAGGCGATGCTCGAGCATGGCCGCACGATGAAGTCGATCGAAGAGGAAGGCGACGCGCGCTACGCCGAGTATGTCGGCGGACTCTTTTCGGTCGAGATGCCGGCGATCGAAGTGCTCAAGTGGAAGGAAATTTACGACGCACTCGAACACACGCTCGACGAGTGCGAGGATGTCTCGAATGTGCTCGAAAGCATCGCGCTCAAGAACAGCTGATCGGGTCGTGGTCTACTTCGTTCTGTTCATCGTCGCGATGGCCCTCGCGTTCGATTTCATCAATGGGTTTCACGATTCAGCCAACTCGATCGCCACGATCGTTGGCACCCGAGTCCTGAGCCCGCTGGCCGCCGTCATCTGGGCCGCGTTCTTCAACTTCTCCGCACTGTTCGTTGTCGGTACCGCCGTCGCGAAAGCATTTGGCGGCGGCTTCATCGACATGGGCATCGTTGATCAGAACGTCATCCTCGGCGGACTGCTCGGTGCGATCACGTGGAATCTCATCACCTGGTGGTTTGGCATTCCATCGAGTTCGTCCCATGCGCTCATCGGCGGGTACGCGGGGGCGGCCGTGGCGAAGGCCGGTTGGAGCGCGCTGGTGTGGGGGCACAAGTGGGTTGAGACACTGTCGGCGATTGTTCTCTCGCCCTCGATCGGCATGTTGATGGGCTTTTTGCTGATGGTGCTGGTCTTCAACCTGTTCCGCGATGCATCCAACGCGCGCGTCGACAAGTTTTTCCGCGTCGCGCAGCTGACGAGTTCTGCGCTGCTTTCTCTGGCGCACGGTGGCAACGATGCGCAGAAGACGATGGGCATCATCGTTGCGCTGCTGGTCGCATCGAAGGCGTTGTTCGCTGCGCAGACCGGGTGGATGCATGCCCTGTACGTTGAGGACATGAAGACGATTCCCTTGTGGGTGGAGTTGTCGGCATACACGATGATCTCACTCGGCACGCTTTCCGGTGGATGGCGTATCGTCCATACGATGGGCACGCGGATCACGAAGCTCAAACCGGTGGGTGGCTTTTGTGCCGAGACCGCTGGCGCACTCGTCATTCTGACAGCGACGCGGTTCGGCATTCCGGTGAGCACAACGCACACCATCACCGGCGCCATCGTCGGCGTCGGGACGACGACGCGACTGTCGGCGGTGCGTTGGGGGCTTGCAGGTCGCATCGTCTGGGCGTGGGTCATCACGATCCCTGCCGCTGCGCTCATGGCCGCCCTCTCGTACAAAGTGCTCGCTGCGTTCGTTCACCTTTGACCGGTGATCTGGCGCGTCGCGCCTCACTGCCCGGACTCTGAATGGCACCGCTGTCGTCGCTGTCGTTGCTGTACCTGAATCGCGAGCTGAGTTGGCTCGAGTTCAACGCGCGCGTCCTGGAAGAAGCACTGGACGCGCGCGTTCCGTTGCTGGAGCGCCTGAAGTTTCTGGCAATCTTCAGCACGAACCTGGACGAGTTCTACATGGTTCGCCTGGCCGGTTTACGACGCAAAGTCGCCGCCGGTGCACCACAGTATCAACCCGATCCACTCACGCCGGCGGACCAGCTGGTGGCGGCACGCGCGCGGGTCGAAGAGCTGCTTCGGCGTCGCCGTGTAGCATTGCATGAGCAGCTGTTGCCGGCGCTCGAAGCACACGGCATTCGGCTCGTGCGCATGAACGAACTCGCGGCCGATGAAGTGGAGCATGTGTCGGCGTTCTTTGAGGCGGAAGTGTTTCCGGTACTTACGCCGCTTGCCGTCGATCCGGGACATCCGTTTCCGTACATCTCCAATTTGTCGCTGTCACTCGCCGTCGAGATTCGCGACCCGGTGACGGGGCAGGACCACTTCGCGCGCGTGAAAGTTCCGCGTTCGCTGCCGCGCTGGGTTCCCCTCGGCCGCCCAAACTGCTTTGTGCCGCTCGAGGAGTTGATCGGCTCAAACCTAGGCGCGCTGTTCCCGGGAATGCAGGTGGTGCGATGGTTCACATTCCGCATCACGCGCTACTCCGATCTCGATCTCGGCCAGATGGATCAGCCGGAAGATTTGCTGGAGACGATCGAGCAGCAGGTGTTTCAGCGTCGCTTTGGTGAAGTTGTCCGTCTCGAAGTTCAGCGTGGCATGCCCGAAGCAATTCGCTCGTTGTTGCTCGAAGAGCTGGGTGAAGGCGAATCCCAGGAAGTTGCGCCGCTCATGAATGGCGATGTGCACGAGATCGACGAACTGCTCGAACTCGGCGATCTGATGTCGTTGGCGGGGCTCGACATTCCGGAGCTGCGCGATCCGCCGTTCACGCCCGTTGTGCCGCCTGCATTGCGCGATGGGACGCGCAGCATTTTTGACGCGATGCGCGAACGCGATATCCTTGTCCACCATCCCTACGAATCGTTTTCATCGTCGGTGGAAGCGTTTCTCGAAGTTGCCGCGCACGATCCACATGTGCTGGCGATCAAGATGACGTTGTATCGCACGTCGGGTGATACGGCGCTGGTGCGCGCGTTGACGGAAGCGGCCGAGCAGGGAAAGCAGGTGGCTGTGCTGATCGAGCTGCAGGCGCGATTCGATGAACAGAACAACATCACATTTGCGCGCACGATGGAAAGTTATGGCATCCATGTCGCGTACGGATTGCCAGGGCTCAAGACACACGCGAAGACGGCGCTTGTCGTGCGTCGCGATCCGGATGGGCTCCGCCGCTACGTACATATCGGCACTGGCAACTACAACTCGAAGACGGCGCGCAGCTATACCGATCTTGGCTTGCTCACCTGCAATGCGCAGATCGGCGCTGATCTGACGGACCTGTTCAATTCGCTGACCGGTGTGTCACGTCAGAAGTTCTACCGCAAGCTGCTCGTTGCCCCGGCAAATCTTCGTGAGCGCACGATCGAGTTGATCGATCGTGAGGGAGCGCACGCCCGCGCAGGCCGCGGCGGCCGCATCATCGCCAAAATGAACGCGCTCGTTGATCCCGGTGTGATAGCCGCACTGTATCGTGCGTCGAAGGATGGTGTCGAGATCGACCTGATCGTGCGCGGCATCTGCTGCTTGCTACCGGGCGTACCGGGAGTGAGCGAGCGCATTCGTGTAATTTCGATCATCGGGCGATTCCTCGAGCACTCGCGCGTACTCTACGTCGCAAATGGTGGCGTGCCCGAGTACTACATCGGTTCAGCGGACTGGATGCCGCGCAACCTCGATCGTCGCGTCGAGGTCATGGTGCCGATCGAAGACCGCACATTGCATAGCCAGCTCCATTCTTTGCTCGAGACGTGCCTGAGTGACAATCGGCAAGCATGGGACCTGGGCGCAGACGGCGTGTATCGTCGTCGCCAGCCTACGGGCACGAAGGAGCGTGCGACTCAGCAGGTGTTCATGAAAGACGCATGGGGGCTTTCTTCACGCGGGAAGCCTTTGCCGACGACCACACGACGCGCGCCACGCGCAAAGGGCAACGCGCGAACGGAGCGAGGCAGAACAGAGCCAGCTCGCGACGGCTGACTACTCGCCGTCGCCTTCGTCGAAGTTCACGACGGCGCCGTCGGGGCCGATCACTTCGACCGGACGCCCAAGCACCTGCTCGAGCAGTGATCGTTTGCGGCTCGCGCCCCAGCACTCCAGTCGCAAATTTGTCGCGCCTTCGGCTTCAATGGCCGTGACGCGCACGGCGTCCTGAGACCAACGCACCTTCAGGCGTCCAACGGCGCCGACGTGGCCGCGATCGAAGCCGTCCGCGAAACGCAGCAGCGCCGATAGTTTGACGATCCGTTCGCGCAGTACGCGATCGAGTTGCGAGAAGCGACGATGCTTCCTCTTGGGTGGTGAGCCGCGATGGTAGCGTGCAACATGCGCGATCGCGATCTGTTCGGCGGGGGTCATGCCGAGCAGTTCTGCGTGTGAGATGAGGTGAAAGGAATGCTTGTTGTGATTCTCGTAGTTGATGTGGTAGCCTACATCGTGCAACAGCGCGGCGTCGGCGAGAATGCGACGGTCAACGGCGCCAAGTCCCATTCGCGCAGCCAGTGCGTCGAACAGCTGCAACGAAAGTGTCTGAACCTGTCGTGAATGCGGCGCTTCGAAGTGGCATTTCTCGGCGAACTCGCGCACCGACCGTTCGCGCGCAGCACCTGGATCAGCAACGACCGGCGTTACGCGTGCTGACTCGAGCAGCAGTCCTTCGCGAATGCCGTACGACGACGTGAGCAGATCGCGCGGATCGAAGCGCGCGAGTACTTCGGCGGCGGTCGCGAGGCCGGCAACGATAATGTCGGCGCGCGCCGGGTTGAGACCCGGCACCTGCGAGCGCTCATCCGGATCGAGTCGTTGCACCCAATCCAGCACATGCTCAAGTTCCACGCGTGTTACGCGCGTTCCGTGTGCCGAGCGTACGGATACCCCGGTGCGATGCAGCACGATGCCGGCCAGATTGGTGAACGTTCCTCCCGAGCCGATCACGCGCGTGCCTCGCCAATCCTTGACCGGAACTGAGCGCCTGAGGCCATCGCGAACGTACTCGCGAAGCTGGCGCACGCCTTTCGGACGCAAGGTCGGCGAAAGGAATCGTTCCGTTAATCGTACGGCGCCGAACGGAAGCGAAGCCACACGTTCAATCAGTCCATCTTTGGCGAGCACGAGCTCGAGTGAGCCGCCACCGATGTCCATGACCAGCGAACGGCCTGAGCCAAGCTCGAAGTGCGCCAGCGCGCTTCGAAAGCACAGCAGCGCTTCTTCGTCACCGCTGAGCACGCGCACGTCGATGCCGGTGGACTCACGCACGCGGGTGGTGAACTCTGCGGCGTTGGTGGCATCGCGCACCGCGCTTGTGGCAACGATCTCGATTCGCGCCGCGGCGTACTGTCGAGCGAGCATCACCATGCGCTGCACCGCGGCGACGGCGGCGTCGAGCGCGGTGCGTCCAAGTTCACCTGTCAGTTCGAGCCCTTCACCCAGGCGCGGCATCGCCTTCATTTCGTCGACGACGCGGATTTGACCGGTGGACGATACATCGGCGATGATCTGTCGCACGGAATTCGAACCGATATCGATTGCCGCGATACGCACATCGCTCGAGGGCGGCGTATCAGGCACAAGTCGGGGGACGGTGCTCATGCTCGGCGCGCCTCTTCCTCTTCTTTCGCAATCTCTTCGTCGTAGCGGTGCCGGATCTGCTTTCCTTCGGCGAGGTAGACGGCATCTTCGCCGATATTGGTCGCGAGATCACCGACTCGCTCGAGGTTGCGGCTCACGAGTAGTAGTTCGAGTGACGGAGCGATGGTGCGCGGATCAGCCATCATGTGCGTGAGGAGTGTGCGAAAGATGCCCTCGTGGAGAGCGTCCACTTGCGCGTCGGCTTTACCAACCGCGCGACCGAGCGCGCCATCGCCGCGAATGAAGGCGTCCAGTGCGTCGCTGAGCATCGCTCTCGCTCGACGCGCCATGTCGGCAATGGCTGGAACAGCGGGCATCATGGCGCGACTTTCAACGAGACGCACGGCGCCCTGTGCGATGTTCACGGCGTGATCGCCCACGCGTTCGAGATCGCTCGAGACTTTGATCGCGCCGACCAGAAACCGCAGATCGCGGGCCATGGGTTGCTGCAGCGCAAGCAATGAGATCGCGAGATTCTCGGCTTCGACCTCGATGCGATCGAGCTCGCGGTCCGCTTCAATTACTGTTTCCGCCTTTTCGCGATCACGCTCGAGCAGCGCTTCGACGGAGAGATCGACGAGCGTTTCCGCGCGCTCCGACATGTCAAGCAACTTCTGCTTGAGCACTGCGAGCTCATCGTGGAAATGCCGGTAACCGCCGCCGTCCGCCATCAGCCGAGTCTCCCTGTGATGAATGCTTCCGTTCTGGCTTCGCGCGGGCTCGTGAAGAGTCGTTTGGTGCTGTCGATCTCAACGATGTGGCCGTCGAACAGAACCACCGTCTGGTCGGAGACGCGCGCTGCCTGATGCAAGTTATGCGTCACCAGCACAATCGTCAGGTCTCGGCGCAACTCATACAGCATCTCTTCGATACGCTGCGTCGCGAGCGGGTCGAGTGCGCTGGTGGGCTCGTCGAGGAGCAGCACTTCCGGATTGTTGGCCAGCGCGCGGGCGATGC
>JBKJTE010000410.1:0-4417 GCA_046590495.1 Gemmatimonas sp. | reverse complement strand
GTGCCCCATTGTCGGCGTCCGCGATACGTTCGCCATCGCCTACAATCCAGCCAATACCATCTCGGTTCAGAAGCCCGCCTCGCAGGCCGTGAACGGGACGTATGCTGACCCCAACGCAGGCTCGGCAAACACGTTCACGGTATTCGGCACTGAGACGTTTGCCTCCCTTGCCGCGAAGGCCAATGCGATCACCACGGGCGCGAGTCCGTCGCCGGTTGGCACCAGCACGGCTTGCACGGTCGGTGGAAACAACTGGGGTGAACCGAGTCGCGGGGCAGGTGCGGTAGTCGGCTGTCAGAACTATTTCCCGATCATCTACTCGGCGGGCGACCTGTCGATCAACGGCGGTCGTGGACAGGGCGTTCTCCTCGTGAACGGGAGCCTGTCGATCAATGGCAACTTCACGTTCGATGGCCTCATCGTCGTGATGGACGACTTCCGGCCGAACGGAAACGCAAGCGTGTACGGCAGCGTGCTGATTCGCAACAAGACCAACAGCAGCACGCTCGGCAACGGGAATGCGAGCATCAGTTATTCGCGGTGCGCAGTGAGTAACGCCATGTCGGCACTGGCAAAACCCACACGCACAAAGGCGCGTTCGTGGAGTCCGCTGTAGCGAACCTCGCATTCGAGCCGATGCGAGGTGCTGCAACGGAGTGCCCGCGCCGCTGCAGCACCGTCGTCTGGCATGCTACGCCTCGGCCATCTCCATTTCCTTCGCGTGCTCGGAGATGATCTTCTGCGCAGCGTCGGCGGGCGCCGTTTCGTAGCCGTTGAAGCGGCGTGAAAACGTGCCATGGCCGTGCGTCAACGAATACAGTTGCGTTGCATACAGGTGCAGTTCTGACCGCGGTACGACCGCCCGTACCGTCGTGAGTCGATCGATGCTGTCGGTCCCAAGTATATGTCCCCGCCGTGCGGAAACGTCGCCGAGTACGTCGCCAAGGAATGCGTCGGGGATGGTGATCTCGAGGAGGTCGAGTGGTTCGAGAATCACCGGACGACATTTTGGAACGACTGTTCTGAATGCGAGGATGCCCGCCATCTTGAAGGACATTTCGTTCGAGTCGACCGAGTGTGTCGAGCCGTCAAACAGTTCGACGCGCACGTCGACCAGCGGGAAGCCGGCCAGTACGCCACGCGCTGCGGCTTCCTGCACTCCGCGATCGACGGCGGGGATGTACTTCGACGGAATCACACCGCCAACGATCCGGTCGTCGAAGAGATAGCCTTCGCCGCGCGGCATCGGGCCGATGCGGATCCAGCAATCGCCGAACTGCCCGCGCCCGCCGGTTTGCTTCTTGTGGCGGCCTTGGCCCTCGGCGCGTGCCGTGACTGTCTCGCGGAAGGCGATGCGCGGTTTTGAGAGATCGGCCTGCACGCCGAACTTGCGCTTGAGCACCGCCATCGCGACTTCGAGGTGTCGCTCGCCGAGTCCACCGACAATCGTTTCGTGCGTTTCGGTGTCGTAGTGCACTTCGAAGGTCGGATCTTCGTCGTGGAGGCGATGAAGCCCAAGCTGCAGTTTCTCTTCATCACCACGCGCGGACGCTTTCACAGCGAAGTGCACGAGCGGCTCGGGGAACGCGATGGCCGCAAGGCGAATCGGATGTTCTTTGGTGGACAGTGTGTCGTTGGTGTGCGTATTGCGCAGCTTTGCGACGCAGCCGATGTCGCCGGCATGCAGCACATCGACTTCGATGCGCTCCCGTCCACATGGCACTGAGAGATGCCCCAGCTTTTCCGCGATATCGCGAGTGGCGTTGTAGACCTCGTGTCCGCTGGCCACCCGTCCTGAGAGAATGCGGAAGTAGCTGATATCGCCCACGTGCGGTTCTGCCAGCGTCTTGAAGACCAGTGCTGCGAACGGTGCGTCGTCTTTCGCGTGCAGTTGAATCGTGTTCGATCCTTCGGCTCCGGTGAGCGCGTGTATCTCTTCCATCTCGAAGGCGTTCGGCATGAGTTGCACGAGTTCAGTCAGTAACGCGCGCACACCGATCATGCTGTCCGACGAGACACAAAAAAGCGGGAAGAGGTCCATGCGTTTCATGGCTTCCTTCATCCCGCTCAGTGCGGCGTCGCGATCGATTTCGCCGCCTTCGAGATACCGTTCGAGGAGTGTGTCATCGGTGGCACTGATCGCCTCGATGAGCTCCTGCCGGTACCGGGCAAAGCGATCAGCGCATTCGGGAGGGACATCGGCTTCGACGTACTCGCCTTTGCTGCCGCCGGTGTACATGTAGGCGCGCTGCGTGAAGAGATTGATCACGCCGCGGAATGTCGCGCCGGCCCCGATCGGGACTTCGACAGGAATCACTTTCGTTGTGAGTCGCTGTTTGATCTGCTCGTAGATGCGATCGAAGTCGGCAAACTCCTTGTCCATCATCGACACGGCAAAGAGCACCGGATCATTGCGCTCCACTGCCGCCCGGAACATGCGCTCGGTGCCGACTTCCACACCGGCCGCCGCACCGATCACACAGAGCGCGCCGTCTGCGGCGGCGAGTCCGGCGAGTGCGTCGCCCTGGAAATCGAGCGACCCCGGCGTGTCGATGAAGTTGATCTTGCTATCCATCCACTCCGCGTATGCACAACCGAGCGAGATGGAATATCCGCGCTCAATCTCTTCGGGGAGATGGTCGGTGAGCGCGGTGCCGCTCTGAATGGTGCCGTGTCGTCGGCCCGAGCCTGCCGCGAAGCAGAGCGCATCCACGAGACTGGTCTTACCACCACCGCCGTGGCCGACCACGGCGATGTTTCTGATGCCCGCGCTGTCGTAGTCCCGCATCGTTCCTCCAGAGGAGTATGGGGATGCGAGCATGGCGCAGAATCGGCCCGACGTCAACTGAACTAGCTAGCCAACCGTTCTCAACCACAAAAAGAGCGGCGGCCGCGAATCGCGCGAATTTCACGAATAACCGTGGTTTCATTCGCGAAATTCGCGTGATTCGTGGCTGCTTGTTTTTTTCTTTCTCAAGCGCGATCGACTGAAATACAAAGGGGCCGCGATCTGAGATCGCGGCCCCTTTCTGACTACACAGACGAGAGAAGGGATGGTTAGTCGCCCTCCACTTCGAACGAATACGCATCGGCTTCCCGAAGCGAATCCAGCCAGTGCTCGACGCCGAGTTCGTCACTGAGTGCAACGCTTGAACCGCTACCCATCGCCCCGGAGTGACTGCCGCGGAAGCTGAAGGTCAGAGCGCGATCCGTGCCTTCCGGCCAATCGGTCATGCCGAGTCCCGCCGCAACCCGACGAAGCGTCGGGCCACATTCCCCGAGCAGCTCGCTGGCACGTGCCTCGAGCGTCAGGAACGGGATATCGAGATCGCGGGTGATCAACCGGCCAGTGAGGCCATCGCGCCACGCCGAATCTCCTATTGCACCACGGTCCGGCCACACGCCAATGTGTCGCACGACACCCGATTGAGGTACTTCCTGCCGCTCACTCTCTACCGTGGCTGCAAGTGCCAGGGCGAGGGATTGGGCGTCGGCTACACCGTAGAGCGTGACTACTTCACGCCGCGAGCGCGTACCGAACGGAAGAACGGGAATCGAATTCACGTGCGCAAGCACCGGCGAATCACTCGGACGAGCCTCGAGTCGTACGAGGACGTCCATTGCTACCTCCTGATGAAAAAGTGAACTGCCGATGGGTGGACCTTCCACCGTGCGCCGTCTACAGAAAGACGGTTCACCCACCAAACAGCAACGTAGATCGTTATTCACTGCGACGATTGTGACTTACGTCGCAAAGATCGTCTCGAAGCTGTCACGAGCCTCAGTATTCCTACCTTGCAAACGTCGTTCCCGTCACACGACCTGCACGCACTGCTACGCGCGAGTTTCGTCAGCCGCGTTGATCCAGATGTCGCCGAGCAGCGCGAGCACCAAGGCCACAGAGATAGGAACCACAGCGGGCACGTTCGACGTCACCGAATATCCGATCCTTAGTATCGGCGGGACGATTCCCAACGTGAGCGCAGCGTAGGCCAGCGCGCAGACGAACGCGGTAGCGACACGCGATCGGTTCGTGCGCGGCCACAGAACGACCACTCCGAGCACTCCACCCCACAGGGTTGCCGCTGCGAGATGATGGATGTAGCCGAGTGCGACGGAGGTGAGTGGCGTGTCGACGGAGGCCACGCCGACTCGTTCAAGAAGCGCCCGTCCCACCAGTCGAAAGACTCGGCTCGCTTCGCCGTCACGCAGCCCGAGTCCGATCAGCGCGCCACCAGTGGCGATCGTGGTCAACGCACCAGTCCCGAGTGCACTATCCATCAGCGTGCGAGAGCGTCCGGTTTCAGCCATGGCGAAAGCAATCGACGTCCTCACGACGACTCAAGGTCCGCATCAGATCGAATCCGCTCGAACCGCATCCAGAATCGTATCGAGGAATGCCAACGCGAGGGTGATC
>JBKJTE010000406.1:0-8197 GCA_046590495.1 Gemmatimonas sp. | reverse complement strand
GTCCACGCGAACTGTTCACCAATGCAGATGCGCATTCCCGCGCCGAACGGGAAGTAGCTGAACTTGGGGCGTGACGCGATCTGATCGGGCGTCCATCGCTCGGGGTCGAAGCGCTCCGGATCAGGCCACCACCGCGGGTCACGTTGCTGCAACCACGGCAACATCAAGACAATCGTTCCTTCACGTAACACATAGTCGCCGCAGTCGTAGTCTTCGAGCGCGCGACGCCCGATCGCATATGCGGGCGGATACAGCCGCATCGACTCCTGCACCACCTTGCGCGTGTACGGCAGGCGCACAAGGTCAGCCATCGTGGGCTCGCCGCCCAGCGCGTCCAGCTCGGCGTGCAGCTTGGCCGCCACCTCGGGGTGCTGCGACAACAGATACCAGGTCCACGTGAGATTGTTGGCCGTAGTCTCGTGCCCGGCGAGAAAAATGGTCAACGCTTCGTCGCGGAGCTGCCGGTCGCTCATGCCGGTGCCGTCGCCCTCGGTATCCGTCGCCTGCAGCAACATCGACAGCAGATCGCCTCGATCCTCACCGCTCGCACGACGATCGGCAATCAGCTTGTAAATCGTTTCGTCGAGTCGAGTACGCGCTTTCCGGAAGCGACGCGCGAAGGGCAGCGGCAGTCGCTCCAGCACACCCGGAAAAGGCAGCATGATCATGGCGAACGATTCGAGAATCGCGGTCACGGCGGCGCCGATTTCGTCCGACTGCGATTCCATATCCGCGTCGAACAGCGTCTTGCTCACGACCGCCAACGTGAGATGCATCATCTCCTCGTGCATGTCGACGGTGGCGCCGTCGCGCCAACTCCCGCCAACGCGCGCTGCATAGCTGATCATCTGCTCGGCGTACGTCGCAATGCGATCGCGATGAAACGCTGGTTGCGCGAGGCGGCGCTGGCGCAAATGAAACTCCCCTTCGCTCGTCAGCAGCCCACTGCCCACTACACGCTTCGCGCGTTCAAGCGCACGGCCTTTCACGAATGAACGCTGATGCGTGACGAGGATGTCGCGAATCAGATCGGGGTGAGTGACGATCGCCCATTTGGTGCCGGCGAGATCAAAGCCAACGACGTCCTGCCCGCCCGCCGTGGCCGCCTCGGCGAAGCCCAGAAAATCCTTGCGAAAACGCAGCAGTAGGTCGCCGGGAAAGCGACGCTTGGGGCCAGGCGGCGTACCGCGCACGGTGGTCTGGAATCCAGTCATGATTGAACGAGGCACACGGGACCCACGTCTGACAAGATGCGCGACCGGCGATAGGTTGCCACGTGACTGTGGTTCTCGCGCACCCCAGTCGCCAGTCCCTAGTCCTCAGTCCCTCCCCATGGACAAGTCGAAGCTCCCCAGTCGTCACGCCACTGTCGGCCCCGAGCGGGCGCCGCACCGCGCGTTCTACTACGCGATGGGATTGACCGCTGAAGAGATTCAGCAGCCCATCGTCGGCGTTGTATCTAGCTGGAACGAAGCGGCGCCGTGCAATATCGCCCTCAAGCGGCAGGCGGAAGCGGCCAAGCGCGGGGTGAGCGCGGCCGGTGGTACCCCGCGCGAGTTCACGACGATCACAGTCACGGATGGCATCGCGATGGGGCACGCCGGCATGAAGTCTTCGCTGGTGAGTCGCGAGACGATCGCCGATTCCGTCGAGCTCACCGTGCGCGGTCACTGCTACGACGGACTTGTTGGCATCGCGGGCTGCGACAAGACGCTGCCCGGGCTGATGATGGCGATGCTGCGCCTCAACGTGCCGTCGGTGTTTTTGTACGGCGGTTCGATTTTGCCGGGGCGCTTTCATGGCAAGGACGTAACCGTGCTCGACGTCTTTGAGGGCGTGGGCTCGTACGGCGCAGGAAAGATGTCGCTTGAAGAGCTGACGGCGCTCGAGAAGGTCGCGTGCCCAGGCGCCGGTTCGTGCGGCGGTCAGTACACGGCCAACAGTATGGCGTATGTGTCTGAAGCGATCGGCCTGGCGCTGCCAGGATCAGCAAGTCCACCTGCGGCATTCGAAACGCGTGACAGCTATGCCGAAGCGGCCGGCGCGGCCGTGATGCGACTGATGCAACATGGCCCGCGCCCCCGCGACATCGTCACGCGTAAAGCCCTCGAGAATGCGGCTGCCGTTGTTGCGGCAACGGGTGGTTCGACGAACGCAACGCTGCACTTGCCAGCGATGGCACACGAAGCCGGGATTGCTTTCGATCTGTTCGACGTTGCCGAAGTATTTGCACGCACGCCGCTCATCGCGGATCTCAAGCCTGGCGGGAAGTATCTGGCGAAAGATGTGTACGACATCGGTGGCGCATCGATCATTCTCAAAGCGCTGCTCGATGGTGGATTTCTGCACGGCGAGTGTCTCACCGTCACTGGCAAAACGATCGCGGAAGACCTGGTCGACATCGTGATTCCGGAGAATCAGGACGTCGTCATGCCGACGTCACGGGCGATTTCGATGACGGGCGGATTGGTCGGCATGCGCGGCAATCTCGCGCCCGACGGCGCCGTCGTAAAAGTCGCCGGACTCCATACGCGCGCGTTCAGTGGTCCGGCGCGCTGCTTCGATTCGGAAGAAGACGCGTTCGCCGCCGTGATGGAGAAGCGCTACGAGGCCGGCGACGTGCTGATCATCCGCTACGAGGGACCGCGTGGTGGCCCCGGCATGCGTGAGATGCTCTCCACGACATCCGCGATCTACGGACAGGGGATGGGCGACAAGGTCGCGCTCATTACCGACGGACGTTTCAGCGGTGCTACGCGTGGGCTGTGTATTGGCCACGTTGGTCCCGAGGCGGCGATCGGCGGGCCGATCGGCCTGCTCCGCGACGGCGACATCATCGACATCGATGCAGACAAAGGCACGATGTCCGTTCGGCTGTCAGACGATGAGCTTTCGACGCGTCGCGCCGCGTGGCAGCCGAGGCAGCATGACTTCCAATCGGGTGCGATCTGGCGGTATGCGCAGACGGTGAGTCAGGCGCGATATGGTGCAGTTGTTCACCCCGGGGGGGTTGCGGAAACGCATTGCTATGCCGATTCTTGAAAAGAGGGACGTGCCGTTACGGCTTCTGTGACGGTTCGTCTGTTTGACGTGACGGAGACCGAGACCGGCCCCGCGCGCCCGAAACATGCAACCCAACTGATGACCGCTTGATGCTCGCTCTGTCCGCGCAGTCCCGACTTCTTCTTAGCCTTATTCCCGTCGTCGTAACGATTCTCGTTACGTCGATTCTTATCGTACGCGTACTTAGCGCACGGGAGCAGGGCTTGAAGGTCGCGATGTAACGCGCGAACCCCGCCCCTCCCGAGATCACCGGGAGGGGCGACCTTGGCGACACAAAACAAGGCTCCCTCCGGTTCGGAGGGGGCCTTTCTCGTACTCCCAAGGTCCCATGTCTGATTCCAATCCGGCGTCGCGTACAGGCGCGCAGGTGATGTGCGAAGCACTGATACGCGAAGGCGTGTCGGTGATGTTCGGCATCCCGGGCGGGTGCATCATGCCGTTCTATCACGCGATGTGGGAATACCGCGCACAGCTGCGCCATGTGCTCTGTCGCCATGAACAGGGTGCTGGTCACGCAGCGGAAGGCTATGCACGTGCGACCGGCGACGTGGGCGTGTGCATCGGTACGAGCGGGCCTGGTGCAACGAATCTCGTCACGCCGATCGCTGACGCGTGGATGGACGGCACCCCGCTCGTCGCCATCACAGGCCAGGTGCCCACACACCTCCTCGGCACTGACGCGTTTCAGGAGACCGACATCACCGGCATCACCGTGCCGATCACCAAGCACAACTTCCTGGTGACACACCCGGATGACTTGCCGCGTGTGTTCCGCGAGGCCTTTCACATTGCGCGCACCGGACGTCCCGGACCGGTGTTGATCGACATCACGAAAGACGCGCAGCTCGCGCGCTTCGTGCCCGCATGGAATATCGCGATGGACTTGCCCGGCTATCGGCCGACGTCGATGAAGCATGGGGTGGCAAGTGAGGCGATCCGCGACTGCGTCGCGTTGTTGAATGCCGCACACCGCCCCCTGATACTCGCTGGCAATGGTGTGATTCAGGCCGGCGCCACGCGCGAACTGCGCGCACTCGCGGAGCAGACCGGCATCCCCGTGATCACGACGCTGCATGGTTTGGGCGCAATGCCGCACGATCATCCGCTCGCGATCGGCATGCCGGGGATGCACGGGTGGGTGCATGTGAATCGCGCAATCCAGGCGTGCGACGTGTTGCTCAACGTTGGCAGTCGGTTTGACGATCGCGTGACGGGCAAGGCCAGCACCTTCGCACCACACGCGAAGGTGATTCACATCGATATCGACGCGGCTGAAATCGGGAAGCTGGTGCACACCGAGATCGGCATCGTGAGCGATGCGCGATCAGCGCTGCAGGCCATCAGTACGTCGATGCAAGCGGGTGTCACCACGCAGCGCCACGCGTGGGCGACCGAGATCTCGACGATGCGTGACGCGCATATGCCGAGGCAGGAGTATGCACGGAGAGACCGCAAATCCGCGCTGATGCCGCACGATGTGTTTGACGCGATGAATCGCGCCTTTCGCGATCGACAGGATTGGCGGGTGGTGACTGATGTTGGTCAACACCAGATGTGGGCCGCGCAATTGCTCGACTGGAATCGTCCGCGCTCGCACATCACCAGCGGTGGTGCCGGCACGATGGGCTTCTCACTCCCCGCCGCGATGGGTGCGGCCATCGCCGATCCGGAGCGCACGATCTGGGTGGTCGTCGGCGACGGCGGATTTCAGATGACCGCGTGTGAACTCGCCACGATCGCACAGGAAGGGCTGACCAATCTCAAAGTCGCCGTCATCAACAACGGCTACCTCGGCATGGTGCGGCAGTGGCAGCAACTCTTTGAAGGACGACGCTACAGCGGTACACCATTGACCGGTCCCGACTTCGCGAAGCTCGCCGAGGCACATGGACTGCACGGCATGCGCGTGGAGGAGGCGAGTGATGCGGACGCCGCGATTGCCGCTGCGTGGTCACACGACGGATGCGTCGTCATCGATTTCCGCGTGGAACGCGAAGCGAATGTGTTTCCGATGGTCCCCGCTGGTCGCGCGATCGGCGAAATGATGCTTTCAGAACAGACACACGCCACGCCAATCGTATCTACTGCTACTCCGATCGCTTCACAAACCGCTTCCCCTTCCACACAGGTTTGAACCCGATGTCACAGCACACGTTGATCGCTCTCCTGCAGGATCGCCCCGGCGTTCTGCATCGTACCGTCACACTGCTGCGTCGTCGCGGCTTCAACATCGCCTCACTTGCTGTCGGACGGAGTGAAGTGCCGGGCATCAGCCGCATGACCCTTGTGGTCGATGCATCCGATGCAACGCAGGTCGTGAGCCAGCTCGATCGGCTGGTCGAAGTGATCGGTGTGACGGACGTGACGAATGCTGGTGCGGTGCAGCGCGAAACCGCGTTGGCCAAGATCGTCGCGTCGCCGTCCCGACTGACGCAGTTGGTGGACATCGTCGTCGAACATGGCGCGCGCGTGCTGCACGTTGGCGACGACGAAATGATCGTCGAGATCACCGACACACCGGAGCGCGTGGAATTGTTCATCGCGTTCATCCGCCCCGAAGGCTTGGCAGAACTGATGCGCACCGGCCGCCTCGCAATGATGCGCGGCCGCACACCAACGCGCCTTGAAGCGCCCGCGCACTATCGCGAGCAGGCCGATGGCGCTCCCCACGAGGAGGCTGCAGCATGACGCGCGTGTACTATGATCGTGATGCCGACGCAACGCGTCTGGCTGGTCGCCCGATAGCGATCATTGGGTACGGGAGTCAGGGGCATGCGCATGCGCTCAACCTCCGCGACAGTGGATGCGACGTGCGCGTTGGCCTGCGCACAGGTTCGCGCAGCTGGGCGACGGCCGAGGCCGCGGGGCTTCGTGTGTGTACGGTTGCCGAAGCGGCGGCCGAAGCGCAGTTGGTCATGCTGCTCGCACCGGACACCGAGCAGCGATCGATCTACGAGCACGATGTGCGCGATGCACTGACCCCGGGGAAGACGTTGCTCTTCGCACACGGCTTCAACATCCACTTCAACCTCATAGAGCCTCCCGCCGGTGTGGACGTGGCACTCATCGCGCCCAAATCACCGGGACATCGGGTGCGTGAGTTGTATGTCGAAGGTGGAGGCACGCCGGGATTGATCGCTGTGCATCGCGATGCAAGTGGTCATGCGCGCGCGGATGCGCTGGCATACGCACGCGCGATCGGATGTACGCGCGCCGGTGTGATCGAAACAACGTTCGCGGAAGAAACCGAAACAGATCTCTTTGGCGAACAGGCAGTGTTGTGCGGCGGTGTGTCGGCGCTGGTGAAGGCCGGATTCGAAACACTCGTCGAAGCCGGTTATCAACCCGAGATGGCGTACTTCGAGTGTCTGCACGAACTCAAGCTCATTGTCGACCTGATGTATCAGGGCGGACTGAACTACATGCGCTACTCGGTTTCCGACACCGCTGAATACGGCGACTACACGGCCGGTCCGCGCATCGTGACGTCAGCAACCAAAGATGCGATGCGGCAACTGCTCGCCGAAATTCGCGATGGCACGTTTGCGCGGCAGTGGGTCGCTGAGAACGAAAACGGTCGACCGAACTTTTCGGCAGCGCGTCGCGCCGACACCGAGCATCCCATCGAACAGGTCGGTGTACGCCTGCGCGAGTTGATGCCGTTCCTGAATGCCAAGGTGGTGCGCCCGGACACGGGTGCTGTATCGCCGACCCCATCGGCCAGTGGCGTATGACCGCGGACATCGTACGAATTTTTGACACGACACTGCGTGACGGCGAGCAAGCACCTGGCTGCTCAATGACAGTCGAAGAAAAGCGTCAGGTCGCTCGTCAGTTGGCGAGGCTCGGAGTCGATGTGATTGAAGCGGGATTTCCGGCCGCGTCCCCAGGTGACTGGGACGCGGTACGCGCGATCGCGGAGGACGCGTACGACTGGCCTACATCGCCCACGATCTGCGGTCTCGCACGCGCGACACGAAAGGACATCGAGGCTGCGGCAACGGCGTTGGCGGGCGCACCGCAAAAGCGCATTCACACATTTCTTGCGACCTCTGACGTACATCTGCAATACAAACTGAACATGACGCGTGACGCCGTGATCGCGCGCGTCAGTGAAATGGTTGGCTATGCTGCATCGTTCACGTCGGATATTGAATTCTCGCCCGAAGACGCGTCGCGGAGCGATGTCGGATTTTTGCACGACGTGTTGCGCGCCGCGATCGATGCCGGGGCGACGACGCTCAACATCCCGGACACTGTTGGCTATGCAACTCCAGATGAATACTTCGCGCTGATCGCCGGCATTCGCGATCATGTTGTTGGCAGTCGGGCAATCACGCTGTCGACGCACTGTCATGACGATCTGGGACTTGCCGTCGCCAACTCGCTGGCCGGTGTGCAGGCTGGCGCCCGACAGATCGAGTGTACGATCAATGGCATCGGCGAGCGCGCGGGCAATGCTGCCCTCGAAGAAGTCGTGATGGCACTCCGCACACGTCGCACCCGCTACGGCGCGGACACGCACGTGCGCACGGAAGAAATCGGTCGCGCATCGCGGCTCGTATCGCGCTGCACGGGCGTTCGCGTGCCGCCCAACAAGGCAATCGTGGGAGCAAATGCATTTGCCCACGAAGCGGGCATCCACCAAGACGGGATGCTCAAGAATCGCGAAACATACGAGATCATGCACGCCGAACACGTTGGACTTGAAGGTGGACGTCTGGTGTTGGGCAAACACTCGGGCCGCGCAGCGCTGCGCGCGCATCTCGCCACACTTGGCCATGCGCTCAATGACGCCGAGTGCGATGCGGTGTTCGCCAGATTCAAGGAAGTCGCCGACCGCAAGAAGATCGTTGACGACCGTGAACTCGAAGCGATCGTTGCTGGCGAGACCAAGCGCGGGAGCGCGACTTTCACGCTCGAGCTGGTGCAAGTGTCTTGCGGCACCCACGCGATTCCGACCGCAACCGTGAAATTGCGTGGCCCCGACCAACGTGAGCTCGTCGCCGCAGCCCAAGGGGATGGCCCCGTCGACGCAGTGTGTCGTGCGATCAACGAGTGTGTCGGCGATGTCGGCGAGTTGATCGAGTTCGCCGTCGACGCTGCGGCGGAAGGGATCAACGCAGTCGGCGGT
>JBKJTE010000375.1:0-34123 GCA_046590495.1 Gemmatimonas sp. | reverse complement strand
GTGGTTCGGGTTTCACTCGACCGACCGGTGTGGGCGGCCGAGACGTTCGGCGTGGAGATCACGCTCGGTGTGATCTCGTCGGCGGATGTCGCGCCGCCGGCCCAGCACGCGCACGTTACAACTGTCGAACGGGACGCTCCTGCGTCTGCCGGAATTCGCTTCCGTGCGTTGCCTGTGCAGCCGGCGGCAGAATTCGATCTGGCGCTGTTGGTTCCGGATGGCATGTCTGCCGAAACAGTTGCGGCAACTTTACTGAAGGCGGGCGGCGAGCTGCTGGAAAGCGTTTCGTTGTTCGATGAATTTCGCGGTGCAGGCGTCTCCGCTGGTTACCGCAGTCTTGCTTGGCGGTTGACGTTCCGTCACCCCGAACGCACGCTGCGGGAGAAGGAAATCGAAGGGCGTCGTGCACATCTGCTCGAGACTCTCGAAAAGGAACTGGGAATCAGACCTCGTGCGTCCTGAAGTCACCGCGTTTCGCGAACTCGACACGCTGGTCCGCAACCTCAGCGACCAGCTGGCAGGCTATCGCCGTCGGGCGATGGCCGCTGAAGCGCGTTCGCGCGAGTTGGAGGCGTCGTCGGCGAGTGCGAGTTCGGCGCTGACCAGTGCGCAGGCGGAGGTGCTGCGATGGAAGGACGCCACGGAACGGGCTGAATCGGAGACTGCGGAAGCCCGAGCCGCCGCGGACGAAGCCGAGGCGCACGCCTCGATGGCATCGGCTGCTGCGGCTGCGGCGGCGGCGGTTACGCCTAGGGCCGTCGTCGCTGAGGCGCCCCCCGCTCAAGCCGTTACGACGATCGCGTCGGACGCAGAGCTCCGGCGCGAGAACGATGAGCTGCGTACGCTGTTGGTCGAGGCCCGCGAGCGCACCGCACAACTTGTCGAGCGCGTGCGTTTCCTGCGACAGCAGCTTGACCAGGGCGCCGAGAAGTGAAGGGCGGTGGCGATGCGCCCATGGACGGGATGATTGACGGGATGATGGAGAGCAAAAGCGTGGTGCGCGTGAAGATCGTCGGTGAGGAATACACGCTCCGCACCGAGGCTTCGGTGCAGCACACCCAGAGTGTGGCCGACCACGTTGACCGGACGATCCGCGCCATCCTGGCAGGCGGTGCGACGATCGAGACCCACAAGGCGGCGATCCTGGCTGCGCTGCAGATCACCGACGAACTCTTTCAGGAACGTTCAGCGACGGCCTCGCTGACAAACGAAATCAGGCAACTCGCGTCAGATATTCGGCCGTTGTTGCCCCCCGCCAAGCGGGGCGACGAGAGCGCGCCGGGCTGAGTTGGCCTGGCGCGTGAGACGCCGCAGGTTGCGGCGTTGCAAGCATTTCCATACGTTCCCGATACAAGGCGCAGTGTGTGCCAAACCCGTGGATCACCGCTCAATCTCAGGTGAGTCGCGGGCATTGGTTGCGCTATCTGATGAGTCGGACATCCAATCCGCGCCCGCCGCGGTGGAGCATAGATCCCGATGGTTGATTTTCTCCCCGCGCTAATAGGCGCCCTGGGACTGATCTCGGCTGTCGTCTCGGCTGTCGTGGCGCATGGCGCGGGGCAGCGATCGGAACGAAAGGCAGAGCTCGAGAAGCAGCAGCGCGCGAAATCGACGGCAGACGAGACGGCGTCGCGCATTGTTGACGAAGCACGTCGCGAAGCGGAGACGCTACGCAAAGGCGCGGTCGTCGCTGGGAAAGAGGAAATTCTCCAGCTTCGCGAAACCATCGAACAGGAAGTGCGCACGCGCCGCAGCGATGTCGAGCGCGAAGAGAAGCGCGTGCTCGACCGCGAAGGGCAGTTGGATCGTGCGCGTGAGTCTCTTGAGACGCGTGAACAGGACATGCAGCGTCGCTCGGGGGAGGTCGCGAAGCGCGAGGCGCGGTCTGGGCAGCGTGAGCAGGAGTTGGAAAAGTTGGTTGAAGACGAACGCCGTCGGCTGGAGCTTCTCGCTGGTTTGACTGCGGAAGCCGCCAAGGCTGAACTGATGCGTCGTCTCGAAGATTCCGCACTCGCCGATTCGGCGAGTCGTTTGCGTGAGATTCGCGAAAGTGCGAAGCGCAACGCCGAGCGGGAGGCGAAGAAGATCGTGGCGCTGGCCGTTCAGCGCGTGGCTGCCGAAACGACGGCTGAGACGACCGTATCTGCGGTGTCGCTGCCGAACGATGAGATGAAGGGGCGCATCATCGGTCGGGAGGGACGGAACATCCGCGCCTTCGAACTGGCGACCGGCGTCGACGTCATCATCGACGATACGCCGGACACGGTGGTAGTCTCGTGCTTTGATCCGGTGCGTCGTGAGACCGCTCGGCTGGCCCTCGAAAAGCTGGTCAGCGACGGTCGCATCCATCCGGGACGCATTGAAGAGGTCGTCGCCAAGGCGCGCAAGGAAGTTGAAGTCGCCATCGTCGAGACTGGCGAGCAGGCGGCGTATGAGGTGGGCGTCGCCGGGCTGCATCCGGAGTTGATCAAGCTCATTGGTCGCATGCGTTGGCGTACCAGTTACGGGCAGAACATCCTGAATCACTCAAAGGAAGTTGCCTGGCTTGCCGGCATGATGGCTGCCGAGCTTGGGCTTGATGTCGCACTGGCCAAGCGTGGCGCGCTGCTGCATGACGTCGGCAAGGTGCTCACGCACGAACACGAGGGCACGCACGTGCAGCTCGGTGTCGAAGTCGCGACCAAGTACGGAGAGAATCCGTTGGTCGTGAACTGCATCGCGGCGCACCATGACGATGTGCCGCACGAGAGCGAAGTGTCAGTACTCGTGCAGGCCGCCGACAGCATTTCAGGGTCGCGCCCGGGTGCGCGCCGCGAGGCTTTTGAAACGTATGTGAAGCGCCTCGAAGGTCTCGAGAAGATTGCATCGAGCTATCGCGGCGTTGAACGCGTGTTCGCGATTCAGGCCGGACGTGAAGTGCGCGTCGTTGTCACACCCGAGCAGGTGGACGACGCGCGCATGACGGCGTTGTCAGAAGAGATTGCACGTCGGATCGAATCGGAGTTGCAGTACCCGGGGCAGATCAAAGTTGTCGTCATTCGAGAGAGTCGGGCGGTGGACTTTGCGCGCTGAGTTGATTGACGGAAAAGCGATCGCGGAAGCGATTCGCGCCGAAGTGGCGCACGATACGGCGCTGCTGATTTCGCGCGGCGTTGTGCCCGGACTCACCGTTGTTCTCGTTGGCGACGACGCGGCGAGCGCGACGTATGTGGGTGCAAAGGAGAAAGCGTCGCGCGCGGCAGGAATGGCGGGCGAAACGATTCGTTTGCCCGCCTCCACGTCGCAGGCAGAGTTGCTCGCGCTCGTTGAACGATTGAACGCTGATAACGCTGTGCATGGCATTCTCGTGCAGATGCCGTTGCCCAAGCAGATCGATCCCGATGTCGTGATCCGCACCATCATGCCGGCGAAGGACGTCGACGGTTTTCATCCGGTGAACGTCGGCAAGCTGCTGATCGGACATACCGATGGATTTGTATCGTGCACTCCCGCCGGCATCATCGAACTGCTGGTGCGGAGCGGCGTCGAAACCCGCGGTGCAGAGGCGGTGATCATCGGTCGCAGCAACATTGTCGGAAAACCGATGGCGGCGTTGCTGGTGCAAGGACGCGCTGGCGCTGACGCGACGGTCACGGTGTGCCACAGTCGCACGCGCGATCTGCGTGCGCACACGTTGCGCGCCGACATTCTCATCGCAGCCATTGGTCGCGCCGAGATGATTACGGGTGACATGATCAAGCCAGGCGCCGTGGTGATTGATGTCGGCATGAATCACGTGCCTGATGCGTCACGAGCGAAGGGGACCCGTCTCTGCGGCGACGTGCATTTCGAGAGCGCGTCACAAGTCGCGTCCAAGATCACACCGGTTCCCGGCGGTGTCGGCCCGATGACGATAGCGATGCTGCTCAAGAACACCATTCGCGCCGCGCAGCAGACGCTCACGCAGCGGGCCCAGGGCTGATTCGCCGTGGCCGGACGTCGTACGAGCGCATATGGGCCGCCGGCGTCGGATGCCGCGCCGGGGAGCACCCCCGAAGCGGCGATCGCCGTGCATACACTCACCACGGCCGCCAAGGATCTGATCGAGGGTGCGTTTCCACCGCTCTGGGTGCGCGGTGAAGTCACGGACTTCAAGGCGCATCGCAATGGGCACTGGTACTTCGCACTCCGCGACGCCGAAGCTCAGGTGAAGTGCGTGGTGTGGAGTTCGCAGCAGCGACGGATTCCGGCACCGCCTGACGATGGTATGCAGGTGCTGGCGCTTGGTCAGATGACTGTTTGGCCTGTCCGAGGCGATCTGCAGTTTTCGATCAAGGCAATCGAAGCCGAAGGCGACGGGTTGTGGCGGAAGGCGCTGGAGCTCACGCGTCAGCGTCTTGAGAAGGACGGACTGCTCGATCCGGGGAGGAAACGCGCGCTGCCATCGTTCCCTCGTCGCATTGCGGTCATCACGAGCCCTGACGGTGCCGCAATGCACGACATCATCACGGTCGCGCGCGCGCGGAGTGCCGAAGTAGAGATCGTGATAGTGCCGGCCAAGGTGCAGGGTGAAGGTGCGCCGGAATCGCTGATCGCGGCGCTCGGCCGAGTCGCCCGATGGCGCGATGCCGATTTGCTGATTATCGGGCGGGGCGGTGGTGCGCGCGAGGATCTGTGGGCGTTCAACGACGAAGGTGTCGCGCGGGCCCTGGCGGCCTGTCCGATTCCGACAATTTCCGCGGTCGGCCACGAAGTCGACATCACGATCTGCGACCTGGTCGCGGACGTGCGTGCGGCGACGCCGTCGGCCGCGGCGGAGTTGGCGGTACCGTCACGTCGCGAGACGATTGCGCGCGTCGACACACTGGCGAAGCGTCTCGCCGCGGCCGGTAAGCGTCGAGAAGATCGCGCGGTGGCCTCGCTCGGGCAGGTACAAAAGCGTCTGTCCTTGGCGGGCGGGCGCGTGATTGAACGCCGCCGCGCGCGCCTTGAATCGTTCGCGGGGCGGCTCGACGCGCTTTCGCCATTGGCGACGCTGGCGCGCGGTTTTGCGGTGGCGCGTACGCCCGAGGGAGCTACTTTGAGCGGGAGCGGGCAGTTCCAGCCGGGAATGCTCTTTGATCTCTGGCTGCGAGACGGGATCGTGCGCGCAGAATCGGGCGCCAGTCGCCCGTTGCCCGAGGGCGTGTCCACTTATCCACGAACGGAGTCTGAATGACGTTCGAGCAGAACCTGGTCCGCCTTGAGGAAATTGTGCGCGAACTCGAGCGCAATGATGTCGACCTGGATCGCGCTTTGGCGCTTTTCGAGGAAGGGATCATCCATCTGCGCAGCGCAGGGAAAGCGCTGCAGCAAGTTGACGCGCGCGTTCAGCAGCTCGTCGAAGCCGCCGATGGTTCGTTCTCCGTCGTCGAACTCGGCGGGTGATCGCGTCGTGACTTCCATCGGAACGGACGCCGCGTCGATGTCGTCGCCACCGTCGTTCACGAACGAGCGCGCTGCCGTCCAGCAAGCGCTCGACGGATTCTGTGCGCGTTGGCTGGGTGATATTTCGCCGCTGATCGCCGAGGCGATTCGGTACTCGTTGCTGGGCGAAGGAAAGCGGTTGCGCGCCATTCTGTTACTCGAGGCGTATCGCGCATGCGGAGGCGCCGACGACGCGCGCGAACTTGCTGCGTCCGTCGAGGTGGTTCACGCGTACTCGCTCGTGCACGATGACTTGCCGTGCATGGACGATGACGATGTGCGACGCGGGCGGCCGACGGTGCATCGCGTGTACGGCGTACCGATTGCGACAGCGGCAGGGTTGGCGATGGTGCCACTTGCGGCGCGCAGTGCGTGGCACGCAGCGAAGGCGCTGGGACTCTCAGACGTTGTGGCCGGCGATATCGTGCGCGACCTGATGGCGGCGTCCGGTGGTGGCGGCATGATCGGCGGGCAGCTGCTCGATCTTGAAGCCGAGGGGGTGCACCTCTCGCTCGCCGCGCTGGAGCGGGTGCATCGCCTCAAGACAGGTGCGTTGATCACCGCGTCTGTTTCTCTAGGCGCGCGGGCGGCGAGGGCGACCGAAGCGCGGCGCGCGGCGCTCGCCTGCTACGGCGAAGCGATTGGGCTGGCCTTTCAAATCGCCGACGACGTACTGGACGTGACCGCGACTACGGATCAATTGGGGAAGACCGCTGGGCGTGATCTGGCGCTGCACAAAAGCACGTATCCCGCGCTGCTGGGAGTTGAGGGAGCTATCGAGCGTGCGGTTGCGTTGGTGGAGGAAGGGTGTGCGGCGCTGGCGGACGAAGGTCTGTTGACGCCGACCCTCGAACAACTTGCGCGATTCATCGTCGAACGACGCTCGTAAGCAGCAATCGGTCTGTAGTTCAACAGTGCGTTTCCAACGTGCACGGTCAATCGACCGTGTCGCCACATCCGAAACATCATGGCCATTCTCGAAGGCATCCATTCTCCGGCAGACGTTCGCCGCCTTACCCGTGATGAGCTCAAGGTGCTCGCCGACGAGATGCGCGCGCGTCTCATCGATGTGTGCTCGCGAACCGGTGGACACATCGGGGCGGGACTCGGCGTCGTCGAGCTGACCATCGCGATGCATGCCGTGTTCGATACGCCGAAAGACCAGATCGTATGGGACGTCGGCCACCAGGCATATCCGCATAAGCTGCTCACGGGGCGCAACGATCGGTTGGAGACGTTGCGGCAGGAGAACGGGCTCTCCGGCTTTCTCAAGCGCAGCGAGAGCGTGTATGACACGTTTGGCGCGGGGCACGCCGCCACTTCGATCTCTGCGGCGCTGGGCATGGCAGCTGGACGTGATGTGTTGGGCGAGCACTTCAAGGTCGCTGCGATTCTTGGTGACGGCGCGCTCTCGTGCGGACTCGCGTACGAAGGGTTGAACAACGCCGGTCACTCCGAGCGCGACATGATTGTGGTGCTCAACGACAACGAGATGTCGATCGCGCCCAACGTCGGGGCGATGCACAAGTATCTGACGTCGATTCAGCGTAACCCGCTCTACAACCGGCTGCGGTCAAAGATCGGCGAGATCGTCGATAACGCTCCCGGGCCGCTCAAGGGTGCAAGCACGCTGCTCCGGAAGTGGGAAGAGAGCGTAAAGTCGTTCCTAACTCCGGGCGTGTTGTTCGAAGAGCTTGGCTTCCGCTATTTCGGCCCGATCGATGGACATGACATCGATGCGTTGATCGAAACGTTCACGGCCGTGCGCGACATGAACACCCCTCGCCTGGTGCACGTCATCACGCAAAAAGGGAAGGGATTTCCGGCCGGCGAGAGCGGTGAGAAGTGGCATGCGTTGCCGCCGGGACACGATCCTGCAACGGGGAAGCAGCTCAAGGCGTCGACAGCGAACGTGGGCTACACGGCGGTGTTCGGAAAGGGACTCACCGACCTTGGTGCAGAGCGGAAGGACATGGTGGTGATCACGGCGGCGATGCCGAGTGGGACCGGGACTGGTGGATTTGCCAAGGCGTATCCGGAACGGTTCTTTGATGTTGGTATCGCCGAAGGACACGCGGTGACGTTTGCGGCCGGCATGGCAACGCGCGGTCTGCGACCTGTTGCAGTGATCTATTCGACGTTCCTGCAGCGCGGCTACGACAACATCATTCACGATTGTGCGTTGCAGCATCTGCCGGTGGTGTTTGCGATGGATCGCGCGGGGCTTGTCGGCGAAGACGGTGAGACGCACATGGGGATGTACGACATCGCCTACATGCTTGCTGTGCCGGGGATGGTGGTGACTGCGCCCAAGGATTCGGCGGAGATGCTCGGACTGTTGCGCGCGGGTGTGGAGCATACGGCGGGTCCGTTCTCGTTGCGCTATCCCCGGGACGCCGCGCCCGACGTCGCACCAGACATGGCGAAGATTCCGGCGACACCGTTTGCGACCTGGGAGGTGCTGCGACGGGGGCGCGAAGTTGCCATTCTCGCCGTCGGTACGATGGTGAACACGTCGCTTGCCGCAGCGGACGCACTCGCGGCGGAAGGACTCGACGTCACAGTCGTGAACTGTCGCTACATCAAGCCGTATGATGAAGTGACCCTCAACGCCGTCCTTGCTGATCACACGCACGTCCTCACCGTCGAAGAGGGAACTGTCGTGAATGGATTCGGTGCTTACATGAGTGCGAACATTCAACGACTCGCGCCGACGGTGCGTGTCGCGACGCACGGCGTCCCCGATCGCATCGTGTACGCGGCGCCGCGTGCGAAGCAGTTGGCCTCGTTGGGACTCGATGCCGCCGGTATCGCGGATCGCGTGCGCGCCTTGCACGAATCAGAAGCGATGGCGGGGTAATGCGAGTCGGCGTCGTCGGACATCGTGGATACGTCGGACTGCCGGCGATCCTTGGAACTCTGCTCGACATCGCACCAGAACTCGGCCTGCAACTCGCCTTCGAGGAGGAGTTGTGGGAGATCGCTGAAGAAGGCGATCGACTTGAACACCCCGAGCAAGTGGACGCGCTGCTCACGCTGGGCGGCGACGGGACCCTGCTGCGCGGTGCGCGTTTTCTGAACGGCTACGAAGTTCCCATTCTTGGTATCAACCTCGGCCGGCTCGGATTTCTCACCAGCTGCAGCGGCGAAGATTTCGAGGAAGGAGTGCGACGTTTTGCGCGCGGCGAGTTTGAGCCGGAAGCGCGCATGGCGCTGTCGTCGTCAACGCTCGATCGCCACGGCGTAGAACGCGCGCAGTGGCTGTCGTTGAACGATGTCGTGCTGCACAAAGGCGGTTTCGCACGCGTGGTGCGGTTCTCTGTATATGTTGACGACGAACCGATCGGTTCGTATTCGGCCGACGGTCTGGTGATTTCTACGCCAACCGGGTCGACGGGATACTCGTTGTCGGCCGGTGGGCCGATCGTTGTGCCGACCGTTGAGAGCATTGTGCTCACGCCGGTGTCGCCACACACCTTGGCGATGCGCCCGCTGGTGCTGCCGCCGTCCGTCGAAGTGATGGTGCGCGCAGATGATGGGCCGGCTGAACTTCTGGTGACGATCGACGGACAGGTTGGCACTACCTTCACCAGCGGTGAAGCGCTGGTGGTCCGTCGCGCCGCTTCATCCGTTCGCATCGTGCGATTTCCGGGCACAACGTTTTTTACCCGACTGCGTCGTAAACTCGGTTGGGGCGGACTTTCCGAGCGCGACGGCGAAACTGCCTGATTTCACACGCATAACGCGGGTGACATATGCTCGTTGAACTGCGCATCCGCAATGTCGCTGTCATCGACGCGGTAACGTTGCCGCTCGCTGGTGGGCTCAATGTTCTCACCGGCGAAACTGGTGCGGGCAAGTCGCTCATCGTCGGGAGTCTGGGGATGTTGCTGGGGGAGCGAGCGGCAGCCGATCGTGTCCGTGCTGGTGCAGACAAGGCGACAGTTGAAGGTGTGTTTGATGCGTCAAAGTTGACGGCCCTGCGCGCTCTGCTCGATGAACGTGGCATCGATGCCGATGACGACCTGCTCGTACTCAAACGCGAGATCGGTGCGAATGGCCGTTCGCGCGCGTGGATCAACGGATCGCCGGTGACCGCTGCAATGCTCGCAGAAGTGGGTGTGCAGTTGGTCAGCGTGCATGGGCAGCACGATTCCCGTCAGCTCATTGACGCTGAGCATCAGCGCGAACTGCTTGACGCATTTGTCGGCGCGCATAGTGCGCGCGAGCGCCTGCGTGATGCATACGCACGGCTCTCCGCCCTCCGCGTACGCGAGCGCGAACTCGAACGCCGGCGTCAGGACGCAGAACGGCGCGCCGACTATCTGCGCTTTGTCGTCCGCGAGATCGAAGACGCGGCGGTGGTCTCGGGCGAAGAAGAATCGCTCGAAGGTGACATCCGACGACTCGCGCATGCGGAAGAGCTGCAGTCGCTCGCCGCACAGGCCGCCGAAGCAATCAGCGGCGACAACGATGCCGCGCTTTCGCAACTCGCGTCAGTACGCCGATCGCTGCTGGCACTCTCCCGCATCGACCCGGACACCGAACGCTGGCAGAGTGCATTCGACGGTGCCGTCTACGCTCTCGATGAACTTGCGCGCGAGTTGCAGGAGTACGGTGAAGGTATCGAGAGCGATCCTGTTCGATTGCGCAAACTCGAATCGCGTCGCGATCTGCTCAACTCGCTGATGCGCAAGTATGGGTCAACGCTCGAAGAAGTGCAGACGACGGGGCGCGGGTCGCGGGAAGAGTTGGATCTTGTCGATGGTGGCTCACTCGACCTTCGCGCTATCGTCGCATCGCGTGCCACCGTCGAGGGCGAGCTGGCTGAAGTGGCAATCGAACTCACGCGCCTCCGTCAGTCGGGCGCGCAGCGGCTGGCGACCGCCGTGTCGGCGCTTCTCCCTGAATTGGGGATGCCAGACGGAACGTTCGCCGTTTCCCTGACGCCGCTCGATGAGATTGGAAGCGCTGGCGCAGAGCAAGTGCTGTTCATCGCCGCGCTCAATGCGGGGAGCGACGCGCGTCCGCTTGGCCGTATTGCCTCGGGCGGCGAACTCGCGCGTGTGATGCTTGCGTTGAGTACGGTGCTGGCGCGTCTGCAGCAGGTGCCGACTCTCGTCTTCGATGAAGTGGATGCCGGTGTGGGCGGGGCCGTTGCGTGGCAGGTCGGCGCGCTAATGCGCCGCGTCGCGGGCCATCATCAAGTGCTCGCGATTTCGCATCTCGCTCAGATCGCGGCACGTGCGCATCACCAAGTCGTCGTGCGGAAAAGCGCGGTAGGCACGGTTACGACGGCTGACACCGACGTCGTTACCAACGAATCGCGCGTCGTGGAGATCGCCCGGATGCTCGGCGGCGATGCGGATCGCGAAATCAGTCGCGCGCATGCGCGCGAGCTACTCGAGCGCGGCGCCGTTGAGGACGCAGCGCCCGTTGCTGCGAAGACTCAGCGTCGCGGAAACTTGCGGTAGATCTTGAGCTCCAGACGGTCGGTCGAAAAGATCGGCTGTAGTCCGCCAGATGCGCTGATCGGTGCAGTGTGCGAGAAGAGGAGCTCGAGCGGCCATTTCGCACCGCCGCGCATGTAGCTGGCGAGCGAGGAGAAGGACGCACCGATGGAAAGCGCTTGCACCGTTGTCGCCGGAGTGGACTGCGCGAGAATCGGTGGGCAGATTGCGCCGATCCCGCAATCAACCGCGCCCAACGACCCCTGCGGCCGCAATTCTGACTCGCCAACACGACGCATCAGATACGCGCCTGAGATGCCGAAGAACTGGCCGATGCTCAGGCGCGGAGCGATCTCAATCTCAATGCGCTGGCCCAGCGAGCGCGCCGCTGTGCCAACGGTGAATGCATTGAAGATCGTGGAGTCGGTGACCAGCGGGAGCGCGACGGCAACGTTGTCAGAGAGTGGCTGCACGAAGCGAAGCGATGCGCTCAACCAGAAGAAGCGGTTGGCGATGAAATCGGTTGTGCTACGCAACAGTAGCGCGCTCGCGCCGTCGCCGATCGGCACGTCGAGTGGATCTTCGACGCGATCAGCGCCTGCGGTTCCAAAGCGAAAACCAGCAGTGAGCGTGGTGCGTAAGGCGCGACCGGAGTTGTTCAGTCGGCGCCGCTGGTCTGCCGCGAATGTGTCGTGCAAGAGTGCCGTTACCGTGAGATCAACATCGCCGATACCGGCACGACGCGTTCCTTCCACAGTGTTGTAGCGCAGGCCGAACGCGCTGTCGGCTGCGATCGAGCGAAGGCTACCGGGTCCGTACGCAATGGTCGCGGCTGCAGGCGCAATTGACGGGGCGATGCTTGTCACACCGAATCCCTGAAACGCCGAGCGAAGGGAGCCGATCGTTGCAACGATCGCGCTGTTGCTGGTTGAACCGGTGATCGGCACAACGGGTGACGCACCACGAAGACTGTCGCCGTACAACGCGGCGATGGCGGACTGCGCGCCGAGTGCTTGCTGCAGCAGCGCCTGCGCGGCCGCAGGGTTTGCGCGAAGAGCGGTGCAGTTTGTCGCGAGCGGATCGGCGCAGCGCGTGATCTCGGCGGCGAGCTGCGTGCGTGCGAGTGCAAGCTGACGAAGCAGCGACCCATTTGCTGTGCGTGCCGCCGCGCCAAGCGTCGTCGAGAATGCGGGATTCTGTCCGACGTTCGCGCTTGTGCCGGTTCGATTGAGCACGAGCTGCGACCGGCCACGCGACTCCACATACGGCACGGCGATGCCAATCGAAACCCGTCGTGTGATGCCGATGTCGAGCGCGAGTGGGACGGTGCTTTGACGCACGTCACCGGTCGCTTCGAACGTGCCGAGTGAAAGGGCGTAGCTCGCGCTGGACGTCAGCGTACGGATTGCCGCTTCGGTTGCCGAAAGCTGCGGAAGCGCGCGCGTACCAAGGTTGGTCGTGTTGAGCGGGGCGAGCAGTGCCCGCGACTTGAGCGTGCCACTCGCGTCGGGTGTATACACCGACGTGTAGTCGTTCCACAGCCCGCCGATCCGGAAGCGGTATGCGCCTTTGGGAAGCGGCACGGCGTCGTCACCTACTCCAGCCACCGCCTGCGCGACGGCGAGATGCGGCGTGGCCGACTGCGCCAGCAGCGAAGCGGCAAACAGCGACGCGGAGCCGGCAAGGCGCCGCAGCCGCTGGGGCACGAACGAACGTGGACCGATGAATGAAGCCATGCGCTGAGTTAGGGGCCGAGTCGGAGCGAACCGGCTAGATTAGCCGTCGGTTGAGGGGGCGTCAACGAAGCTCCTCAGGTCCCACTCTCGAATACCTGTCTCGAATACCTGTGCAGATTCCGTCCGTTCCCTGGCAGCTTACCGGCAATCACTGGCTCACCCTTCCGTGCATCAACCCGGCGGACGGCGCGATCCATGCCGTCGGCGTGTTGCACCGCGGTGCGCGCGCGGCAATCGAGTTCGCCGGCGCGGCTGGCTTTGAGCATGACGCCGGGACGCCGCTGTGCGTGCCGGTGCTACGTGTGAACGGTGTCGTGAGCACGCTCGCCGCCGAAGGCATCGCGTGGGAACAGGCTGTAGGCTGGCTGCCGACCTTTACCTGCACGGTCGGCGAGCTCGTAGTGCGCGGAACCGTGTTCGCGCCGTACGGCCGCGACGCCGACATGGCTGGTGCGGTTTACACGCTGGCTGTCGAAAATCGCGGTAGTCAGGCGGTCAACCTCGAAATCGCGCTCGAGGGCACACTCGGACATCGTCAGCAGCGCGTGCGCACACCGCGTCCGTTCGATGATGATCATCTGGTGAGCGTCGGCCCCGACGAGGTGCTGCTCCTTGAAGGCGCAGCGATTCCCGGGCTGGCCGCGCTCGCAATCGGCAGTGACGGGCCCGCGCGTCTGGAAGTGCCGAGTGGTCCGTCGCGCGAGCCTCGTCGATTTGCGATTCGTCGTGATGTGATCGCGCCGGCGAATGGGTCCGCGCAGGTCGCCTTCTATCTCGCGGTAGGGCCGGAGCGTGATGGTGCGCAGGCAACAGTTGCTGTGTTGCGCCGCCGTGGGTGGCGCGCACTTCTGACAGCGACCCGCGAAGCGCTGTCGACGATGGAGCAGGCGACAGGGAGCGATGGCATGGATCGTCTGGTCAATCGCAATCTCTTGTTCGCGTACTTCTATGGCGTTGGTCGTGCGCTCGACGATGCGCACTACTATCTCGTGCGTTCCCGTGCACCTTGGCACTCAGCGGGTTGCACGGTGCGCGATTGGGAAGCACTGATGTGGACGTTGCCGGCCGTGCAGTTGGCCGATACCGGACTCGCCCGCGAGTTGCTGGTGCGTGCGTGCGAGTTGCATGGGTATGCGCCGGGGCAGGGGGTTCACTATCTCGACGGCACCCTGTTTCAGCCTGGCTTCACGATTGAAGGCCCAGCGGCGTTTGCGATTGCGACTGATCGATATATCCGCGATTCGAACGACGAACAGATTGTTGAAGAACCGGTTGTTGCTGACACGCTTTATCTCGCCTCGGACGATATCGCGGCGCGTCGTGACGAGCGCATTCCACTGTATTCGACGGAAGTGATGCCGTCGGGTTCACCAGCGCCCATGCCGTTCACATTGCATGGAAACGCTGTGGTGGCGCTCGCGCTCGATGTGTTCAAGCGCACGCTCGACGAAGAGGCGGCGAACGCCGTTGAAGATCCTGCCGCTGTACGTGCCGCACTGCGTCGCCACTTTGCGGTCGATCGTGGCGGAAAAGCGCGTCTTGCATCAGCGATCGATCTTGTCGGCGGCGCTTCGCTGGACGATGATCCCGTCGGCTCGTTGCTCTGGTTGCCGCTCTATGAAGCGCTTGATCGGGACGACTCACTCTATCGTCGATCCGTACGGGCAGTTTCCGCCGACACGGGCGCGTTGTTGCCGCAGCTGGCGCGACTCCTTGGCCCCGACGCGCAGGAAGTGCTTGCTTGGCTGCGTCGGGCACCGCTCGACAACGGGGTTGCGGCCGAGTTTGTGGATGAGACAGGTCGGGCGATAGGGAATGGCGGGGATGCTGCGCTCGCTGGGCTGCTGGCGCACACGCTCTGGTACGCGGCGCACGCACTTGGACTTCGCGGCTAGTTCGAACCCGCTTGTTGTCCTCGTGGGGCGTGGATAGCTTCCCCGTGCGCGGGAATAGCTCAGTTGGTAGAGCACAACCTTGCCAAGGTTGGGGTCGCGGGTTCGAGTCCCGTTTCCCGCTCTTGAGTGGTCGAGTGAGGGGTAAGTGCACTGACCGGGCTCCTTCCGGGTCGGAGAAAACGGTACGCGATTTCGCGTACCGTTTTTCGTTCCGGTCCCACTCCCACCGATCGGCGCTCGTGATGCGCCGACGATTCGCTGCTGGCGCTCCTGTTGGATGATTGATAACCTCCTCCCATCTGTGCCCGGATGGCGAAACTGGCAGACGCGAGGGACTTAAAATCCCTTGACCTTGCGGTCATGCGGGTTCGATCCCCGCTTCGGGCATCACCATTGGAGAAGATATGAGAACGGTGCGTGACGCTCGTGGAATCACCTGGATCTGTCTGGAGATGCCGGAGGTTCCCGAGGCGCAGGTGGCCGCTGCCGCCGCGAGTCCGACCGAGGTCGTCGCGATCGAGTGCAACTCTGGCGCGGAGCGCGTTATTGCGCTTGTCGCGCCGGGCTGGGATGACACTCTCGATGATGCATCTTTGGCGGAAACAATTGCAGCAGCATTGCATTAGTCGGCTGTGAGATTGCAGCGCGTTTTTCGCGCCGCGTCTCACCAACCCACGTTCGCATCGATTTGTCCGGTCGTCGGTAACGCGACCGTATCCATAGCGCCTCGACACCTTCGTTCTTCTTTGCTCCGCTGGCCTAACGGCTGACGGAGCAACTGTGTCTGGGCTCACTTCGCGCGAACGGGTGTTGTTCATGACTGCACGCTCCGTGGCTCCTCCGAAGGCTGAAGTCAATCCCATTCGCACACGCGCAGACTGGGTGCGTCTGCGTGACGAAGCGCAACGCGATCCCGGCGCATTTCACGGCGCAATCGCCGCGCGGGAAATCCACTGGTTCGACCGGGCGTCCGACGCCTGGATCACCGTTCGCAACGACGGCATTTGGCGCGGTTTTGACGCGAGGACCGGCGCGGCCGTTTCAAGCGAGTATCCGACGGCGCATCGGCCGTGGTCGCGCGCCTTCGACGATGACGATGCGCCGTTCTATCGCTGGTTTTCCGGTGCATTGACGAACGCCTGCTTCAACGAAGTCGATCGTCATGTACTCGCGGGCTTTGGTGACGAGGCTGCCTTTCTTGTTGAAGGTGATCGATGGGATCAGTCTCGCGATGGCGGCCGCGGCGGACCGGTGGTCGCGTATCCGTACACTCGGAAGCAGCTGCTTGTCGATGTTGCGCGCTGTGCGATTGCGCTACGTCAGCTTGGTCTCAAGACCGGTGATCGTATCGCGCTCAACCTGCCCAATATCCCCGAGCAGGTTGCATGGACGGAAGCCGCGAAGCGGTTGGGCATCGTCTATACGCCGGTGTTCGGTGGCTTCTCGGACAAGACGCTCGCTGATCGCGTGCATGATGCCGGCGCGCGCGTGGTAATCACGGCCGATGGTGGATATCGGAACGCGCAGGTAATTCCGTTCAAGGCGGCGTATACGGACCCGGCGCTGGATCGCTACATCGCCGCCGAGCAAGCCGTGGACGCCCTCCGCCAAGCGGTCCGCGAACTGGGATTGGGGGATGTTGACGCGACGCGACTGGTGGATGAGGCCTCGCGTGCGATCGCAGGCGAAATCACCGTTGAACGAAGCGACGTCATGCGCGGCATCGGACGTGCGCTTGCGGCGCTAACTGAGTCGGGTGCGCTTGATGCCTCGGCGGCGAGTCGCGCGCGTACAACGCTTGCCCGGGCATTGGTGGCCGTGCACAGTCGCGTGGAACGCGTGGTCGTTGTGCGTCACACGGGGCAGGCGGATGTGCCTTGGCGCGAAGGGCGCGATGTGTGGGCGCACGATCTGCTCTCGCAGGCGGACGAGGAGCTACTTGCGGCGGCACGCGCGATCGGGATCGACGTTGCAGATATTGCTGCCGTGCGTGCGCTCGACGATGCAACGTGTGTGCGAGCCGTGTGGGCGTCGACTTCGCCCGTACCTGTTGATGCGGACTTTCCGCTCTTCTTCATCTACACATCCGGTTCCACGGGCAAGCCCAAGGGCGTCGTGCACGTGCACGGTGGCTACGTCGCCGGCGTCGCGAACACGATGCGCGTCTCATTCGACGCGCGACCTGGTGATGTGATGTACGTGATTGCCGATCCGGGGTGGATCACCGGACAGAGCTACATGATTTCTGCGGCGCTCACCACGCGCGTCACGTCGGTGCTTGCAGAAGGTGCTCCAGTGTTTCCGAGCGCCGGCCGTTTCGCATCGATCATTGAACGGTACGATGTCAAGATCTTCAAAGCTGGCGTCACGTTCCTGAAAGCGGTGATGTCAGATCCGCAAAATGCTGAAGACGTGCGACGCTACGATCTATCATCATTGCGCGTTGCGACGTTTTGCGCAGAACCTGTCTCGCCCTCGGTGCAGCAGTTCGGCATGGAGTTGATGTGCCCCCAGTACATCAACTCGTACTGGGCTACGGAGCACGGCGGGATTGTGTGGACTCATTTTTATGACAACTCGGAATTCCCGTTGCGCGCGGATGCGCACACATACCCATTGCCATGGATCGATGGTGACGTGTGGACACCCGATGGTGAAGCAGGTGCCGATGGTCGCTTGCCCTGGCGTCGCGCGGACGACGGCGAGAAAGGCGAGATCGTCATCGCTGCGCCGTATCCGTATCTCGCGCGCACGATCTGGGGCGACACGGCCAACTTTGCGGTCACCGGAAATCGAGTCGTACCGGCCTGGCGCGGTGATATCGCGCGCTACACGTCCACGTACTGGTCGCGCTGGCAGGATCGATGGGCGTATACGCAGGGTGACGTTGCGATTCGCCATGCCGACGGCAGCTTCTCGTTGCATGGGCGCAGCGATGACGTGATCAACGTGTCCGGCCATCGCATGGGCACCGAAGAGATCGAAGGGGCAATTCTGCGCGACAAGCAGATCAACCCTGATTCGCCGGTGGGCAACGTGATTGTCATTGGCGCGCCGCACAAGGCAAAAGGGCTCACCCCGCTCGCGTTCATAACGCCAGCGCCGGGTCGTCGGATCACGATGGACGATCGACGTCGACTGACTGAACTCGTCCGCACAGAGAAAGGAGCGGTCGCCGTCCCCGAAGAATTTCTCGAGGTTGCACAATTCCCTGAGACGCGCAGCGGCAAGTACATGCGGCGTATGGTTCGCGCGCTTGTCGAAGAGCAACCGGTTGGCGACACAACCACACTACGAAACCCGGAATCGATTCCCGAGCTCAAACGCGTGATCGACAGCTGGCGTGTGCTGCAGCGCATCAGCGAATCGCAGCGCATCCTGTCGTACTGGCGCTACTTCCGCGTGCACTATCACACGCACAGGGCAGGCGCACGCATCGCCGTCGTCACGGTCACCAATCCGCCGGTCAACGCCCTCAACGAACGCGCGCTCGACGAACTCTGTACGGTCGTCGAACATCTCGCGCGCCAAGCCGATGTGCGTGCGGTGATCTTCACCGGCAGCGGCACCTCATCGTTCGTTGCCGGTGCGGATATCAAGCAGTTGCTCGAGGAGATGCACACGCTCGACGATGCGCTGCCACTGCCGAATGTCGCACACCTCGCGTTCCGGATGATCGAGCGCATGAATAAGCCGTGCATCGCCGCAATCAACGGCGTCGCACTCGGCGGCGGTCTCGAGTTCGCACTTGCCTGTCACTACCGCATCGCACAAGAGACGTCACTTTTCGGCCAGCCCGAAATCCGACTCAACCTGCTCCCCGGCTACGGCGGCACACAGCGACTTACGCGCCTGCTCGCCGACCGAGACGGGACTGAAGGCTTCGTCAATGCGCTCGAAGTCATACTCGGCGGGCGTCAGGTCAACGCAGGTGAAGCATTGGCAACCGGAATCGTCGACGAAGTGGCGGTCGGGAGCGACGACGTCGTGTCGCGCGCGTCTGCACTTGCGCGCGAATTCATTGACGATGATCACAGCACACTCGCCAAGCGGTTTCGTGTCGTGCAGGAACGGCGATCGGCGTGGGAAATGCCAGGGCATATCGACGTTGAAGAGGTGCTCACACTTCCCCCTCTCACGCGTCTCTTCGAACAGGCCGCGCGTGTTGGACGCAGCGCTGCCGTCGCGCGCGTCGTCGACGCGGTGCGCACTGGTTGGGCGGAAGGGCTCGAAGCCGGCCTTGCGCGCGAAGCACGTCTCTTTGCCGAAGCCGTCATCGATCCGGAAGGCGGCAAACTCGGCATCAAAGCGTTCTTCGATCGCCGCAGTGAGCCACTTGCAACCCGCCGTCGGCAGGATTTCGATGCAGAACGTCGCGCGTCGCTGATTGCACAGGGGCAATTGCTCCCAGTCGGTGCGCCGTTCTATCCCGGGTTTACGCCAATTCCCGAGTGGCAGTTCGGTTTGGGTGTGATACGCGATGCGCTGACCGGTGCGCCGAGACACGGGGCGCCGATCGACGCCGAACACGAGATCATCGTTCCCGTTGATGATGTCGGACCAAATGAAGCGCTGGTGTACGTGCTGGCCTCAGAAGTGAATTTCAACGACATCTGGGCGATCACGGGCATTCCCGTGTCACCGTTCGACAATCACGATCAGGATTGGCAGGTGACGGGTTCTGGAGGCGTCGGCCTTGTCGCATCGCTCGGCAGCGAAGCGAAAGCCGAAGGACGGCTGCGCGTAGGCGATCTGGTCGCGGTATACTCGGGGCAGAGTGAACTGCTGTCGCCGTTTGCCGCGCGCGATCCGATGTCTGCCGACTTTCACATTCAAGGCTACGAATCCCGCACGGGCAGCCATCAGCAGTTTCTTGCCGTGCAAGCACCACAGCTCCATCGCGTGCCGCAAGACCTCTCGCTCGAAGCGGCCGGCTCGTACATCCTCAATCTCGGCACGATCGTTCGCGCGCTCTTCACCACGCTTCGCATCGAGCCAGGGCGCACGATGTTTGTGGAAGGAGCCGCGACCGGAACAGGACTTGAGGCTCTCAAGAGTGCAGCGCGATTCGGCTGCACCGTCTCGGGTATGGTCTCGTCGGAGGATCGCGCGAAGGTGGTGCGTGCGAATGGTGCAGTCGGTGCAATCAATCGTCGCGACGACGGCATTCGCGACAGCTTCACGATGGTGCCTCGCGACGCACTGGCGATTGCGAAGTGGGAAGCGGACGGTGAAGCACTCCTCGCTGCATTTCGCGCGCAACACAACGGACATCTCGCCGACTACGTCGTGTCGCATGCAGGTGAAACTGCATTTCCGCGCTCGTTTCAGCTGCTGGCTGCTGGCGGCGCGCTCACCTTTTACGGCGCGTCGTCGGGCTATCACTTCACCTTCGCGGGCAAGGATGGGGCGATAGCACCCGCCGAAATGCTGACTCGTGCGCGAGTACGTTCCGGCGAAGCGGTACTGATCTATTACGGTGTCGGTCTTGCGCACGGGGAACTTGTCGACGACGCTGGACTCGAGGCGATCGAGGCGGCCTCTGCCCGCAGCGCGCGTTGCTGCGTTGCCACACGCACTGACGCGCAGCGTGAGTTTGTGCAGTCGCTTGGTTTTGGCGACGCCGTGCGTGGTGTACTCAGCATCGAAGAATTGTTGCGTCGCAGCGGCGGCGAATTTGAATGGCCTGACACGATGCCATTACTCCCCGACGTACGCAAAGACGCAGCGGCGTTTCGCGAAGCGGTGCGCAGCTTTCAGGAAAAAACAATCAAGCCGTTCGGGAGTGCGGTCGGTCGCGTACTCCGTTCGGCGGACAATCCACGCGGTGCGCCGGAGCTCATCATTGAACGCGCGCGTCATGACGCGCTCGCCGTTTCGACATCGGTCGTGCAGCCGTTCACCGGTCGTGTCGTCTACTTCGAATCGATGCGCGGTCACTGCTACAGCTTCTACGCACCCCAGGTCTGGACGCGACAGCGACGCATCCTCATGCCAACCGCAAGCATACTCGGCACGCATCTCTGCAACGCATACGAAGTCACGCAGATGAATCAGATGGTTGATGCCGGACTTCTTGAAGTGACGGCGCCGACGGTGGTGCCGTGGACGGCATTGCCCGAGGCGCATCAGGCAATGTGGGAAAACAGACATTCCGGCGCGACGTACGTCGTGAATCACGCACTGCCTGCCCTGGGCTTGCGTTCGGTTGATCAACTCTACGAAGCCTGGGCGGCGATGGAGACGGACCATGAGTGATGGGCGTTCGGCAGAGCATACTGACTCAGGCGGCACGAAAGACCGACGTCGGGTGGCGCGCGGCCGACTCGCTGGCAAGGTGGCGTTGATCACTGGTGCAGCGGGGAACATCGGTGCGGAGATCACGCGTCGATTCCTTGAGGAAGGCGCAACCGTCGTCATGGCTGGTCGGGATCGCAAGAAGTTGGATGCGGCCAAGAGCGCGTTGCGTGAAGCGCTGCATGTGAGCGCGGCGCGCATGGTTGTCCTCCCGATGGACGCCGCCGAACCGGGGCAGGTGCGCGCCGCGATCGCTGACTTGATTGCGAAAGTTGGTCGTGTCGACGTGTTGGTGAACAACGCCGGCACTGCCGGCCCCAAGTGTCGGCTGCAGGATTTGCCGCTGCTTGCTGAGGATCTCGATACGCTGCGCGAGCGCGGGATCAACGAAGTCGAGACCGTCGGTGCAGCCGCACGAAATCTGCTCGGGCTGTCGTGGAACCTCGTGCGGGCCGTCGCACCGCACCTGCAGGCTGGTGCGGCAGTGATCAACGTGTCGACGATCTTTTCGCGCACGCAGTACTACGGACGCGCCGCGTACGTGGTGCCCAAGGCCGCGCTCAATGCATTCTCCCGTGCGCTTGCATCAGAGCTGGGCCCGCGCGGCATTCGCGTGAACACCGTGTTCCCCGGGCCGATCGAATCGCCGCGCATACGCACCGTATTCGCCGCGATGGATGCGTTGCGCAAGGCCGAAGCCGGCACAACGGCCGCCGACTTTCTCGGACTGATGACGCTATCGCGCAATCCCGCGGTCGATGCGGTACGCGCCGCAACCCTGCTGAGCGGAAGTGCATCGCCGATTGCCTCACCGAGTGAAGTGCCGACCAAAGGATTTCCGACGGTCAGTGATGTCGCGAATACAATCGTCTTTCTGGCCAGCGATGAATCGGCCGCGATCAACGGCCACAATTTCGAAGTCACGCACGGTATGACCGTGCGCGCCGAGTCGCGGAGTACCTGGGTGTCCCGCCCGGAGTTGCGAACGGTGGACGGTACCGGGGTGCGTGTACTCGTTGCAGCGGGCGATCAAGTCACGGATGCGCTTTCTGTCGCGCGCGTTCAGGCGGCCTGTGGTGCTGATGTCCGTCTCACACTGGGCTCTGAAGAAGGCGTGCGTGCTGCGATCGACGCGCTGGGCCTCGATCCTGCCGATCAACGGATCAGTGTGTCGCTGCTGGATCGCACGCGGCCGACGACGGTCGACTCGTTCTTTGATCGACTCGCGGCGAGTGGGGAAGTGTTGCAGGGAGCGATCATTCTGCCCGCGTATGGTGCGTGGCGCTTTCGCGGACCCTTCGCGGCGCTCTCGGATGGCGACGTGGACACCTTCCTGGACGGCGAACTTGTCGGGATGATGACGCTTGCCCGAGCGCTCACACGGATGTGGACGACCGCCCGTTTGCGCACCGCACCGCGGGTCGTGTTTCTCTCCAATGGCGACGACGGTCACGGCAATACGTACGGCGATGTTCTGCGTGCGGCGACCGAGGAACTGTGTCGCGTCTGGCGTGATGAGTCGGGCGAGCAGGAACGCGCGGGCGAACGCCCGTTCGTCGAGTGGTCGAATCAGATCATTCGCTGGGGCAATCGTGATGCGGAAGACGTTCCGTTCGCGGCAGGACAGGCAGCGCGACTATTGTACACCCGACGCCGCATCCGGCAGGTGAATCTCTATCTGCCCGCTTCCATCGTTGAAGCGACAGGCTCACGCCGCGCGATCTTCGGCTGGATGGAGTCGCTGATGGGCCTTCACCTCGGCAAGGTCGCGTTGATCACAGGCGGTTCGGCCGGCATCGGTGGACAACTCGGCCGCCTGCTCGCAATCGCCGGCGCGCGCGTCATGCTCGTAGCACGACGCACCGATCAACTGCAAGAGATGCGCGCTTCGATCGTTCGCGAACTTGAAGACATCGGCTACTACGAAGCGCAGGATCGCGTCGCAATTCTTGGTGATATCGATGTCGCAGAAGAAGCGTCGCTCGGGCGTGCCGTCGATGCAGCGGTGAAGACCTTTGGCCGTATCGACTATCTCGTGAATAACGCCGGAGTCGCAGGCGCAGAGCAGATGGTTGTCGACATGGACGTCAACGCCTGGCGCTACACGCTGACCGCGAATCTCGTCTCCAACTATTCGTTGATCGAAAAAGTTGTGCCGATCATGAAAAGGCAAGGAAGCGGATATATCCTCAACGTGTCGTCGTACTTTGGCGGCGAGAAATACGTTGCCGTGCCCTATCCCAATCGCGCTGACTACGCGGTGTCCAAAGCGGGGCAGCGAGCACTCGCGGAGAATCTGGCGCGCTTTGTCGGTCCCGAAATTCAGATCAACGCGATCGCACCGGGCCCGGTCGACGGTGATCGGTTGCGTGGCATCGGTGGCAAACCCGGACTCTTTGAACGACGAGGTCGACTGATCCTCGAAAACCGGCGCCTCAACAGCCTCTACGCGGCTGTGGTCGAGTCGATGAGGGCTGGCGTGGGCGCGAGCGCGCTGCTTCAACTACTGGTCGTGAACGATGCCACATCGCTCGCCACGTCATCTGAGGTGCCGGCGCCCATCCGCGCCCTCTGCGACCGGGTCTTGCGCGCCGGTCGGGCAACGGAAGACGACGCCAGTGCAACACGCTTTCTCATGCATCGCGCAATCGCACAGCGTCTCGTCGCACGACTGCGTCTGGCGGGTCGATTCCTCGCTGAACCTGATCACGGCGCGCGATTCGACGATGCGTGGTTGGCCGCGCTGCCCGAACCACCGGAACCATTCCTTTCGCGCGACGAGATTCTGGGCGAGGCGAAGAAGATCGGGCAAGGCGTGCTGGGCATGCTCCACCTTCGCAACATGCCGACCGAAGTCGAAGTCGCGCTGGCCACGGTGTTGTTTCTCTCCGATCGCGCGGTCAGCGGCGAAACGTTTCAACCGTCGGGCGGGCTGCACCAGGAGCGGACCATCACTGAGCGCGAACTCTTTGGGCGGGCAAAGCCCGAGCGTCTCGCGAAAATGAAAGGGCAAACGATCTGGCTGATCGGTGAACATCTCACGGCGCATCTGGCGCGTGCGGCGCGACTCTCGCTCGAGCAGGGCGATGTCGGTCGAATTATTCTGCTCACCCGCACCGCTGCAGCCGGACGCGAGGTGCAATCGATGCTACGCATTGTCCTCAACAGCAATCGGATCGAAAATCTCGTCGTCGGAGACGATCTCGAAGCGGGGATGGATCAGGCGCTGCAACTGGCCGGCTCACCCGCGGCGGTCGTCTCCACGCCGTTCACGCCACTGCCGGCTCAGATTCTCCACGAAGAAGGCGCTGCCGCTCTCGATGCCGCAGGCTTCGCTGATTTGATCGAAGCGCACGTCACGCACCATTTCAGAGTCGCGCGGAAGGTCTCGTTGATGGACAACGTGCGTCTCGTGCTCGTGTCGCCTGATGTCCCCGTGCGTCCGACGCACGCCGAATTCGCACTCGCCAACTTTGTGAAGACGACGCTCCACGCGTTGACAGCTACGCTGGGAGTCGAAAACGAACGGCTGGTGCACAACGTGCCTGTCAATCAGATCAACCTCACCCGACGCGTGCGCTCCGAGGAGCCAAGGGACGCGGCCGAACAGGCGGAACAACAAGAGCGCTTTGCCGCAGCCGTACTCCTGGCCAGCGCGCCGCTCCCGGAGCCGGAAGACAGTCGCTACCGGGCGCGGATCTATCGCGGACTGGCAATCACCGTGTAGCCGTCTCTGTGCGGGGGCGCGCCGTGGTCATTCGTCCTTTATCTTTGCCGAATGACAGACGTCGTTGCCCTCGCCACCGAGCTGCTCTCCCTCGAATCCACCACTGGCCGCGAACGGGACGCGGTCGATTTTGTCGCGCGGTGGCTCGTTGCGCGCGGGTGGAACGTCACGCTGCAGGAAGTCGAACCCGGACGGTCAAATGTTTGGGCGACCCGGCGCGGCGGCGGTGTCACTCTTTCGACGCATCTGGACACAGTGCCGCCCTTCGTCGAGCCAAAGCTCGAAGGTGAGCGCCTGTACGGGCGTGGCGCCTGCGACGCGAAGGGCATTGCCGCGGCGATGTTGATCGCAGCGCAGCAACTCGCCGACGCTGGCGAAGACCGCGTCGATCTGCTCTTTGTCGTCGGTGAAGAGAAGGGTTCTCCGGGCGCGCGTGCGGCCAATCGGCTCCCCGCAACCAGCAAGTGGCTGGTGAACGGTGAGCCAACCGAGAGCAAACTCGCATCCGGCGGGAAAGGTGCGCAGCGCGTAATCGTTCGCGTGCGCGGACGCGAAGCACATTCAGCGTACGCACACTTGGGTAGCAGCGCGCTCGAACCGTTGCTCGACATACTTCCCGAACTGCGACAGGTCGCACTTCCGGTCGACGATGTGCTGGGCGCGACCACGTACAACATCGGCGTCCTCCGCGCAGGCACTGAGGCCAACATTGTCCCCGGTCTCGCCGAAGCCGAAATCATGATTCGCCTCGTCGGCGACGTCGCGCCGGTGAAAGCAGTATTCACCGCCTGGGCAGGGAAGCGCGCCGAGTTGGTGTGGGGTTCGCACATCCCCGCGCAACGCTTTCATATCATCGACGGTTTTGAGGTGGAGCCAGTCGCGTACACGAGCGACATTCCACTCCTGAGTCGGTGGGGAACTCCGCTGCTCTTCGGCCCCGGCTCGATCCACGTCGCACACACCCCGATCGAGTACATCGACGTCGCTGAACTCGAAGCTTCGGTGGACGCTTACGCACGCATCGTTCGCAAACTGCTCGCATGACGACTCCAACAACTCGCTGGCCGGTCGCGGTACTGGGCGCCACCGGTGCCGTCGGACAAGCCTTCATCCGCTTGCTCGAAGGACATCCATGGTTCGATCTCGTTGAAGTCGCGGCCTCTGAGCGCAGCGCGGGTCGCAGCTATCGCGACGCCGCGCGTTGGCTCGAAGGCACAATGCCATCGGCTGTGGCGCAGCTCGAAGTGAAAACGTGCGATCCTGCCGTCGTGAAAGCACCGATCATCTTCTCCGCACTCGACTCATCGGTGGCGGGGGAGGTCGAAGCTGCATTCGCGAAGGCCGGTCGCATGGTGCTCAGCAATGCCAAGAACTATCGCATGGCGCCCGATGTGCCGCTCGTCATTCCTGAAGTAAACGGTGATCACCTCGCACTGCTGGCCGCGCAGCGTGCAAATCGCGGCTGGCCCGGTGGCATCGTAACCAACGCCAACTGCGCGGTCACGGTGATTGCGATGGCGCTCGCTCCGTTGCATGAAGCGTTCGGTGTGCGCCAAGTCTTCGCCACAACGATGCAAGCGGTTTCGGGCGCCGGCTATCCGGGCGTACCATCGCTCGACATCCTCGGCAACGTCATCCCCTACATCGGCGACGAAGAGCCAAAAATCGAGGCGGAACTCGTCAAACTGCTCGGCAAGTTTGGCGGCGACTCGATCATCAACGCGGACATAGTCACCAGCGCACACGCCAATCGCGTTGCCGTCGAACACGGTCACACGGTGTGCATGTCGGTCTCGTTCGATCGCTCGCCCACGGTCGACGACGCGCTCAAGACCTTGCGGGCGTGGGAAGGTTTCGCGCCGGTGCGTGGCCTGCCGTCTGCGCCAACACCCGCTCTGATCATCAGCGACGAAGACAACCACCCGCAGCCACGTCGTGACGTCAACGCAGGTCGCGGAATGGCGACCACGATCGGTCGCGTGCGTGCTGACAACCTGTTCGATCTCCGACTCGTTGCGTTGTCGCACAATGTCGTGCGCGGCGCGGCCGGTGGTTCGATTCTCAACGCTGAGCTGCTCGTCTCGACGGGGCAACTCGAAGGACTCAGGCGCTCGTGATCGTCTGCAAATTTGGCGGGACATCAGTCGCTGACGCCGAAGCGATCGAGCGTACGCGCGACATCGTCAAAGGCAAGCTTGATCGTCAACCCGTTGTCGTCGTATCCGCACTCGGCGGCGCCACCAATCAGCTGCTCGAAGTTGCGAATCGCGCGGCGGCCGGCGAACTGTTGCTCGCACTGGGACTCATCGAGCAACTCCGCGATCGCCACCTGCGCGAAGCGGCAACACTCTTGGCCGGGTCACCCGAGGCCGACGAGATCGCATCGGAAATCGGCGCCAGCTTCGACGAACTCGCGCATCTTGCGGAAGCGTTGCGCACGCTCGGTTACCTCACGCCGCGTTCACTCGACACGGTCGCTGCGGTCGGTGAATTGTTGTCGTCGCAGATCGTCGCCGCTGCATTTCGCCACGCTGGGTTGCCTGCTCAGTGGGTTGATGCGCGCGATGTCATGCGCACCAACGACTTCTTCACACGCGCTGAACCCGATCTCGACGAGCTCGAAAGTGCGGCTGACCGAATCATCGTTCCCATCGCCCAGCGTGGCGGCATCGCAGTGCTGGGCGGCTTCGTCGGCAGCGCACCTGGAAGAGTGACCACGACGCTCGGTCGCGGTGGTTCTGACTACTCGGCGTCGCTCATCGGCGCCTCGATCAATGCCGAAGCGATCGAGATCTGGACCGACGTTGACGGAATGCTCACCGCAGATCCGCGCGTCGTGCCCAACGCCAAACTGATCGAACGCATTCGTTTTGACGAGGCCGCTGAACTCGCGTCGTTTGGTGCAAAGGTGTTGCACCCCAGCACGATCGCGCCGGCCGTGCAGCGTGGCATTCCCGTGTACGTCTTCAACTCGCGCAACCCGGCAGGCCGCGGCACGATGATCGCATTCGAAGCGCCGCGCATGTCGGTCCGTGCGATCGCAGGCAAGCGACACACGACGCTGGTCAAACTGCGTTCGGCGCGAATGCTGCTCGCACCGGGGTTTCTGCGTCGCGTTTTTGAAGTGTTCGAAACGCATCGCACCTCGGTCGACGTTGTCGCGACATCAGAAGTCTCGATCTCCGTGACGCTCGACGATGCGTCAAACCTGGACGCTGTTGTGTCGGATTTGATGGAGTTCGGCGATGTCGCGGTTGAACGTGAACGCGGCATTGTCGCAATCGTGGGCGCCGGAATCGCGGATGGCGGTAATGCAATCGCCGATGCCATCGGGGCACTTGGACCAATCCCGGTCCACATGGCGTCACTCAGCGCGACGGGCATCAACTTCACGCTCGTAATCGACGATGCACAGGTTGTACCGGCGATGCAGCGATTGCACGCCACGTTTTTCGAGCGGGAAGGATGACCGCGTCGCCTGTGCGCGTCGCCTTGATTGGCATGGGGCGCATGGGCCGCGCCATCGATGCACTCGCCGCTGAGCGCGGATGCGCGATCGTTGCGCGACTCGGCGCAGATGACATGTCAACCGGGTTGACTCGCGATGCGCTCAACGGTGCGCAGGTCGCGATCGAGTTCACACAGCCGGACGTTGCCGTTGACAACGCCATGGCATGCTTGCGAGTTGGCTGTCCGGTAGTGATCGGCACGACAGGCTGGGCTTCACAGAGCGCCGAGTTGCAGCGCGCGGTCGAGAGCACCAACGGCGCTGTGCTCTGGTCGCCGAACTTTTCCATCGGCGTGCAACTCTTTCTCGCAATCGCAGAAGACGCGGGACGACGCTTACGAGACCTGCCGGCCTTCGAAACGCATGTCGTCGAAACGCATCACAGCGCCAAGAAGGACGCGCCGTCTGGCACCGGCATCGCGATCGCCGATAGACTCGCCGCAGGGCTCGGCCACGCCGTACCGATCAGCAGTGTGCGGGTTGGTTCTGTGCCCGGCACGCACGAAATTATTCTTGACGCGCCATTCGAGCAGATTCGACTCACCCACGAAGCGCGGGATCGGCGCGTCTTCGCCGACGGTGCGCTCACCTCCGCACGTTGGCTCGCAGGCGTGAAGACGTCCGGCCTCTACACTATGCAGGATGTGCTTGCCTTGGGCAGCACGGGAGCGTGAGATGGGCGTACTGAAGGGTGCCGTCAGCGGCTGCGGCACGGCACTTGTCACTCCGTTCACAGCCACCGGCGCCGTAGATGAGCCGGCGCTCCGCGCGTTCGTCGACTGGCAGGTGGCTGAAGGTGTGCAGTTTGTCGTCCCCTGTGGTTCAACCGGCGAAGCGGTCACGCTCACGGTTGCCGAACACCGCCGCGTCATCGAGATCACGGTCGAGCAAGTTGCCGGACGCATTCCCGTCGTTGCGGGCGCTGGCTCAAACGACACGCAGAAGGCGATCGCGCTGTCGCACGAAGCTAAAGCAGCCGGCGCAACACACTTGCTGCACGTCACGCCGATGTACAACAAGCCGCCACAGCGCGCACTGATCGCGCACTTTCGCGCGATTGCCGATGCGTGCGATTTGCCGATCGTGTTGTACAACGTGCCGGGGCGCACCGCGGTCAACCTCGACGCCCGGAGCTGCCTCACACTCGCATCCGATCCGCGCTTTATCGCGGTGAAAGAAGCGTCGGGCAACCTCGCGCAGATCGTACACATTCTCCGTGAGCGCCCGGACGGCTTTGGTGTGTTAAGCGGCGACGACGGCTTCACGCTCAGCGTGATGGCGCACGGCGGCGATGGCGTGATCTCGGTGGTGTCGAATGTTGTGCCGCGCCTTGTCGCTGAGCTGTGCCACGCATGTGTACGCGGCGACTACGCGGGCGCCCGCGATATCGAAGCGCGGCTCGCACCGGTAGTGTACGCCGCGTTTGTTGAATCAAACCCCATTCCGGTCAAGGCGATGCTGCAGATGGCCGGACGCATGGAAGACTCGTTGCGTCTGCCACTCGTTCCGCTCGCTGACGAATACCGCGCACTCGTTCGCGATGCGCTGGTGCGCACGCAGCTGCTCACCGACTGACCTTCCTCCGTAATCTGTCATGGGACTTTCTGTCGCCGACCTCGAAGCCCGCCTGACCGACCCGAGCATGCTCGATTCGGGCGTTCCGCTTCCGCACGACGCACAGCACCTCTTCGATCATTGCATCGCCCTGATGGAGCGCGGTGAGATTCGCGCGGCACAGCGTGACGCAACCGGGCAGTGGAATGCGGTCCCTTGGGTGAAGCGCGCAATCCTGCTCGGCTTCCGCATCGGCAAGGTGGTCGAGATGTCGGCCGGTACCGGCGCGTTCCATTTCTTCGACAAGCACACGTTCCCCACGCGCGCCTTTCGCGTCGAGAATCAGGTGCGGATCGTGCCCGGTGGGTCGACCGTACGTCGTGGCGCGTATCTCGCGCCGAGTGTGGTATGCATGCCTCCGATGTACATCAACGTTGGTGCGTACGTGGGTCGCGGATCGATGGTTGATTCGCACGCACTCGTCGGCTCTTGCGCGCAGATCGGTGAGCGCGTCCACCTGAGCGCGGCTGCGCAGATCGGTGGCGTCCTTGAACCGATCAACGCATCTCCAGTCATCATCGAAGACGACGTGATTGTCGGCGGCAACTGTGGCGTGTACGAAGGCACGGTCGTTCGCACGCGCGCGGTCTTGGGCGCTGGCGTCATTCTCACGCGCGGCACCCCGGTGTACGATCTCGTGCGCGAGACCGTGTTGCGCGGCTCCGTCGAAAGGCCGCTGGAAATTCCGGAAGGTGCTGTCGTGGTTCCCGGATCGCGTCGTGTCAGCTCTGCCTTTGGCGAGCGCGAAGGACTTTCCATCCAGACACCGGTCATCGTGAAATACCGCGATGATCGCACCGACTCGGCCACCGCTCTCGAGGCGTGGTTGCGTTGAGCGACACCACGGCACGACTCGTCGTGCAGGGAGTCGTGCGAACGCCCGGCGACAAATCGATCAGTCATCGGTCGTTGATCTTCGCCGCGCTCGCAAACGGCGAGTCGCGCATTCGCCATATCCTTGAATCGGCGGATGTGCAGGCCACCGGAAATGCGCTGCGCGCACTGGGCGTCGACGTCCCCCAACTCAGCGCCGACATGGTGGTGAGTGGGCGTGGTATCGACGCGCTGCATTCGCCGGTCGCGCCGCTCGACTGCGCCAACAGTGGCACCACCACGCGCCTGCTCGCCGGTCTGATTGCTGGCCTCGATGGCGTCAGCGCACGCTTCGAGGGCGACGCGAGCCTCAGTCGTCGTCCGATGCGTCGCGTCGCGGCACCACTCACGGCGATGGGCGCGCACTTCGAGTTCGAAGGTGCGATCGGACACAGTGGTTTGCCGATGCGCGTCACCGGGGCCGCGCTCAAGCCCATCGAGTGGGCGAGCGAACATGCCAGCGCGCAGGTGAAGGGTGCGTTACTTCTCGCAGGGCTCGCGGCCGGTGTTGAAGTCACGGTTCGCGAACCGCAACGGTCGCGCGATCACAGTGAACGCATGCTTGCCGCGCGCGGTGTTGCAATCGACGTGCTCGACGATGGAGTGCACCTCGCGCCGAAGCAAACGCTTGTTCCGGTCGATGTCGACGTCCCGGCCGATCCGTCGTCTGCCGCGTTCTTTGCCGGACTCACCGCACTCGCCGATCACGGCGAAATCCGACTCATTGACGTCTGCATCAACCCAACGCGCGTTGGTGCATTTGACGTGCTGCGGCGCATGGGTGTTTCGCTCACCATCGAAGACGAACGCGTCGTCGGCGGTGAAACCATTGGTACGGTTGTCGTGCGTCCCGCTTCGCTGGTCGGCACGCACATCGGTGGCGACGAAATTCCTCGTTGCATCGACGAACTGCCATTGCTCGCGTGCATCGCGGCGCGCGCCGACGGCGAGACGCGCATCACCGACGCAAGCGAACTGCGTGTCAAGGAAAGCGATCGCATTCACGCCGTCGTCGAGAACCTTCGCGCCCTCGGTGCAGACGTCGAGGAATTTCCCGACGGTATGCGTATTGTCGGCTCGCAAAAGCCCCTCGTCGGTCGCGTCGCCACACACGGCGATCATCGTCTCGCGATGGCGTTCGGGGTGCTCGGCGCGGTGCCCGGAAACAGCATCATCATCGATGATCCCGCATGCGTGGCCGTGTCGTATCCGACGTTCTGGACTGACCTCGCGCGCGTCGTGTCGCCGCAACTCGTAATCGCGATCGACGGACCCGCTGCGTCGGGCAAAAGCTCCACTGCGCAATGGGTCGCCCAACGCCTCGGCGTGCGTCATGTCGACTCGGGCGCGTTCTATCGTGCGATTACCTGGCTCGGTGTGCAGACGGGCGTCGCAGCAGAGCAGTGGACTCCCGTGCGATTGTTGGCTGAATCGACCCGCGTAGCATGGAGACTCACGGAGCGGTCCGTGTTGCCGCTCGTCGACGGCGCTATAGTCGATGAAGCGCTCCGCGACACGCCGGTCACGCAGAACGTCTCCCGCGTCGCACAGATGATCCCGGTCCGCGATTGGGTGAACAGTGTTGTTCGCGCTGCCGCGGCTGCCACGGACGTGGTGGTCGACGGGCGCGACATCGGCACTGCGGTGTTCCCTCACGCTCCGCTCAAGATCTTTCTCATCGCCGATCCGTGGGAGCGCGCCCGTCGCCGCCTTATTCAGCGACTTGGTCGTCACCCAGTCGACGCCGAAATCGCTGGCGAAACCGAGGCGTTGGTCGCGCGTGACGCGCAGGATGTGACGCAGAGCGCGCCAGCACGGGACGCAATCACGATCGATACGACAGCCCTTACCCAGGAAGAGCAGGTGGAGCGGATCGTGACACTCGCCCGCGCCACGCGCACACGACTGGTCGGACACGACTGACTCTGAGCGCCGCGCCGGTGCGACTGGAGAATCTGCTTAAGTCATTCCGGTCTGACGCCGAGACTGGAACGGCGGCGCGTCATCCATCGTGCCTTTCACCAGCTCTTGCGATGATCCCAATTATTGACCCCGAGCGCACCGTTTCCTCGCCAAACCACCGGGTGAAAGCATGCGCTCAATGCAGAACCGGCGCCGCGCTCGGTTTCGATTTCAGCTACGCGTATCAGCCGATCGTCGATGTGGTAACGCGGCAAGTCTTCGCGCACGAGGCGTTGGTTCGGGGAACGGCTGGGGAGTCCGCGCTCGACGTCCTTTCGCATGTGACTGACGACAATCGCTATGCCTTCGATCAGGCTTGCCGTGTGAAAGCGATCGCCATTGCCTCCCGTTTGCAGCTTGGGACGCATCTGTCGATCAATTTCCTGCCCAACGCCGTGTACCGGCCGGAGGTGTGCATTCGTACCACACTCGACGCGGCCAAGCGGCATGGGTGGCCGCTCGATCGGATCATCTTCGAGACAGTGGAAGGCGAGCGAGTCGAAGACGGCAAGTGGTACGCCGAAGTAATGCGAGAGTACCAGCGCATCGGGTTTCTCACGGCTATCGACGACTTCGGGGCGGGTTATGCAGGGCTGAATCTGTTGGCCGACTTTCAGCCCGATCTGGTCAAGCTCGACATGGCACTGGTTCGCGGGATCGACACGCGCAGGCCTGCGCAGGCCATCGTGCGCGCCATCGTGAACCTCTGCGGCGAGCTCGGGATTCGCGTGATCGCGGAGGGCATCGAATCGCTCGGCGAGTTCCACTGCCTCGACGACCTCGGCGTCCGCCTGATGCAGGGCTATCTGTTTGCCCGACCAGCGTTCGAAGCGGGGGTCGCGGTAGACGCCATCGAATGGCCTGACCGCCAAGGACGGCCTGGCGGGGCTCGCGCGGGCGGCCGCGATGCGCTGGTAGACGACGTCTACGGCGGCGCTGGCGTCGACTGACTCCCGGCGCCGGATCGGTCGCCGCCGACACGAAAGCGCTCCGACATCCGTCGGGATGACGCGGCCGAGGCTGTAACAGTCCGAGCGCGCAATACAGCGATCCGTTGACCTGATCGCCGATATCCCCTACTCTTCACGGTTCTCGACTCCGCGCACCCTGTCCGGACATTCCGGCCCGGGGACGCGGTGCCGTGCGTCTCGCTGATTGACGTGCGGACCCTTAACCCCAGCCTCGGCGCGGCGAGCGTTGTCCCGCGATGTGGAGATTACCCCAGGCATGAATACCGAATTCGAGACTGAAGCCGCCGACGACGCGGAACTCGACCTCAACGCGGACATGTTGCCCGCCAAGCTGACACCGCGCGAAAAGCGCGATCTGCAAAAGGCGCAACTCCGTCCGCTCGCCAACCGTCGTCCGGAACTCTACGAAGAAGACGAATTCTCTTCGGAAGAGTACGAAGCGATGATGGAGATGTACAACGGCACGCTCGCGTCGATCGAAGAAGGTGAGATCGTCAAGTCGCGCGTGCTCGAGATTCGCGAGAACCTCGTCGTCCTGGACATCGGCTTCAAGTCCGAAGGCACGATTCCGCTCGAAGAGTTCAAGGACATGCCCGACCTCAAGGTCGGTGACGAAGTCGAAGTCCTGCTCGAGCATCTCGAGGA
>JBKJTE010000301.1:0-18987 GCA_046590495.1 Gemmatimonas sp. | reverse complement strand
CACGGCCAATCAGAACATTACGATCAACGCAGACTATACGAACGCTGGTAGCGGCGTCGGCAACGCGTTCAACAATCGGGCAGGCATCAGTGGCACCGGTCAGATTCTCGCCGGCGGCAACGCCGCGCAGGCAATCACCGGCGCAAACATCACCAACGGTGCGACCGCCAACGCAACGCTCACGATCGGCAATGTTCGCGTCGGCAACAGCAACTTCGCCTATCAGATCGCGAACACGGGCACGACCGGACCGGCGCTGCGTGGTGCCGTTCAGACGGCGGTCAACGGCGGCAACATCAGCGATGCCCGGTTGTCAGGCAGCGGCGTAACCGCGGGCAACTACGGACCGGTCGCGCCGCAAGGCAACTCCGGCAACATGAACGTCGCCTTCAATACCGCCAGTGCTGGCGTCATCGCACCGCTCGCTGCGCAGTCAGTGAATCTGCGCAGCAACTTTGCCAACATCGCCGACCAGAAGCTCAACATCGTTGTCGGCTCTGGCGCAGCGGCGTACAACGCAGCCGTCGGAAGCGCGTCGCCGTCGCCCATCAATCTTGGCAACACTCGCGTCGGCGGTACGCTCGCCGGCAACCTCGCTGTCGCCAACACGGCCCCCTCCGGCGCATTCACCGAAAAACTCGACGCGGTGTTCGGCCCCAACACGGGCCAAGCGTCAAACAACGGCGGTACAGTCAGCCTGCTCGCCGCCGGCAGTTCGAACAACAGCAACATGGGTGTGGCACTGAACACTGCTGCGGCAGGAGCGCGCACCGGCACCGTCACGTTGAACTACGCGACGAACGGCACGGGTACGAGCGGACTCGCAACCGCGTCCGCCGGTAGTCAGGTTGTCACGGTCAACGGCAACGTCTTCCAAACGGCAGTCGGCAACCTGAGCAACTCACCGTTCAACTTTGGTACGGTCCAGGTTGGACAGACCGTCAGCCAGAATCTCACGATCAGCAACGCAGCAACGGGTCCCGGCGGATTCGTTGAAGATCTGAACGCGAGCTTTGGTTCGTCAAGCGGTCAGGGTGCCAGCCAGGTGAGCGGCAGCGGATCGATCAACGGTCTTGTCGCCGGCGGTTCGAACTCCAATGGCATGCTGGTCACCGTGAACACCAGCACCGCTGGTACGATCAACGCTGCGATCGGGGTGAACTTTTTCAGCGCCGGGGCCGTGAACGGCGTGAGCAACGGACTCGGCTCGCTCGCTGTGGGCAGCGCATCGTTCGGTGTGAACGGAACGATCAACGCAGCCGCCAACGTCATCAACGCGGCCAACCCGGTCGTCAACAACGCGCCGATCAACCTGGGCAACGTTCGCATCAACAGTGCGTCGCCAACGGCATTCGTCAGCCTGACCAATCAGACGACGACGTTGCCGCAGGCCGCACTCAACGCAACGATCGCCGGCAACGGGCAGATCAACGCATCGGGGAGCTTCAACTTGCTCAACCCCGGCGCGACGAACAACAGCAGTCTGCAGGTCGGGATGAACACGGCGACGGCCGGGCTCAAGAACGGCACGGCGACGATCAACCTTGTCTCCGATGCGAACAACGTCGGCAATTGCGCGCCCAACTGTCAGATGGCGTTGCCGTCGCAGAACGTGGCCGTCAACGGCGCCGTATATCGCTTGGCTAACCCGACGCTCAATACCTCGTCGGTTACACTCGTCGCACGTCGCGGCGCTGTCGGGCCGAGCGCTAACGTCAGTGTTACGAATACCTCGCCGGACGTCTACACCGAGCGCCTCGACGCATCGTTTGGTAGCGCGCCTGCCGGTTTCGCCACGTCGGGGGCGATCAGCGGTCTCGCCGCGGGTGCAAGCACGAGTGCACTGAGCATCGCGCTCAACACCGGTACCGCCGGCGCATTCGGCGGCAACGCATCGATCAACTTCATCTCGAGCGGTGCTGGCACAACGGGCGCAGCCGATGCGAGCGTTGGTACCGGCATCGTCAACGTGATCGGCAAGGTCTACGAAACCGCAGTGGCGCAGGTCAACACGGGCACCGTGAACTTTGGCATTGTGCACGTTGGGGATGTGGTCAGCCCGCTCGGCGTGTCGGTGTCGAATGGCGCTGCGGTCACTGCGCTCAACGACGTGCTGGTGGGCAACATCTCCACCAACAGCGCGATGTTCTCGGCGAGCGGAAACCTTGGAGCCGGCGTTGCGGCAGGAACGACCAACACCTCGTCGCTTTCAGTAGGACTGAACACGAGCACGGCCGGCGTCTACAATGGTTCCGCGTCGGTCAACCTGGCGAGCCACAACAGCGACATGGCCGACCTTCCGCTCGGCAGCACCTCGGTTTCGCTCAAAGGACAGGTCAACAACTACGCGCAGGCCGCCTTCGCCAAGACAAGCGGCTTCGGTCTCTTCACGCAGGGTATTGGTGGCTTCGCGCTGAATTTCGGCTCAGTCGTGCAGGGCACCAGCGGTCTGCTTGCCGGGCTTGGCGTCGCCAACACGGCGACTGGTCCGTCTGACTTGCTCGGCGGTAACTTCAGTATCGGGTCGGCCAGCGCATTCACGCTCAGCGGGCTCGGTGCTTTCACCGGGATCGACGCAGGGTTGCTCTTCAGCGGCATCGGTATCGGTTTCAACACGAACACACTCGGCGCATTCTCGCAGGTGATCACCCTGCACTCGTACGGCTACAACGCGAGCGGCTACAACGCGGCACTTTCCGATGTACAGCTCACGGTGAGTGGTGTTGTCACGTCAGCGCCTGTCTCCACGGTGCCGGAGCCGAGCACGCTGGCGCTGATGGTCGCGGGCATGGCAGCGCTGGCGGGCGCAAAGCTGCGCAAGCGCGCACGTCGCTAGCGCGCACTGCTTCAACTGAACGCGAACGCAAGGTCGCAACGTGATCCTTCCATACCACGCACCGCCCTCTCAAAAATCATCTCCCATGCTCCCTCGTTTGCAGTACCTCGCACTCACCGGCTTGAGCGGAGTGGCGCTCGCTCTTGTTGCCGTCAACGGCACGCTGGCGATGGGTAATCGCTCACGTCAGGCCGAGATCAGCTCACGACAGGCAGGTGTGCAGCAAACCGCGCAGCTGCAAGTGCTGCAGACTGAGATCGCGAAGGCGCTCGCCGATCTGGCCATCAAGAGCAATGACAAGCAGGTGCTCGACATGCTGGCCAAGAACGACATCACCGTCACCGTGAACAACCCCGGCACCGTTGCGGCTCCCACGTCGCCGAGGAAGCGCTGACATGTCGAGACGCGATGAAGAGCGGAACGAACTGTTCCTGCCGATGATACTGATGGCGACGGCGTTGGTGGGGTGGTTTGGGCTACAGACGTTTGAGCTGACTGGCGACCGCAGGCAGCTGACGACAATCATGACGACGCAGGAAACCCAGGTCGCGGCCGCGATGAAAATCCGCACGTCGCTCGACTCGCTTGCTGCCGACACACAGCGTCTCGCGAACGCCGGCAACATTAACGCGCGCGTCATAGTCGAAGAGCTCCGTCGCCGCGGCGTCACGATCAATACCGAACCCAAGGTCGCTGCAGCGACTCGCTGACGGTCGACACGAATGAAGAGGAACGACAAGGGCCGGACACCAATGCAACGGTGTCCGGCCCTTGTCGTTATTTCATGCAGCGCTCACACACCGCGCTCGGCGCTGTTCACGTCCGCGTGGTCAGTAGCTCGCGCCAAAGAACCACGTTCCAGGTCAGCGAGTGGCCCCGTCGAAGGCGAGCCCGCTCGAACCCTCCCCGACTCCAACCGACACGCGCCGAGCGATCCATCGCGTGCGTTGCCCGTCCGCCGTGCGGAGCAGCGATGGCACACGACAGACACGGACTCCTTCGCGCGGCACTTCTTCCTCGAACAGCGTGAAAGGCGTCGGATCGAGCAACTGCCCTACTGATTCATCCACATCGGTCATCGTCCCTTTCCGCAGCACAAACCCCCCGCGACCGCCGGCCGTCGGAACGGGGACCAGCGGAATCCAGAACGGAGGGACGCCGGTCGCGAGCCGGTACTGCAGCTCGGCCGGCGGCGGCGGATTCGCAGGGTCGATTGCCGGTTCTGGCTCGTCGCGCCGCCGCCGTGGATCGCCACCAACATCCTGCACCGTAGACTCGATCGCCCACGCCATGTTCGCGCTTTCGTCGCGCAGAAAGAGGACTTCCTCAAGCGCCGTCCCTTCGACGGTGGCGCGCGTGGACGGCGGAATGAACAAACCGTTCAGTGTCTGGTCACTGCCGATCTGATCGAGCCCGAACAGACGAAACCGGCCAGCGCGACCGACATCGTTGGCCGCGGGCACGACAAACCGATCGCCAAACGTGGTCGTGTACGCGAGTTCGGTGACTGTGGTGAAGCTTCCAGCGTCGAGGTCGATTGGCACAACGAACCAGTCGCTGCCGTAGATCATGGCGAACTCCACAAAACAGAGCCGAGCGATGTCATGCGGTTGTACCTCGAGCTTTCCGAAGTTCACCGCGCCGTCTTCGAACTGCCACAGCCGGTCGGACGGCATGCCGCCGTAGCTCACCGGCGAGGCAATGACTGTTCGTGTCGCGCTGGTGGTCGACTGGTCCATGGGCTCTTCCGGCAGACGCAATTCTCCCGAGGGCGCGCAGTCAAACGAGTACCACTCGATGGCGCCACCGTCGTGCACCGGAGCGGTGAAGACCCGTTGCGCATCGGGCGCTCCGACGCGTACGGAGAAGCGATACTCGATGCGCTCGTCGATCCATGAATCCGGTGCGACCGCTGTCGACGCGGAGACGCTTTTGCGATACCACGACAGCCAGTCGGCGGCCGCTGCGAGGGCAGCCGGCCCCGCTCCGTCGAGCCACGCAGGGCTGCCCACGTCGAGCGCGTCCGCCGCAGCGTGCCCGTCGGGACAGGTCAAGGCAAGTGACTGAAACAGTCGCGGGACGCCAGGTGCGTTGACGACTAATCGGCACGAGTCCAGCAGTCCAGCGCGCGCGTCGAAGCCGGCGTCCGCGAGCGATGTGACCAGTAGCGAACCCGCTTCGGCGCGTTGGCGCAAACCAGGTCCGCTTGGCGTTGGTCGCTCCCGTTCCACGATTGGGTCCAGCGGTTCATGCTCCGGCATCGGAAACGCTGGCGAATCATTCTGCAGGTTTCCGGGTTGCCACGCGGTTACGCGCTCGCTGGTGGTACTGGCGTGGACCGCGAAGGGTGTGCCGGCGTCTTCTCCTTGAAACTCACCAAACTGCCATTGACGGGAGAGCATCCACAGCGGGTCGTGAACCCGCGCTTCAAGGCCAGGACTCGGATCGCCGCTCACCGACTGCGGCTCTAAACGAGTCCATGCAGCCGGTCCGCGTGCGATCGCCCTGAGATTGTCCGGGATTGCCTTGATTGAGACCTGAATGTCGGAGCTCACGGCTGGTCCTTGATGTAGGCGGCAAACGCGCTGAATGCGCTCACCTGATTCACGCGATCGCTGAGTTGCATGACTTTTTCGCCTTGCAGTGACCAACTCGATTCGTACAACGCAGGTAGAATGCGTGCGATGCCGTTGGTGCGCTCGAGGGTGACCGCGCGGAGTTGCGCGAGTTCCATCGTGTCTTCAAGCACGTCGACGATGGCGCTCCCCGTCCATCGTTGCGCATCCGGCGCAATGGCAAGCAGGATGGCTTGCGGCGCGCGAGCCGAGGGCGCCATTGCGTTGAAGGTGATGCCCGTCGTGCGCCGTTCGACGATCGGCGCGTCGGCTGCCGCGCCGCGTCGCGCGCGGACAGGAACGATTTCAACCCATTCGTCGGGCACGAGCGCGACGGTTGCGCTCCCACCGTCATACCGGCCCGCGACGTCAAGGATGGTGCAGACGACCGGTGTGTCAGGAGTGGGCGCATCGAGCGACAGCGTGCCTCCCACCCAACTCGTGGGCGGATTCTTTCCCGGACCAGCCAATTGCACGGCGATCGGCGATGGCGCGCCGGTGAGCATCGATGCCTCGAGATAGCGACGCGTGCCATCACGCACCGACGCGTAGTCGGTGAGCATCATCCGAATCGATGTCGCAGTGGCATCGTCAGGTGCTCCCGTAAGCGCCGTTGTCCAACCGTCCCCCCCATCGGGCGCATCGATCGTCGGAACAATCCAGAATCCGTCGCCGAAGACCGCCTGCCCTACCGCCACCACAACATCGGAGGAGAGAGGGCGAGCCAGCGCCGCATCGGCGATCCGCACTCGGCGTATCGCGCTGGCGAGGATGGATTGGGCGATGATCGGCAGTTGGTCCTGCGCGACGAGAGGCGGCACCAGTCCGAAAGCCGCGAGGTCCTCCAACACAGGCAGCAGAAGCGCAGGCTCATGCACTTGGTCAGCCAGCATGGCGTCAAGCACGCGGGCGCGCAGCTCAAGCAGGTCGCGCGCCAGCGTCGCACGCGCACGGGATGCGAGCAGAGCGTCCTCGCTTATCACACGGGTCGCCGGCGCGTTGGGTAGCGTCAGATCGCCCGGCGTTGCCGCCCGTGCACGCAACAGCATGGCGCGGATTGAAGCTGCGCTCTCGAAGACATCGCCGATGGCGCGGAGTTCGGGAGTCCACGAGGGATCCGGCCTGTCATGAAAGGCGGCGTCCGCAATATCGGGCAGCGCAGCCCGCAGACGTTGATCAAATGCTCGGCGTTCCGTCGCATCGTACACGAGGTCGAGCGCGCAGAGGCCAGTGTCAGCGACGGTGCGTCGCGTGCCGTCGGCGGACGTTGCGATGACGATCGTGGCCGCGTCCCCGAGCCGCGTCGCCGCCCACGACTCAATACTCGGCTCGGCGGCGCTACGCGGGCGACTCAGGTTCCACGGGACGGCATCGCCAGCGATGGCATCGCCGGCAACGGCAACGATGCGATACGTGAACGGCATGCCATCGGCTGGCGTGGTCACGAATTCCGGCTCGGGCGGTGCTGAGTCCCCGCCGCCGGCAGCGTCGAGCGCGGCGGCCGTTCGTGCTGCGCTACCCGCCACCAACTGGTGCACCGATTCTGCGAGTAACAGATCGGACGTCGCGTCAAGCGCCGCTGCGATGTCACGAATGACGGCGTCCATGCGGTTCCATTCCACATCGCTGAGCGGTTCCCACGCGCCCACAAGGTGCGGATTGTTGGTTGGCTTCGCATCCAACTCATCGCGAACTTTCTTGGCATTCCATCCGGCAACCTTTCCCTGATATTTCTCCACGAGTTCGATGCCGTCAAGCACGTTGCCCGCAGCCAAGGCTTCCAGCGCTCCGGGGGCAACGGTTTCACCGCGATCAGTGAGCTTGCCCTGCGTGAGCGGTGCGATTCTCCGCAATGACAGAATGAAGCGGTCGAGCCCCGCCTCGTGCACGCCACGCTCGCAGCGATAGCCGAGCAATCCGGCCAAGGGCTGTCCTTGGCGAACGCCATCGAGCAGGTGCAGCGCCGAACGCACTCGCGCGCTGGAGAGATCAATCGCGAATGCTCCGTCGCCGGCCGCATCGGCGTTGTGGGAGAGATACGCGCTGCGCAACACGCCCGCCGCGGCGGCCTGCGTCAGACTTGGGGCATGTACGAAGCCGCCGGTGGCATCGCGACCATCGGTGGGCGCGATATTCTCGACCCACCCATACGCGCCGATTGAGACACCATCGGGCTTCGTCGCGCGTTGCGCCCGCCGCCGTCGCTCAACCAGTCCCGTAATCCACGCATCAAGCCGGTGTGACGCAATATCGAGCGTCTCCGCCACGAGAATGCGTCGCTCGTCCAGCGACGTCGAGCGCAACTCGCCAAGTGCCTCGCGCAGCTCGTTCAACCGGCCTTGCGACTGCAACCACGCGTGCACGCCGTAGAGCCCCAGTTCCGCACGTGCCGACACATTCGTCGATTCGAGGGTGAGCTCGGCGTATGAACGCGCCTGCGCCGGCACTGGCTGGAACTCAGCAAGAGTCGGCGCGATGCCGGAGAACGTCGCGCTCACGCGATTTGCTGCGGCGAAGAGCGCGACGGACGACGTCGTTGCCGCTTGCGTCGCGACCGCGAGCGTCTGATCCCGATCGACAGCTGACAGTGTCGTAGCGTTGCGTGCGACTTCCGATAACCGGCCATTCGCCGAGTCTTTGACGACTGCCTTCCCCGCACCATCCCACGCCAACTCGAGCAACGCCTGGAACACGCTGGTCGCAGTCCGCGAACGGTCGTTGAGCAGCGCGTCGATGAACGCCGAATCGTTGTCCACGGCGAGCGGCAACGAGAGCGGTCGCGCCTCGCCCATCGATCCGCTGGGATGCACGAGGCTCGCGTTCGCGATCACGTCCTCCCAGATCATTTCTTCGAGCATGCGTTCAAGATCGACATCGGACTGCTCGCTTCCGGATACCTCGCGACCCAGCTGCGCAAACTCGGATGCAATGACGGTGCGCACCCGCAGCTCAACGGAAACCGGCGTTGATCCAAGCAATTCGAGGAAGGTCTTGTCGATCGGTCCAACGCCGAGTCGTGGCACGTTGGGAAGCGATTGACGCCACTTCTCGCGCAGACGTGTGAGAATCGGCAACAGGCCGGCCTCGAAACGATCCGGACGCCAACGCGACGTGCTGCTGACGGGGAGAATCCCGTACGGCTGATTGCCGATGCGCACAGCGGGTAACGGTCCGCGCCCGCGCACGACGTCGCGGTGAAATGCTCGCGTGTCTTCGCGCGCTGCGTCGGTGAGCGTTGCGCCATCCTTCGTCACACGATTGATCTTGTCCAGGAATCCGCCCCACGACGGGCCCCAGAGCGCGACGTTCATTGCCTGCGCGCGCGCCTGTTCGCGCTCGTCGCTGTGATCGAGTTCGCTGAGCACCACGGGCGCGAGGCCCAGCGCGCTCGCGAGCACCGCTGCATTCGAGCGCGGGTCGATCGCGATGACATCCGGTACCGGTGCCCGCGATTCGATGCGACCTTGCCAGCCCGCGCGATTGCTCTCGGTATTGTTGGTCGGCGTGCCTTGCGGCACAAACGCGAGACCGCCGACGCAGCGATGCGATTCGAGCAGGTCCGCGAGTTCGGCCGTTGCTTGCTTCGGCTGCAGGCTGCGCCGCACCCCATACACGAACAGGCGATCGACTTTGGTTCCGGGCACCGGCAGCGGCACCGTGATCGCCATGCCAACGCGCACCGCCTCGTCGTAGTCGGCCAACCATTCCGCACCGACAACCACCTGCGCACCGAGGACACTACTCAGTTCCGTTTGATCCGGCGCGAACAGGCCAACGGTGACTTCAGGAAGAATTGCACGACCGGTAACGGTGCGCCGTTGCCCGCCTTGGATGACGACGGCGGAGAACGCGTCCGGCAGCAGCCGAGCTACGGCCGGGCGCTTGGAACGGGGCGTTACGCTTCGGAACGCAGGCGCCGCTGCGTCGGCGCGCTGCTCAAAATTGATGGGCCGAAGCTCGCGCACGACCCACTGTGCGCGCTGTTGTCCAACGGACCGCACCAGCGTGCGCCACGCCTCGGCGGCGGTGGCGTTATCCGACGCGCGCCACACCGCGGTCCAGTAGGTGACACCGGCCGCGCTTTCTTCGTCGCTGATTCCGCGATCGAGCGCGTCGATATGCACGTCGTCCGGATAAATGCGCACGCGCAGCGATGCTCGATCATCGGAGTAGCGCGTTTCGAGACGCACTGGCAGCAACATGAGCGGAACCGTCGCATCAGCGTCGCCTGCGTCGACACCCACGCCGTTCAGGATGTCACGCAGCCGTTCAGTCGCGGCGCCGAACTGCTCGACGTCGGCCGCTCGCGCATCGGTGAGTCGCGCGCGCTTTTTCTGCAAAGCGGTCGTGGCCGCACCACGCACCTGCAGGTCGGCGATCTGCGTTTCGATGGTGCGCAGTTCGGCCGTTCGTGCCACGATACTGGCGTTCAGTGCATCGCGCGTATCGGTAGTGGTGGCGACACTCCGTTGCCATTGACGGAGCTCCGCGAGGGTTACATCGGCCATGTCGTCAGACCCGCGGCGTGATGAGTTTGAGCGCGTTGAACGCGGCGCGAAATGGACTCTGCAGCAACGTGCGGGCGACCACGCCGGCGTGATCGGGCCAACGTACGGGCGCACCGCCGCCGTCGATGATTTTCAGTGAGCGCGCAGCCGTGTTGAGAAACCGGTCATGCGACAACGGTCCGAGGTCATTCCAATCGAGATTGTTTCGCTGCACACCGTTCGCGGCCGGTCCGTTGCCGTCGCCGGGCAAGTCCAAGCCGAAACGCGGCGCACTCGGATTTTCCGCGAGAAAGAACCACCACGGCTCCGACTGGATCTGGCTCAGATACAAATCGAATCCTATCAGCAGGATGTCGGGTTCCAGATGGTGGTGAAAGAGCAGCTTTGCCGTATCGTTGGGGTCGGCGCTGAAGCGTGGACGTCCCTCCGCGTCCGGCGTCTTGTCGGCGCGCATCGCCAACAGCATCGCGTCCGGGTAGCGGCGCACGACTTCCCCGCGCACCACGAGCACCACAAGTCCGCGCCCGCTGCCCGCGAGATGCGATCCCAACGGTGTTGGACCAAACCGATGAATGTCGGCCGTCAGCTCGTCAGCGTTTCGTTGCCAGAAGCGGCGAAAGTAGGTGCCGCGCTGGTCCGTAGGATAGCCGCGCCAAAGCAGCTCGCGACCCATCTCATCTGACAAGCCCAGCAGAAAAGTCTCGGTAAAGACCGGGTTCGTTTCGAGGACGGTCACAAAGTCGGTAAATGGAATACTGCCGAGACCGGGGATGAGCCAATCGCGGTCATACGTGTTCAGCGCGTCAAACATGGCGTGATCGAAGTGAGGTGCCGCCATGATCGGCGCGACGCGACCGTCGGCGAACCAATTCGGTGGCAGCCACCCCGGCAGCACACCGAGACGAACGCCAGCGTATCTGGTCGAGGTTGAGGCTGGCGCTACCGTAGCGAGAAGCGCAGTTCGCGTGAAAGTGAGCGCGGGGCGATCCGGCGTCCGGGGGAGGGCCGAGACACCGACCCCGAGCATGAGTTGCGATAGCGATTGGGCGACGTCCGTGAACGCGAGCGCTCTCGATGCGATCAAGGTTGCTGTGATATCCCGCGACGCAACGGTTTCGAATCGCGCGCGAGGCTGCAGCGTTGGCGCAGAGACGGCTGACACCGCACTCGCTGATGCCGACGCAGCGGCAACACGGTTGGCGACGACGCGCGGCTTGGCGAAGACCGTACCACCACCAATCACTGCGTTGCCGATATTGACCGGAACGCCCGCGTTGGGCGGAATTCCGGAAAACGGCAGTCGACCGGAAATGCGAGCGAGCGCGTTTTTTGCCCGAATGGAAGCGTCGGGCACGGAGCTGTTCGCCACGCCAACCAGCAATGGAGCCAGCGCTTCAGCGCGCGCAGATTCGCGAGCGAAATTCGACGGCATGGCGAGGTCGACTTGCGATGCGATGGCCGTCGCGGAGCGCAGTGCGAGGTCTACGGTGCCGACTGGAATCCGCCAACTGGACACCGGTTGCGACAGCCGATCAGCCACCGACACCGTGCCGCGATCCGCCAGTCGCCGCGTGAGTGTCGCAGAAGCGACCGCCTCAGACACGCCGAGCTTCCGTGCGACCAGCGCCGCTGGGAGCGATGCAATGGCGCTCGGTGAAAGCGTCCGCACCCCGTCCAGCTCCACATAGCTCCGCCGAAAATCCCGATACGTCTGTCCGGGAGCGACGATCGCCTTGAGCGCCTCAGATTCAGCGGGCGCGACGAAGCGCGCAAGTGGCCCACGCACTCGGGAGAGGCGACGAAACGTGGCAGTCATGGCGGCCGGCGTCGACGTGCTTCGCGCGAGTACGCCGTGCACCGTCAGGGCCGTCCCGCTCGCGGATACGCGCCCGTGTACGCCGCGCATCAGTTGCGTCAGTTCGCCGACGCCGAGTCGTGTCAGATGATTTCGATGCAACGACTCACCCACGTACCGGCCAAACTGCATGCGGACTAACGCAGCATTCGCCTTTTGCAATTCGCCGACCTGTGCCCACGCCGACTGCATCAATTGCTCTTGATTGCGCTGCACGACGCGCGTGCCGAGACCGGCAATCAATCGGTGCATTGGCGACGTGTTGAGCTGGGCAAACCAATCGCTGTCTGCGGCGTCGGCGCTTTGTGGTGGTTCCCCAAACACTGGGCCCACCTGATGCTTCCCGCGCTGGTACTGCGCGTAGAGGCGTGCACCCACACGCGGCAAATTATTGTCGACGGCGTTGGATCGGTCCACTTCCGTGCGGAGTTCATCACGCTTAGCGACGGACCACGCACTCGATTCCGGTGGCTGATCGACGGGCACGGGTATCGGCGACACCAGCGCGCAACGCAACACTTGGATGGCTCCGTTGTCACCGGCAACGAGGTCGGTCACGTTACCGCGAGGCTCACTGACGTCGATCAGACGACGGCCCACATTCCATGGGGCGACAACGCCATGCAATCGCGTGGCGAGTTCCTCAAAATCGCCGCGATCGGCCACTGAAAAGTGCCAGCTGTCGAAAATCGGGAGTACGATCTCGTTGTCTGCATCGCTGCCATCGGCGGCCCGAATCCACGCCGGATCGAGAGTGCCGCCGAGGGCGCCGAGGGCGGCCTGTCGACCACAATCGAATGCTGGAACCAGTGCGGCGATGTAGTGCGTGCTGTGGTCGAGCTTTCGCGGACACAGCAACCGTGAGAGATTAACGGGTCCGTAGCTCGCAGACAGACGATCGGCGACGGTTGGCACGCCATCACCCGGGCCGACGACCTGTGCATGCGCCCATGCCCACGAGTCGTCCAGCGACTGCAACTCGCCTAAGTGCGTCCGGAGCTGTCGAGGAAGTCCTGGCGGACCGGGTTGCTCGGTGGAACGCGTCGCATCACACACCACCATCGCGAGCCACGGTGGTATACGGTTGCTGTCGGATGCGAATGGCGAGAAGAGCCACGGCAGCTCCGGGCGGTCGAACTCGATGTGCGCGAGAACACTCTCTTCAGCGTCGATGGTGCCAGGCGCGGGAAGTCGCCGAATGATCTGTACCGGGTCGAGTCCGATGACGTCGCCGGGCCCACGCACCACCAGCGTCCGTTCCACAACTTCAGACGTGGCCGCGTCGTCTTTGACTGTGAGTGACACGCGCACCGTCGCACGAAGCGGGTCCGCGCCCGCCGACTCCTGCGCTGCGGCCAAGCCGGTGCGCGCCCACGGCACAAACGTGTACTCGCCAAAGACCGTATTCTCGGGCACGAACGGAGTCGTCAGCGCCGACGAGAACGCGTTCGTGACAAAACCGCGTGCACTGCTGAGTGATCCGGGCATCTGTCAGGCGGTCATAAGTTGAAGGGCATTCCCGTGCAACGACGCCAACGCATTGAGTCGGTCGACGGCCTCGGTCGTTGTCATGGTTTCTGGCGCGTCGGCCACCGTGCTCAGATCATCGCGCCGAACGATGCGGACGCGTCCGGTGTCGGCGATCGTCAGCGGCGCGGGATCCGGTTGTGATGGCATGTACGGGTTCGCCGATTGGCGCGACGCCATGGACACCGCGTTCGCCTGCAGGACGGCTGCCGCCATTATGCCGAGCTGCGCAAAGGCGGAGCGCTGACGACCGAACGATTCGTGCGGGTACCTGGTCTCCCACTCGTACGTCACCGAGCTGGGCGTGCCGAATGTCGCGCTGCTGTTGGCGGCGACACGGATGCCGCACGGAAACGCTTCGAAGCCCGGACGCGAGGTCTGCTGATCGCGGGTGAGATCCTTGAATTGACCCGGCGCGAACTGATCGGTGGCGTGCGACACCACGTGCCCCGCAATGCTGCCAACCTGTGGGTCGGCCACGTGCACGCGACGCGACGTGACCGGACTCGATCCAATGCGGTCGAGATCTGTTTCGAACGGGACGCGGAGTTGCTTCACCTCCAAGGCACCAAGCGGATGGACCAACGAGGGGGCCAGCTCGTCTTCGCGGAAGCGCGCCAACGTATCGGTGCCCGACGGCAGCTGTGGCTTCCATGCCGCGTCTGCGCGGAGGGCTTCAGCCGCCACGTGCACGGGCGAGACAGCAGGAACCGGCGCGACGTCCTTCTCGCCCCACTCAATCGGCCCCAGCTCGAATGGCACGGTCCAGAGGAGAATCTTGACGCTCGCGTGTCCCTCAAGACGCCACGGTGTCATACCCGCCAAGCGCCCCTGGAACCGCACCCCCGCGATCGTTTCACCGAGTGCGGTGAGTTCAATACCGGCGTCAATCTCGAAGACGAAGTGCAGATGCGGCGTCCAGAAGAAAAGGGCATCCACCCCAATCCACGCCTTGCCGCCAATGATCCCGAGATCGGCCGTGAGCGACACCCGGCCACCGAACTGCAACGTGCTCGCAGTGATCGCAAAATACGCCTCGGCACGAACGGTCAGCCACGGAATCGGTGGTGACACTTCCACTGCGATGCGGCGCAATCCGGCCAGCTGGAGCGGTGGCAGGTATCCCGGAAAGAAACCACCGACCGAGATCGCAAACTCCGCGCTGCCGGTCCACTTCACAAACAGCCCGAGGTCGCCGGACACCGTCATGTTCGCGAGCTTGGATTTCACGAGCGAGACTCGCGTGACCATGAACTCCGGCGTGATCGCGATCATCAACTCAGCGTGCAGATCGACCGTGCGCAACAACACTGGCACATCGGGAGACGGGACGATGACGCTCATGACGCCCAGCACCACCAGCATGGGATTGGGAAGCGCGAGTACCACGCCGATCTTCGCCTTCACAAAGCCCGCCTGCGAACCCCACCCCAACTCGGCGATTGGTCCGACGACGACGGCACCGTTGCGTGGCGGAAAGATCTTTCCTATGCGATCGAGCATCTTGGGCGCTGCTGCGATCGGGTCACTCGGGAAGAGCAACTGATCGAGCGCGCCTTCCTGCAATCCTTTCGCCAGTTCATCGATGGACAGACCGCGGTTGAGCGCAATGATGCCGCCCAATCCGTTCAGCGTGAATCCGTAACTCAGCTCGATTTTGGGAAAGAAGTGCACGCCAATCACAAGCACGAGCGAGAACGGATCGAACGTGATGAGTCCCGCGGCAGTGACCCCGATCTTCGTGAACTGCAGATCAAGCACGCCGCCGTATTCGCCCGCGTCCTCGCGGTAGCGCAGGTATCCGCCACCGGTGACGATGCCGGTCTTGAGACGCAGTCCCGTACCAGTCGGTGGTTTGGGCAGCACCTCGACGGCCGAATTCGCATCTCCGGTCCAGCGGATGATGACACCGCCGCCTTCGGCGACCACACCAAACACTTCGCCAAGTTTCCCGGCGACGGTGACCATCAGGTCGATGCGGCCGCTGTTCTCGTCCTTGCCGATCGGACGCGCCAACGACATCTCGCGCAGTTCGATGCCGGGGAAATTGAAGCGGACGGGCAGGACGATCTTGCGATTCGGTCCTTCGCCGAACGTCAGTCCATCCTTGGTGTCGAGGGCGATCGCGACGGAATTCGAGTTGGCCGTGGGCGCCTGCTCGGGAATGATGGATTGGAGCATCTTGTCGCCACGCAAACCACTGCGCAGGCGCGTGCGGATCGCGATGCCGAGCGTTGCGGTGGTGAGGTAGCTGAAGAACGCCTCGACTTCCACGCCATCGAGACTGAGCGGTGCAGCGCCGCGCGGTCCGGGCGTACCGACACCGATCGGTCCCAGCGCGCCGAGGGTCAGCGCGAGCCGCTTCTGGTCGCGCGACCACGTCAGCTGATTCGCAAACCTCTCGCCGGCCTTGTCCATGTGGAGAAGGGTCTTGCACAGCGCGTCGAAGCCGGCCGACGTTCCTGCGCCCAGTGCGCGAAACGGCGCGACCCAAGGCTCGCGAATGTTCCGGATCTGATCTTCGAGTTGTCGACGGGTGACCAGGTTCGGCTCGGGCTCGGCCGCCTTCTTCGCGACAATATCGAGAGCTGTGTCGAGGGAAATCAGCACGTACGAGAGTTCCGTCGCAGCGCGCGTTGCGGCTTCCCACGTGAACGGATCGTTGTCCAGCTCTTTCGCCATTCGCGCGACCGCGTCCGTCGCTTTCGTCGACTCCGCGTCGACGGCCTTCTTGATTGGCGCGAATGCGTCACCTGCTGCGCTCAGGTCCTTCTTGAGTTTTGCGAGTCGGTCCTTCGCGATTCCCGTTGATCCGGGAATGAGTGAGCTCACTAACGAACCCGTGTCCTTCAAGGATGTGCGGACGAGACTTCCCGCCTGGGTGTGCGAGAACGCAACGCATCCTTTTACAAGCGCGGACCACACGTCATTTGCCATGGCACAGTCAGTACGGCCAATCAGTCGGCGAAGCAAGCGAACAGGAGCACAATTGGCTCAGTGAGCCGCGCGCTGCCTACACGCCCTCCGTCCGCCTGACCGACCCGGCGCCGCGACCGGGTCGGTGCTACCCCAACTTCAAATACGATCCGCTAGTAGCTCGCGCCAAAGAACCACGTGCCGAACCCCTTCGTGTTTGGGCGATTCAACGGCACCGCCCAGTCCCAACGCACTATGGCGATGTTGAACAGGTTGAGACGGAAGCCGTAGCCATAGCTGCGGAGCAGCGCGCGCTGCTTGGAGAAGTCGTACGTCGACGGCTGGGACAGCGTGACCGTCTGCCCTTGCGACCACGCCACGCCTGCATCGTAGAAAATCAGACCATCGAGTGGTGGCAGTCCGATCGGGAGCAGTCTGGAGTTCATGGCGCGGATGATCGGAAAGCGGAGTTCTGCGTTGGCAAACGCCACGCGACTGCCGATCGTCTCGACAGTGTTGCACTGCGAGTTTGCATCGGTCGGAAGCCCGCTACACTGCACGTTGCTCAGATCGTCGCGATTGTAGCCGCGAATGTAGTCGGGGCGCCCGAGCCACTTCGGAAACCGACTCTCATCTTTGCCGATGGCCAAGCTGCTGGTGAAGCGCGTCGCGAAGGTGACATAGTTGAACAGAATCGGAACGTAGGCGCGTGCATCGGCGAGATACTCGGTCCAGCGCCACGTGCCGACATTGGGCTCCACCTGCAAACGCACACGCTTGCCGGAGATGGGCCCGGTGTAGCCAAAGAGCGTGTTGTCCGTAACCCACGCAACATAGGGCGACACCCAGTTCGCCGACGCAACGTTGCGCGTTGCGCCGCGCTCGTATCCGCTCGCGTAACCATACGTGTAGTCGACTACGCGTGTGAAAGGAAACACCTGCTGGTCCACGTTCTCAAAACGCGCGCCGAGTTCGAAGCGGGTGAATCGGTTCAGTGGATAGAGCGCCGTCGCAAAGACTTCGCGCAGCACCAGTCGGTTGATCTCCTGCGTCTGCGCGAACTGGTTGTTGCCAACCTGCGTCTGCGTGGCGTTCGACAGCAGGTAAATCGGTTGCTGTGTCACGCCCGTGGTGTACTGCAAGCGCTTACCAAGACTGGTGTAGCCAACGAACACCTGCGCGTCGCTCAGCTGCCCATTGATTGCGCCCGAGAGTGCGAGACGATGATCGCCAAGCAGGTCGCTGAGCACGATCGTGGTGCCGCCATAAGTCCCTTGGCCGAAACCACCCTGTTGATAGCCGATGTTCGGCTGCGCGATGTATTCCGGCGTGAAGCGTACCTTGTAGCGCGTGTCACGAAAGCGCGTTGTGTCCGGCAGGTTGAAGTCGAAGCTGTCCATCATCGCGCGCACGCTGATCTGTTCGCCCATCTTGGCCAGCGTGACCTGCGGCAGGTCGTTCGAGGCACGCGCCAGGTCCGTGTTCTGCGGACGGTAGAACGACTGCCGCGAGGCGGCGGTGTCGCGTACTGCGCCGCGCACGAGGTGCGCTGTCGGATCTACCGGAGGCAGTGGAGCCGCCGGCGCTGCGACGACCGGCGCGAGCCCCGGGGCCTGTGCGACCAGTGCGTTCGGCACACCAGGTTTGAACGGCTCGCGCTTGAGCGACCGCGGATTCGGAATCTTCCAGATCGCGTGCTCGCCCTTCTCGTAGTAAACAAACGCGAGCAGGTCGGCGCCATGCGCCCACGTAATCGCCGGTGAGTTTTCTGCGACGGCGTTGATTGCGCCGGCGACATTGGTCAGCTGATAGTGAAGCTTCGATGCGGTCTCGTACAAATAAAGATTCGAGATCCCTGTGCGATCGGAGAGATACGCGATGCTCTTTCCGTCTGGCGCCCACTGCGGATTGATATTCAGTCCGCCCTGACCCGGCAGCACTTCGACTTTGCCCGTCTCCACGTCGTAGAGACAGATCTTCATCTTGCCGATCTTGAGGATCGAGAAGTCCGTGTCGTCGCCGCGATCACTTGCGAACGCGATCGTCTTTCCGTCAGGTGACCACTGCGGCTGCAGATCACCGTTCATGTCCTTGGTGAGTTGCTGCACCCCGGGTGCATCGAGCGACACCATGTACAGGTCGCTGATGCCGTGCTTCATGCCGCTGAAGATGATCTTGCGACCGTCAGGTGAGAACGTCGGGCTGAGCACCTGATCGAGTTGCACATCGAAACGTCGGACGATATCGCGCTTTGCGACATCGAGCAGATACAACACATCGCGTCCACCGCGCTGTCCGGTAAACGCGAGCAGCTTGCCGTCCGGCGAAAACTCCGGCTGCGAGTAGATGAATCGCAACTGTTCGAAGTCGGGATTTGTGGTCGTCTTGACGAGGCGCGTGATGCGCTTTCCCGTCTGCGCGTTGGCGAGATAGAGCTCCGGGAAAACTTCGCCCTTGAGCAGGCTGCCGTACGCGATGTACGAGATGTACTTACCATCGGGCGACAGCGACGGAGCGACGAAGAGATTTGCAATGCTCCCCGAACGCCGCTGCGAGAGCAGTGGCTCGGCGAACGCGCGCGGACGCTGGAGATCGGCGATGATCGGGAGATACTTCGCCGACATCGCCTGTTTCCACTCTTCGCTCAACTCGTCGAGCGTCAACCCGATTTCACGACGGAAGGCGCGGTCGAGTCCAAGACTCGGCACCGCGTTCATGATTTCGCCGATC
>JBKJTE010000069.1:0-5154 GCA_046590495.1 Gemmatimonas sp. | reverse complement strand
ATGCAACGCACGCGTTACAAACACAACGGCAGCTCTGTTCTCTTGCCGAATGGCAATGTGCTCATCGCAGGCGGTGCTGTAGTGGCCGAGGAGTATGTCTCGAAGACGAACTCATTCTCGCTCGTCGCGAGCGACGGGAAGCTCGCTGGCCAATTCTCCGCTGTCGCGCTCGTCAACGCAGGCCGTGTGCTAATTACCGGCGGCTACAGTCACGACACCAGCCCTCAGCGGTCCGCCTGGGTCTACCGTCCGTGACCCTGTCCCCATTCCCCATTCCCCATCCACCATCCCCCATCCCCCATCCCCCAAGTTCCACTACATCCCCCACGCCAGACTCACTCGCAACTGCCTCGGCTCCACCGGATGGAAATGCACATCACCCACACCGCCCGCGGCCTCGCCCGGCAGCCGTGAGTTGTAGAAATACTGAATGTCACTCGCGCGTTCGTTCAGCACATTGAGCAACGTGAGCTGCACACGCACACCCGACTTGAACAGATAGCCCGCGTCGGCATTGAGCAGTGTCGTAGGAGTAGCGCGCGAGCTGTTGTCTTCGATGAGTGGATACGCACCGAAGTGGCGTACGCGGGCTGCACCAAAGACACCGCGCACTGACGACTGCCAGGTGATTCCGGCGGCGATCACATTCTCCAGTGCACCGGGGATGTTCGTCTCGCTCGGCGCAACACTAGTGAAGCGGGCGTTCGCAAAGGAAACGTCGGCATCGAGCGACAGCTGTGGAATCGGACGGTAGAAGTTCGCGATCGTCACACCACTGCGACGACTGCCAGCCGATGGCTCGGTCGTACCACCGTCGCCGGTAAACAGCAGTTCGCTGTTCAACGCGAGCGCCCAGTAGACCAACGTCGAGCGAAAGCCTTCAACTGGTGTAAGACGGAGTCCAACTTCGCCACCGCGCGAGCGGACCAGTGGATTCACACCATCAACCGGATCGCCAGTAACTGGATCAACGGTGATCGTCGTGCCACGCGCATCGTTGCTGTGAAACCCGAGTCCACCACTGACGTAGAACTCCGCTTTTTGCGTCGGTGTGAAAATCAGCGACGCTTTCGGACTGCCAATCGACGCACTGCGGCTGCCGGAATTCTCAACGCGGTCGCCACGCACGTTGAACGAATACGCATCTACACGCGCACCAAGCACTGAACGGAACCAAGGCTGCCAACGCGACTCCGCTTCGACATACAATCCACTGCCAAGCTCACGCACGTCATCCTGACGCACGGTGCTCACGCGTTGACGATTGAGTGTGCGATAGAGGCCGATACCGTTCACCACATCGAGACGGCTTTGCACACCGATGGTGAGCAGCTGCCCGACACCAAACATCGATGTCATGTAGCGACGCTTCGCATTCACACCGCTGATGATGCGATTCTCGTGCTGATTGAACTGATCGCCCTTGCTTGGATCGTCCAGCAGATAGGTGAAGTTCGAAAGCAGATCGAATTGCGACGAGATGCCGTACACTTGCACTTCGTCGAGCGTGCTGCCGTGCGCGCGTATCCATTCGCCGGAGAGACTGTAACGTCCTTGTGCGCCGCCGAGTGTGGTATCGATCTGCCCGAAGCGATTGATGCTGCCGGCTTGCACCGCGCGCAGCGGAATCTGATCGGACGAGCGCCAGTTGTTGTGATACGCCATCCCAAGTAACGAGAAGCGCGACGATCCGCGTCTCCACGAGTAGCGCGCCATACCACTGTACTTGCGCAGCTGTTCTCCGATATCCCACGGCCCGTTGTACGCTTTCGCTTCACCGCCAACGAGCAGGTCGCCAGTACCAACGCGTTGTGATCCACCGGCGATGAGTCGCGCAAATCCGTTTGCGCCGCCACTGGCGGTTGCAAACGGCTTGTCGAGCCGATTCAGCAGCTGAAAGTTTGCGCCACCGGCGCTGCCGAAATCGCCCAGTTCCGCGTGGAACACACCAAGCTTGTAGTCGATGGATTGAACGAGTTCGGGGATCAGAAAGTTGAGATCGGAATAGCCTTGGCCGTGTGCGTGCGACGGCAGATTCACCGGCATGCCGTCAACGCGCGTCGCGAAGTCGGTACCGTGATCGAGATTGAATCCGCGCACAAACATCTGATTCGCTTTGCCGTCGCCACTGTGCTGCGTGAGAATCATCCCCGGCACCGCCTCGAGCAGTTCGCCCTCACGTGCGAGCGGACGTGCGCGCAGATCGGCGGCGCCAATTCGTCCTTGTGACGCCGTCGATGCGACACCCGTGAGATTTTCGTAGCGACCGATGACTTTGAGGGAATCGAGTCCTTGCACGCGTGTGCTGTCGCGCATGCTACCGCGTGTACTATCACGAGTCGGGCGAACTGGTGCGCCCTGCCCGTGGACGGCCAGCGGCAGCGAAAGTGCGAAGACGAACGCTGTGCTGGCGCGCCACGTCGAGCGCAGTACCAAGGTCGTGAAATTACAGTGATTGAATTGCATGGCCTTTTTGACTGATACCTCTTGGGTCACGACAGCCGTTTGGCCAGAGGACCGTGATTGGCGTTCTCGAGGTGATTACGCCGTCACCGATGCATTGGATCTCTTGTCGATGGTTCGCTCTGGCAAGTTCGACTGTCGCCGGTCTGCGCCGCATATTCTCCGAATGAAGAACACTCGACGCCGCCTCGTCACGACCCCCCTCATTCTGGCACTGCTGGTCCCATTTCTTGTGGACGCTCAGGCCGATCCGCTCAATAGGCCGGTCCCGCTGCCGCGCGAGCCCGTACGGCTGCCGCCGAACATGCGGACGTCGCCCAAGCAGTACGACGCCGTGCTGACCGAACAGAATGTGATGATCACGATGCGCGACGGCACGAAGCTGGCGACCAACATCTGGCGCCCGGCACGCAACGGCGCCCCCGTGAGCGAGAAGTTTCCCGTGCTGCTTCTGCGGACGCCGTACGACAAGATCGCGCGCGCACCGCAGGCACCGTATTTCGCCGAACGCGGATATGTGGTTGCCCTGCAGGATATACGCGGGCGTTATAAGTCCGAAGGCATTTTCATGAAAGTGCAGCCGAAAGACGCGACCGATGGCTATGACACGATCGAATGGCTCGCGAAGCAGTCGTATTCGAACGGAGCAGTGGGCATGTGGGGGACATCGTTTGACGCGCACATGCAGGCCGGCGCAGCAATCATGCACCCCCCTTCCCTCAAGACCACCATCATCAACATGGGTGGCTTGTCGAACGGTTGGGATCATGGGGTGCGCTACCGTGGCACGTACGAGATGGGGCGTCAGATCACCTGGGCGTGGACACAGATGCTGGCTGACGCGCGCACCGAGTCGGTGAAGAAGCTGCTCGAGAAAGAGAAAGTTGAAGATTGGTACGACGTGCAGCCGATGCGACGTGGACTCAATCCGTTGTCGGCAGTACCCGCGTTCGAAGGCTGGTACATGGACTTCTTTGAGCATGCCGACTACGACGCGTTCTGGCGCGATCCGATGCTGGCGTGGGACGAGCACTATGCGGAAACGTCGGATATCCCGATGCTGCACATCGGCGGATGGTACGACATCTTCCTCGCTGGCACGTTCAAGAACTTTGTCGAACTCGGCAAGATCAAGAAGACGCCACAGCGCCTGCTCGTCGGCCCGTGGACGCACAGCGGCAATACGCGCCTCTATGCCGGTGACGTGTCATTCGGCGACAGCGCGGCGATCAATGATTTCGCCACTGAATTTCACGTACGGTGGTTCGATCATTTCCTCAAGGGGAAAGAGACCGGCGTCGAGAAGGAATCGCCAGTGCGCATTTTTGTCATGGGAACCGGTGATGGTCACAAGGATGTGGACGGTCGACTCTTTCACGGTGGATACTGGCGCGATGCGAATGCGTGGCCGCTGCCGGGTACGAAAATGGTGCCGTACTACTTCCACGCGGACGGATCGCTGACCACGGTCAAGCCGAAGGAAGCGTCCTCGTCAACCACGTACACGTTCGACCCGCACCATCCCGTGCCGACCATCGGCGGTGGTGCATCGGCGCGTTTGAAAGACGGCGCATACGATCAGCGCGAAGACGTTCGCTTTCCGGCGTCGAAGCCGCCGTATCTGCCGCTCCGTTCACGTGCCGACGTCGTCGTGTTTCAAACGGAACCGCTGACGGAAGACATGACGATCATCGGGCCGATCAAAGTCGTGCTGCACGCATCAGCAACAACCGTCGATGCCGACTTCACCGCCAAGTTGGTCGACGTCTATCCCAACAGTGAAGTGTGGCCGGGTGGCTTCGATATGAATCTCACCGACGCCATCATCCGCGGTCGGTATCGTGCGACGCGTGATCATGCGGTGATGCTCAAGCCCGGACAGATCTATCAGTTCACAATCGAGCCGTTCCCGACGGCCAACGTGTTCAAGAAGGGACATCGCATTCGCGTCGACATTTCCAGCAGCAACTTCCCGCGCTTTGACGTGAATCCGAACACCGGCGAGCCATTGGGAAAAAATCGACGCATGATCAACAGCGACATCACGATTCAACACAGCGCGGCATATCCGTCGCACATCGTGTTGCCCCTCGCGCCGGTGCGGCCGTGATGATTTGCACATGCTGACGTTTCTCGCGTACGCGATGGTCGTGCTGTTCATGGTGCTCATCATGACCAAGCGACTGTCCGCACTCACGGCACTGATCCTCGTTCCGATCGTGTTCGGTGTCATCGGCGGCTTCTCGAAAGAGCTTGGCCAGATGATGTTGGCCGGCGTGACGAAGCTCGCGCCCACCGGTGTCATGCTCACCTTTGCGATTCTCTATTTCGCAGTGATGATCGACGCCGGTCTTTTCGAACCGTTCGTGCGCGCCATCGTGCGCGTCGTGCACGGCGATCCGATGAAAGTCGTCGTCGGCACCGCGGTGCTCGCACTGCTGGTGTCGCTCGATGGCGACGGCTCGACGACGTACATGATCACCACCGCAGCGATGTTGCCTTTGTACCAGCGTCTTGGCATTCGTCCGCTCATTCTCGCCTGCGTCACCATGATGGCGGGCGGAGTGATGAACATTCTGCCGTGGGGCGGACCGACAGCTCGCGTGGCGAGTGCGTTGGGTGTCGACTCAGGCACGATCTTCGTGCCACTCGTTCCCGCAATGGCTGCGGGCGCAATCTGGGTGCTCTACG
>JBKJTE010000407.1:0-12650 GCA_046590495.1 Gemmatimonas sp. | reverse complement strand
CCGCAGACGCGCTTCGTGTTGCGCAAGGCACTCGCACTCGGCCGCACGCCGATCATCGTCATCAACAAGATCGACCGCCCCGGCGCCGATCCGTTGCGCGTGCACGACGAAGTGTTGTCGCTCTTCATCGAACTCGAAGCGACTGAGGAGCAGTTGAATGCGCCAGTCGTGTATGCGAGCGCAAGAGAAGGAACGTCAACGATGGACATGGACGTGCCAGCGGTGGATCTCGTGCCGCTGTACGACACGATCATCAAGACCGTGCCGCCGCCGCCGGCGGAAGAACATGGTCCGTTTCAGATGCTCGTCTCGACGATCGACTATTCGAACTATCTCGGCCGGCTCGCCATCGGATGCATTGGACGCGGTACCATCCGCACCGGCGATTCGTTCATGCACATTCCGTTCAACAGCGACAAACCACCGCAGCGCGCGCGCGTGTCCAAGCTGTACGGCATTGAAGGACTCGAGCGGGTCGAGCTGCAGGAAGCCACGGCGGGCGAAATCGTGCTCATCGCAGGCTTCGAGAACGTCGAAATCGGTGCAACACTCACCGATCCCGAGCATCAGGATGCACTCGAAGGCATCAGCGTCGAAGAGCCGACCATCAGTGTCGATTTCCAGGTGAACAACTCGCCGTTCGCCGGCAAAGAAGGAAAATTCGTCACGTCACGGCAGTTGCGTGAACGGCTGCACAAGGAGCTCGAGCGCAACGTTGCCCTCAAGGTCGAAGACGGCGAGAGCACCGATACGTGGAACGTGTCCGGCCGTGGCGAGTTGCACCTTTCCATCTTGATGGAAACGATGCGTCGCGAAGGATTCGAGTTCCAGGTTTCGAGGCCGCGCGTGATCACGAAGCGCGACGAGAACGGCGAACGTCTTGAGCCGTATGAGGAACTCGCCATCGACGTACCGGAAGACTACCTGGGTGCTGTCATCGAAAAGCTCGGGCCCCGTAAGGCCGAGATGATCGAGATGAAGAACCCCGGTCAGGGCCTGGTGCGATTGTTGTATCGTGTTCCGGCGCGCGGGCTGTTCGGCTACCGCAGCGAATTCATGACGGACACCCGTGGAACAGGCATCATGCACCACCGTTTCCTCGAATACGGATCGTGGGCCGGAAATTTGTCGGGACGCACGCGCGGCGTGCTCGTCTCGATGGAGTCGGGGACCATTATCGGTTTCGCGTTGTTCAGCCTGCAAGACCGTTCAACCCTGTTCGTGACGCCGGGTGATGCGGTTTACGAAGGGATGTTGGTGGGCGAAAATTCACGTCCCGGCGACATGGACGTGAACCCGACGAAGGAAAAGAAGTTGACCAACATGCGCAGCAAGAGCTCGGACGAGATGATCACGCTCGAACCGCCGCGCGAAATCACTCTCGAAGTTGCGCTGGAATACATCGAGGATGATGAACTGATCGAGATCACGCCGCAGAGCATCCGCCTGCGCAAGCGACTGCTGGCTACCAGCGACCGCAAGCGTACCAATCGCGAAGCAAAACGGGATCGCGATCGCGACTAGGCAAGGATTCGGTATCGATTGCGGAAAATGCAGTTGCGTCCGCGCCGATACCGGTCGATACTCCCCGATAAGCGGTGCAACGTTCGACGAACCGTTTCGTATTGAGTCACCGCAGTACGTTCGTGCGCCATCCGTTTTCCGGACCTGAAAGGCAGGTCCTACCTTACACCATCTCGCAGGAGATCCGTCCCATGTTGGAGCTGTTCGGGTCGTCGTCGCTGGACGCGCTCGAAGAGATGTCGCTGTCGCCGGCCGTCTCGTCGTTTGGGTCCGCATCCGCGGTACTCGCCCTCGCAGGTGATGAAGATTTGGACGATGAGAATCTCGACGAAGATGACCTCGACGATGAGGACGATGTCGACTTCGATGATGATGTTGACGACGACGACGACGACGATGATGACGACGACGATGATGACGACGACGAGGATGATCTCGACGACGAAGATGACGTCGACGACCTCGATGATCTCGACGATGACCCCGACGCCGATGATGATCTCGACGCGAGTGACGACGACTACGATTACGAGTGATGTCCAGCCGTTGACGCTTCGGCGCGACGGGGTTTAATTACTCGGCTCTGGTGGAACGGCTCAGCTGCTCTCCCCGGGCCTTTAGCTCAGGTGGTTAGAGCGCACGCCTGATAAGCGTGAGGTCGTAGGTTCAACTCCTACAAGGCCCACTCGACACACGGCGACCGTATCGGATACTTCGATACGGTCGCCGTTTGTATTTCCAGGATCGCCCGCGCTCCAGGCGCGTAGCGGGCACACACTCCGGTGACGAACGCAGAACGGGACGCCTTTGCAGGCGCCCCGTTCTTTGCTAACGCACCGTACGACCAGTGCGGACCGGTCGGCCCGGACTTAGTTGCAGTGTCCCGGACCCGTCACGCCGTTGTTGTAGTTGTCCAGCGTTGTCGCGAGGTTGGTCCACGTCGCGTTCTTTATGAACGTCGTGCCCTGTGGGAGGCTGTTGAGCAGCGTCTCTGCCTGCGCGATCGCGGCATTGATCACTGGATCAGATCCGCCGTTCACGTTGAGCTTCGCCGCGATGTACTGGTGGGCGAGCTGAATGTATGAGTTGCCACCCGACGGGTTCATGGTGTAGATGCCTGCGTAGGTGACGCCCGACTTGAAGAACGTCTGACCGGTCCAGACAATGCGCTCGCCCTGCTTGTCCCACAGTTCCTGGTGGTTCTTCCAGTAACCCTGCGTGAGCGTGCACGACGGGCCAGTCTTGGGGATGGCGACAAAACCGAAGTCGATCGTGTAGTTGGTGCTGTTGTTCGCCGACAGCGTCACGGCGGACGGATTGGTGTTCGAATCTTTGGTCGGGTCGGCGCCCGCGTTGGCCGTTGTCGGGTTAAAGCCCGTCACGCTGCCGACGGCGACGGTGTAGTTGCCCGCTAGCAGGCCAGTGAACGCGTACGCACCGTTCGCGTTGGTGGTCGTCGTCGCGCTCTTTGCCCCACCCAACGTCACCGTGACGCCTGAGAGACCCGGCTCGCCCGCATCCTGAATGCCGTTGCCGTTGAGATCATTCCAGACGAAGTCGCCGATCTGGCCGAGGGCGCGGGTGTAGCCGAAGTCGATCGAGAGATCGGACGAGGTGCTTGTGGCGAGCGTCACGCCAGCCGGGCTGCCGTTGTTATCGGTCGCCGCGGTGCCCTGACCTGTCTGCGTTGCAACAAAGCCGCTGGGAAGCGTCGCAGCAGTGACCGTGACCGTGTAGCTGCCAGCCTTGAGACCACTGAACAGGTACGCGCCGCTGGCGTTGGTTGTCGTGCTCGCCGATGAGGTGCCAGAGAGCGTGACCGTGACGCCCGCGATACCAGGCTCACCTGAGTCCTGAATGCCGTTCCCGTTCACGTCATCCCATACGAAGTTGCCGATCTGGCCGGTCGGATTCGGCACAAAGCCGAAGTCGATGGTAAGGTTCAAGCTGTTGTTGCTAGCCAGCGTGACCGAGGCCGGGCTGCCATTCGAATCCTTGGCCGGGTCGCCGCCCTGTGCCGACGGACTGGCCGAGAAGCCGCTCGGCGTACCGACGGTGACGGTGTAGCTACCGGCGAAGAGCCCTGTGAAGCTGTAGGCTCCACTCGCGTTCGTGGTCGTCGTGGCGCTTGCGGCGCCGCCCAGCGTCAGGGTGACACCGGCGAGGCCCGGCTCGCCCGAATCCTGCACGCCGTTTCCGTTCAGGTCGTTCCAGACAAAGTCGCCGATCTGGCCGAGTGCGCGGGTGTACCCGAAGTCGATCGAGAGATCGGAAGACGTGCTCGTCGCAAGCGTCACAGTGCCCGGGGTGCCGTTGTTGTCGGTCGCCGGGGTGCCTTGACCTGTCTGCGTCGCAACAAAGCCGCTCGGGAGCGTTGCCGCAGTGACTGCCACGGTATAGCTGCCTGCCTTCAGGCCGCTAAAGAGATACATGCCGCTAGCATCGGTCGTGGTGCTCGCCGACGAGGTGCCGGAGAGCGTGACCGTCACGCCCGCGATCCCAGGTTCTCCCGAGTCCTGAATACCGTTGCCGTTCACATCGTCCCACACGAAGTTGCCGATCTGGCCAGTCGGATCCGGCACGAAGCCGAAGTCGATGGTCAGGTTCGAGCTGTTGTTGGTGGCCAGCGTTACCGACGCTGGGCTGCCATTCGAATCCTTGGTCGGATCGCCGCCCTGTGCCGACGGACTGGCCGAGAAGCCGCTCGGCGTTCCAACCGTGACCGTGTAGCTGCCGGCGAAGAGCCCCGTGAAGCTGTAGGCGCCACTCGCGTTCGTGGTTGTGGTGGCGCTCGAGGCACCGCCCAGCGTGACCGTGACGCCAGAGAGGCCAGGCTCACCGGAATCCTGCACGCCATTTCCGTTCAGGTCGTTCCAGACGAAGTCGCCGATCTGGCCGCGCGCAGCGGTGAAGCCGAAGTCGACTGACAGATCGACTGAGCTGCCCGTTGCGAGTGTCACGCTGGCCGGGCTGCCGTTGTTGTCGGTCGCCGTCGTGCCCTGACCGGTCGCGGTCGCAACGTAGCCTGCCGGGAGCGTGGTGCCATCGACCGTAACGGTGTAGCTGCCGGCGCTCAGGCCAGTGAACAGGTACGCGCCGCTGGAATTCGTGGTGGTGGTCGCTGAGGCAGCGCCGCCAAGGTTCACGGTGACGCCGGCGATGCCGGGCTCACCCGAGTCCTGAATACCGTTGCCGTTCACATCATCCCACACGAAGTCGCCGATCTGACCCGTGGGCGGCGTGTACGTGTTGGTGATGGTCAGGATCGCGCCCTGATCATGGATGAAGCTGGTGCCGGTGACGGTCTGCCCGTTCACGACCGCCGTGCCGAGAATGGTGGAGTTGTACGGCGAGATCGTGCTGACGGCTGCCGAGGTGAAGGCCCAGTTGGAATTGGGCATCGGCCCTTCGGTGACGGTGACGCTGTACGGCTTAACGGGGACTTCCTTATTGATCTGGTAAATGCTCGCGCACTCGCCGTTCTTGATCGAGAAGCTGCCCGGGAGCAGGTCCGGCTGGGTCGAGCCGACCGGCTTGGTTGCCGAGTAAGTGAAGTTGAACGTCTCCTGAGGCGCGCCGGCGTTGGCAACCTTGCAGACAAAGTACTGACCTTCGAGCTCGCGACGACCCGTCGGCGCAGGGCCGACCACAACGTTCAGCGAGGGACGATTGGGAGCCGCGATGTTGGCGGTCGGCGCGACGGTCGAATCTGCACAGGCGCCCAGCGCGAGTGCGGATAGACCGACGATCGCCAAATACGATGTGCGAATCGAGGACATTAGTAAGAGGCTCTCTCTGCAAGAGGGAATCGTTGGATGAGGCTGATATAACTCATCCGTGAGACGCAAGTCTCCCGCCAGCTTTGTCGCCTCAGTGCCACATCAGTTCGTCTATCGTAAATCATTACTGTACAAATGGATACGAATTTTTAGTTTCAGGAGCTGCTGTTGGCGGACTCCTCTGCTGTTGCAGCAACACATCACTTCGCTACGCGCACCAAGCCCTACTGTGGTGTCCATGCCGCACAATCAGGCATACACGCAGAACGGGGCGCCTTCGCAGGAGCCCCGTTTGTTTTTTACCGCATGCTGTTCCGACTGGCGATCGGTCGGGCCGGACTCAGTTGCAGTGTCCCGGACCCGTCACGCCGTTGTTGTAGTTGTCGAGCGTGGTCGCGAGGCTGGTCCAGCTGGCATTCTTGATGTACGTGGTGCCCTGCGAGAGGCTGTTGAACAGTGACTCTGCCTGCGTGATCGATGCATCGATCGCAGGGTCAGCTCCGCCGTTCACGTTCAACTTCGCCGCGATGTACTGGTGGGCGAGTTGGATGTACGAGTTTCCGCCCGAAGGGTTCATCGCCATTATCTGGGCATATGTACGCCCAGACTTGAAGAACGTCTGACCGGTCCAGACCACACGCTCGCCCTGTGCGTCCCACTCTTCCTGATGGTTCTTCCAGTAGCCCTGGGTGAGCGTGCAGGATGGCCTCGGCGGCGTGTACGTATTGGTGATCGTGAGAACCGCACCCTGATCGTGAATGAAGCCGGTGCCGCTGACTTCCTGCCCGTTGACCACCGGCGTACCGAGGAAAGTGGAGTTGAACGGCGGCGTGATCGTATAGGCGGAGGCGGATGTGAGCGCCCAGTTGGCGTTCGGCATCGCACCTTCGGTGACCGTAACTGTGTAGCGGTCAACCGGGATTTCCCGGTTAATCGAGTAGATCATCGCGCACTGACCGCTGGCGATCGAGAAGCTGCCCGGCAGGAGGTCGGGCTGCGTCGAGCCGACCGGCTTGGTCGCGGAGTACGTGAAGTTGAACGTCTCCTGAGGAGCGCCGGCATTGGCGACTTTGCAGACCCAGTACTGACCCTCAAGGTCGCGACGCACGGTCGGCACCGTGCCGATGGTGACGCTGAACGCTGGGCGGTTGGGAGTCGCAATGTTAGCGGTCGGTGCGACGGTCGAATCACCGCACGCCGCGAGAGCGAGTGACCCTGTAGCTACCATTGCGAAATACGCGACGCGAATCGAGGACACGGTGGGACCTCTCATTTTTGGGGAGTCATACGAGGACTGGTGTAGCAGATAAACCTCATCTCCACCGCAAATCTCCCGCCGTGGCTGTCGCATCCATGCCACATGAGTCTGCTTCGATATAAGTCATTGCAATACAACTGCATACGCATTTCCTGATCCACTAATTGTTCAGTCTGTCTTCACGTGTGTGTTGCAGTCGCAACACATTTCACGCTCACCAGCGCTTGGCGTTGTTGCGTTCGTGCAGCAGGCTTTGAGAGTGCCGTGGGGGCGGCTGACGCAGATTCGTATGGCCAACGACGCGGCCCCCGTCGCTACGCCCGTCTCGATGCGGGGTCTCTCACCTCTCGGCCCTCCTTCCACGTCAATTCGGTGGCGTCCGCGAGAATCGCTATTCCCACAGCGGGAACGCATCCCCTCGGCCGTCCAGGGGCGCGCTCCGCGAAACCTACGATAAACAGCTACTCCCGGTCGGCGACGACTCGCCGCAGCATGCGGAGCTGCACGGGTGTGGGTTTCGTTCTGACCGTGACGACATACTCAATTGTCGCGTCGATCGCCGCGTCGAGCGTCTCTTAGTTCTCGAAACGTTGCGCGACCATGAGCTTGCTGGTGCACGGCGCCACGTCGCTGAAGAAGCGACGTCCCAGCACGCGATCAGTCGGACATCACGACAGCGCGAATTCGGCGCTGTTGTCGCTGTTGAAAAAGACGACGCGATGAAGCGCGTCGAGTGCAATGATGCCGAACGCGCTTCGTTCAGCGGTGCTCGCGACGCGACGAGCAGCTCGGCGATGAGTCCAACGGCATTGATGTCCATGCACAGATCTGACGACGCGTGCGGCGTTTGTGAATGCGAACCTATGCGCAAGCGGTAATTGAGAAAACAAGCGTGGTGCTCACCGCACTGACGAGGTCGATGTCAATGAAACGGCTGATGCGTGGCGCGCGCGAACCACGCCGCGTCGGCACAGGGAATCGCAAATCGACATCTCGCCTCAGAACGAGATCGCGCCAGCACGCTACTTGCCACGTGAAGTGTGCACGCGGTGATGAGATCCGCGAAACAATTCACGCGGTCAGGGAGACATCGTTATGCAAACGAACAGACGAGTACTTTGCGGATTGACGGCGGCCTCGATGATCGTTGCCGGCTGCGCGAAAGATTCGCAGACAAAAGACGCGGTGGTCACGCAAACGGCGAACGGTACAGTTGCAACGTCGATGTCAGGTGACTCGGCCGACAGCCGCGGGCAGGCCTTGGTACGAGTGGTCAACGCGGCGCCTGACTCGAAAGGGCTGATCGTGCGCTCGGATGAAACGCACATGTTGCCCGCCGTCGAGTTCATGAAAGTCACACCATATCAAGCCATCGATCGAAACTGGGTGACGTTTCAGGTGCGAGGCGATCGTTCCGGCGAGTACGCGCCGCTCGAGACGAATCGGGAGTTGCTGACTGATGGCAACCGATACTCGATGTTTGTCCTGCGCGACACGGATGGAATGAAGTATGTGACGCGTGTGGTGCGCGACGACATTTCCAGCGACGCCACGCGTTCGCACATCCGCGTAATTCACGCCGCTCCCGGCCTCGAAGAAGTGAATGTCGTCGCGCGTGGCGGAGAGAAGCTCTTTGACGGAGTCAACTTCAAATCCGAAGCTGGGTTCAAAGACATCGTGCCGTGGTCGGGCACGCTCGAGTTCCGATCCGAAGATGGGAATCGCGTACTGCTGACCATGCCATCTGTAGATCTCAAAGCAGGAAAGTCGTACACCATCGTGCTGACGCGCGACGGCAAAGGAAAGCTGCGGACGTTCTGGTTTGACGACGCAGTGAAGCCCTGAGCGGACGCCACAAGCAGCATGCTGTTGAATGAGCTCCAGGGGTGTTGCGCTCGAAGCGCGCACCCCTGGCGTCGAGTCGCCGGTATGCTCGGCGAGCGATTGCTCACTGCAGCCGACGAGGCGCACCAGCAGCCGTACGACTGTATGCCGAGCGGCCATTGTGACGGCCGCGTTATGTGCGGCCCGCTCGTGCAAGGATGGCGATCCGAGGTCGGCTGCACGTGCGACACAAGAAGTGGCTACAGCTGCGACTCACGTCACACGTCGAGAGCGCGGCACAGATATTGAAAGTTTTTTTGTGCACGCCGGTCGACCGCATCGACGTCAAACAAGCGGCCACCAATCACAGATGAGATTGCGCTTGGCTTCAACCAACGCTCTCAGCTCAGGAGGAGACGCACATGGAACTCGATTCGCTCCGCAAGCTCTACATCGAAGGACTGCGCGATCTGTACAGCGCAGAAAATCAAATCATCAAGGCGCTTCCCAAACTGCAGAAGGGCGCGACGAGCCCTGAAGTGAAGGATGCGTTTGCGGCACATCTCGAACAGTCCAAGGAACACGCCGCTCGACTGGAGCGCATCTGCGAAGAGTTGGAGGTGAGTCCGAAGGGAAAGCATTGCAAAGGTATGGAAGGGCTCGTCGCTGAGGGAGCCGAGCTGCTCGGCGAAGACGCCGATCCCGATGTAATGGATGCGGGCCTGATTTCCAGCGCGCAGCATGTGGAGCACTATGAAATGGCGGGGTACGGCACGGTGCGAACGTATGCGCAATTACTTGGCTACGACGAGCAGGCAACCGTGTTGCAGCAGACGTTGGACGAAGAGCAGGCCACCGATTTGCTGCTCACGGAAATCGCGCAAACGGTGAACGTCGACGCGATTGACGAAAGCAGCGACGAGTCGGACGATGAGGATGCAGCAGCGACGCCCGTCGCAAAGAAGCAGAAGGCCGGAAAGAAATAGCGCTTCGAGCCATGCCGCACGGTATCTGGAAGGGCACCCTCGGATTCGGGCTCGTCAGCATCGGTGTGGAACTGTTTTCCGCCGAATCGCCGGGCGGGATCAGTCTCGACCTGCTCGACAAGCGCGATCATGCGCCGGTCGGCTATCGCAAGTACAACAAGTCCACGGGTGCCGAGATCGAACCGTCGGACATCGTGAAAGGCTACGCGGTGTCGAAGGGGAAGTATGTGGTGCTATCGGACGCAGATCTGGCGGAAGCGAACCCCAAATCGACGCGCATCATCGACGTGCTGGGGTTCGTCGATGCAGGTTCGATCGAAACCATCTATTTCGACAAGCCGTATGTCGTCGCGCCTCTCAAGGGAAGCGAGAAAGCCTACGCGCTGTTCGTGCGCACGCTCGAGGAAACGGAGCGCGTCGGGATTGCGCAAATTGTGATTCGCACGGCGCAGCATGTCGCTGCGTTGTACCCATTTCGACAGGCGATTGTCGTGCACCTGTTGCGTTATGACAGCGAAGTGCGCGTGCCCAGCGAACTGGGAGTAAGCGAAGACAGTGCTGCCCGACGCGGCATCCGTGCGACCGAGATGACGATGGCGCGTCAACTTGTCGCGAGCATGGCCACGACGTGGAATCCGTCGGAGTTCAAAGACAGCTACCACGATGATTTACTACGCCTCGTCGAAGCGCGGTCATCCGGCGCGGTGGCCGCAGCTGTGCCCTCGGCCGAGAGCGACGAGCCCCGAGTCCTTGATCTGATGGCTGCGCTCAAGAGTAGTCTTGCTGCCCGTTCGAAAAGCGGTGGTGCGCGCGGTGGCAAAAAGACGACGACGCTGCGTCGGCCCGGCGTTGCCAAAGCGACCAAGAAAGCGACCAAGAAAGCGGCTAAGAAAGCGCCGTCGAAACTGGTCAGGAAGCGGCGAACCGCGTGACAGGTCGCGGGAAGATACGCTCGGAATTCGTCCCGCTCGCACTGGCCCAGTCGGCCGATTCGGCGCCGACCGACAGCTGTTGGCTGCACGAGGAAAAGCTCGATGGGTATCGTATCGAAGCGATCTTGCGCGACGGCGCGGTGCAGTTGTTCACGCGCAACGCACACGACTGGACAGAAAAGTTTTCCCGCGTGGCCGCAGAACTCGCGATACTGCCGGTTGCGTCTGCAGTACTCGATGGGGAAGTGGTGGCGGTGGACGTTCATGGTGTCGCCTCCTTCCAGCGACTGCAGCAGCGCATCGATGCAGGATCGACGGTCGGGATTCGCTATCACATCTTCGACCTGCTGTGGATCGATGGCACCGACCTTCGCGGCCAACCGCTGTCGGTGCGGCGACGAGCGCTGCGTGAGCTCCTGTCCTATCGCCAGCGACACACGGTGATTCGAACAACCAAAACGCTCAACGTCCGACGCGGCGATCCGCTGCAACAAGCGCGCGAACGTGGGCTCGAAGGCGTGATCAGCAAGCGCGTCGACGCGCCATACCTCAGTGGCCGCAACAGTAACTGGCTCAAGGTGAAGGTGACGCGTCGCCAGGAGATGGTGGTGATCGGATTCACGGATCCCGAGGGCGCCCGGACGGGATTCGGTGCTCTGTTGCTTGGCGTGTACGACGACCAGGGCGTGCTCCAGTACGCAGGCAAAGTCGGTACAGGCTTCGATCAACCGACGCTAGTTCGGTTGCACCGACAGCTGTGCGCGCTCGAGGTGCGCTCATCGTCTGTCGTCAAGGTCGTCGGATTGGAAACGCGTTCCGTTCACTGGGTGAAGCCGGCGTTGGTGGCGGAGGTTGGCTTTGCTGAATGGACAGCGGACGGTCTGCTGCGGCAGCCCGTCTTCAAGGGGATGCGGGAGGACAAGGACGTCACCCTTGTCCATCGGGACTGACGATGACCGTTCGCAGAAGTACGACGCGCACCGTCGAAGGCATTGTGATCACGCATCCGGACCGCGTGCTGTTTGCGAAGTCGCCGATTACGAAGGGACAATTGGCGGAATACTACGCGGCCATTGCGCCTCGAATGCTGCCGTACGTCGCGAACCGTCCCTTGTCGGTGGTGCGCTGTCCGCAGGGTTCGGCGTCAGGATGCTTTTATCAGAAGCATTGGACGGGCGCACTTCCTGATGGTGTTGAAACAGTGGACATCGCGGAATCGGACGGCACGAGCAGTCCGTACGTGTACGTGCGCAGTGCACGTGGACTGGTGGCGCTCGTGCAGTACGGCGTGCTCGAGTTCCATCTTTGGGGCGCGCGAGTGGATGATGTCGACGCACCGGATCGTATCATTTTCGATCTTGATCCTGCGCCGGATGTCGCTTGGCTGCGCGTAGTCGATACGGCGTTCAAGGTGCGGACGCTGTTGACCGTGTGTGGGCTCGAATCGTGGGTGAAGACCACTGGTGGGAAGGGCGTCCACGTCACGGTACCGATCGCACGACGCGCGACCTGGGATGAGGTGCGCGAGTTCGTACGACTGCTGACTTCGCAGTTGGTTGCCGCTGATCCGGCCGGTCTCGTTGACGTCGCGTCGAAGGCTGCGCGCTCCGGTCGCATCTTTATCGATTATCTGCGTAACAGTCGAGGGGCGACGGCTGTCGCACCGTGGTCGACACGTGCGCGCGACTGCGCACCGGTTTCGATCCCAACATCATGGCGGGCACTGCGTGCCGCAAAAGTACCCCCCACCTCCTGCCTCGCTGATGGTGAACTCGGCACTGCGCGGCGCGCCGACCCGTGGAGCGGAATGCTCGCGTCGCGCCAGCGTTTGACGACGCGAGTGTTGGGAGCGCTTCGCGATGCATCCGGAAAATCGATGGATCGTTGAGCTGACCAGCGTGACCGGTCGAGCACGCCTAACGCGCGTGTTCTAGGCCTAGCGGCAACGGCACGGTCCCTGCTTACAACTCGGGTGTGTGGTCTCTCTGGATCACGCCACCCGCCCGTTCCCCGCAGTGCAGGAGACGCAGTGACAATTCGCCGCAAAGGGCTCGAGACGTACCCACGCTGCATGCCGATGATTGCGCGCGATGCTGAAGCGCCCGTTCATGATAGCGATGGTGTGCGGCCGCGGACGAAGGCCAATCATCGCAGGGACGACCGTGGAACGCGCTCCGTCCTGGACGTTGGCAGGCACAACGTGAGGTCCTGGTTCGCGAGTGCCATGAGGCTCCGGACCGCGGCGTTGATAGCGAGCAGCATCGCCCTGATCGCATGTCGCGCCGACAGTCGTCAGGCCAGTTCCGATTCCGCAAGTGGCCAACTCGCCGACAGCACGGCGACGATC
>JBKJTE010000304.1:0-16649 GCA_046590495.1 Gemmatimonas sp. | reverse complement strand
CCGCCCTGATACCACCCCTGCACGTACAGGTCGCGACCCGGCACCGGGATGATCCCGCCGTTGTGCGACACGCAGTTCTCCTCGGCGGCCTGCGCCGACGGCAGCTTGAAGTAGGCGTGCTGCGCCTGCTTTTTCTTCGCGTCGAGGGAGATGATGGTGTTGCCGCCCAGCTCGATCATGCTCGACGCCTGACACATCGGGCCCGTTCCGCCGCCCCATTCGTCCGTCTGGATCAGCTTCTTGCCGTCGTTGCTGAAAGCCGCCGTGTGCCGCCCCTGGAAGTTGTTCGTGTCGGTCAGCGCGTCGAGCCGGGCCGGCTTTTCGGGGTTCGAGATGTCGACCACGATCGAGTGCGTTGAGCAGGAGGCGGCGAGCAGGTGGAGCGCCGGGTACGCGGTGACGTCATGGCAATTACGCGGGCCGGTGGGCATCGCCGGATCGGCCGCCGGGCGTCCGCCGCGACTCGCTGCACCGGCTGCTGCCGCGCGGCGTGCGTCGGCTGGCGCGCAGAACTGCTTGCATTCCCCGCTGCCATCGAGCCCGGTGAAGATGCGAGCGCCGGGGATCACCTTGGCCTGCTCAGGGTGATTGAGCGCGACCTTGATGATATCGAGCTGAAAGAGCGAGTTCGTCGGGTCGGCCGGGTCATTGCCGTTCTTGCATCCGGCGAGTTCGGTCTCGGGCCGAGCCGCCTGCTGCCCCGACACGTAGATGTAGAGGATGTTGGGATCCGTCGGGCTGGGCACGATCGTGTGCGTGTGCGAGCCTTTGCAGGTCTGCACGTTCTTGACGAGCTTGGGCGCCTTCGGGTTGGTCACGTCGAAGATGCGCACGCCCGCCATGTGGTCCTTCGGATCCTGCACGCCCCCGGCGCCGCAATCGTTGCGGTTTCCCGCGCCCTCGGCGGAGATGAACAGCAGGTTGCCGACGATCGACGGGTCACCTTGCGAGGTGATGCACTGCATGACGGAGGCAACGACTGGCTTGGCCGGATCGGTGATGTCCCAGATCGTGAAGCCGGCGAAGTTGGCCTGATAGACGAAATGGGTGCCGAACGCCAAGTCGGAGTTGACGAACGTCAGGCCGCGGACCGTGTCGAACTGCGCCGGCTTGGGCGAGAACGAGACCAGGCGCATGTTCTTGGCCGCGACACCGGCGTCAAGACGGCCCGGCTTGAGGTTGTTCCGGGGATCTGATTTGCTTGGGTACGTCTGCGCCGACGCTACCGTCGGCACGACGACAGTCGCCAGCAAAAGAATCAAGCCACGGACGACGCGCATTGGGTAACACTCCGGAGTGGTGGGAAGGACGAGCGGTACGCCTTGGTCGGCGCCTTACTTCGGGGGGAGCTGGGTGAGCAGACGTCTCATGATGCCGATCTCGCCCGTCTGTGCTGTTACGACGTCGTTGGCGAAGACGCTGGCATCCACTTCCTGACCCGCGCCCGGCGACTTGAAGAGGTCATCCACCATCTTGAGCGCGCCGGCGTGGTGCTTGATCATGCCGTTGAGGAACGCCCGATCAAAGTCGACGCCCTTCGACGCGGTGAGCTCGTTGAGCTCCGCGTCGGTCAGCATGCCATCCATTCGCATGTTGTGCCAGGAAGCGGTGTCCGGCGCGAACTGGTCGTACCGGCGAAGCCACTGCTGCATGATGAGAATTTCGGGCACCTGCGACTGATCGATCTTCCGCGAAAGCTTGAGGACCTGCGGATTGGCGCCGTTCGCTTCAGCCATCCGCGACATCACGATGGCCTGGGCGTGATGGGCGATCATCCCCTGCATGAATTCGACGTCGGCCTTGGTGTAGAGCGCGCCCTTGGGGATCACGATCTCGGGGCCCATGCGGTGCATGCTGTGGTCCATGCCGGCCATGCCACTTTGGGCGGCCGCGAACGTCGATCCGCTGACCAGCAGTGAAAAGACCGCGAATGCTATGGTGGGACGTTGGGCCATCATGGCGTATGAACTCCGTCAGTGTGCCGGTCCAGCGAGCGAGCCGGGTGGAAGAGGTAACCGTGGCGTAGGTACCCTCTAGGACGTTAGAGGGTGCGGGGGGGCTGCACTAGGCGCTCAGGTTTTCTCGGTGTGGTCGACCTGCTGAAAACGGCAAAACACGGCCATTGGCGCAGTGTGTTCCTAACCGCTGCGGGGTAACTTGCGACCGGCCGCTCCCGCCGCGCACTCCATCACGGCGTCAGCCACGACCACGCTCCCTCCGCGACCACCGCAACATGATAGATCTACAGGATCGACTTGCGGCGTCGCTCGGTCCTTCGTTCTCGATCGATCGCGAACTCGGCGGCGGCGGGATGTCGCGTGTGTTCCTGGTGACCGACACCGGACTCGGCCGCAAAATCGTGGTGAAGGTACTGCCGCCAGACGCGGCGCAAACTGTTTCGGTCGACCGCTTCCGTCGCGAAATCTCATTCGCTGCGCGATTGCAGCATCCGCACATCGTCCCGCTGCTCGCGGCAGGAGAGACGGACGGTCTCCCGTACTTCAGCATGCCGTACATCGAAGGCGAGTCGCTGCGGGGGCGACTGAGTCGCGGCGACGAAATTTCGATTACGGAGGTGATTCAGCTGCTGCGCGAAGTCGCATCTGCGCTCGCGTACGCCCATCACAAAGGGATGATCCATCGGGACATCAAACCCGAAAACATTCTTCTCACCGGCGCGCACGCGATGGTGACGGATTTCGGAGTGGCAAAGGCGATCGATGCCGCCACGCTCGATGGATCGACGCGACTGACGTCCATCGGCATGGTGCTCGGAACACCTGCGTACATGGCGCCGGAGCAGGCGGTGGGCGATGCCTCGACGGACCATCGCGCCGATGTGTATGCGCTCGGCGTTCTCGCCTACGAGATGCTGACCGGAAGTGCGCCATTCAGCGATCGCAATCCGCGCGCGATGATCGTCGCTCATCTCACCGAAACACCAGCGCCGGTTACGACCCGTCGTCCTGCGTGTCCTGCAGCGCTGGCATCGCTCGTAATGCGTTGTCTGGCCAAGGATCCGGATCACCGACCCGATCGAGTGGATGAAGTGGTGGTTGCACTCGACGCGGTGGTCTCTCGCGAGGTCGCAGTTGAGGCGCACAGCATCCCGAGCATCGCCGTCATCCCCATGGTGAATACCAGCGGCGACAGCGCAGATGAGCATTTCAGCGATGGGCTGACGGACGAGCTGATCGGCGCACTGAGTACGGTTCGCGAGCTGTCGGTGTGCGGGCGCACGTCAGCGTTTTCCATCAAAGGGCAGGGGCTGAGCGTGCAGGAGATCGGGCGCCGCTTGGGCGTCGAGAACGTGCTGGAAGGGAGTGTACGCCGAGCAGGTGATCGACTGAAAGTGCGTGTGCAGTTGGTAAATCTGAGTGGCACGGTGGTGTGGGCGCAGGCATTCGATCGCACGCTGTCCGATGTCTTCGCCGTGCAGGAGGAGATCGCGCAGTCGGTCGTCGTAGCGTTGCAGATTCATCTCGGCGCGGGGCGCGGTCCGCTCGTGCGGCCGGGAACGACCGACATGGCAGCGTACGAACTATTTCTCAAAGGGAAAGCGATCCGGCGTCAGTTCACTCCCGATGCCATCGAGCGGGCGGTGACGTTCTTCGAGCAGGCGATCGCACGCGATCCAGACTATGCGCTGGCGCGAGCGTGGCTCTCGGACACATTCACGCTGAGTTTTGTCATTGCAGGTTTCCCGGCTGACGCGAGAGTTCAGCGCGCACGGTCGCTCGCACGCGAGGCCGTTGCGCTCGATGATCGACTCGCCGATGCGCACTGGGCGCTCGGACAGGTATCGCTCTGTTTCGATCTGGATTTCATCGGAGCGATGCGCGAATTCCGCGCGGCGGTGTCGCTCGATCCGCGCCACATCGATGCAAGACACCTGCTCGGCATGACGCTGTTCGATCTCGGTCGATTCGATGAGGCGTTGTCGGAGTTGCGGCAGGCAGTTGCGGTCGATCCGCTGGCGGTCGAGGTGATCGGGACAATTGTCCGTGTGTATCAAGCGATGAATCAGCACGAGGATGCGCTCCGGTGCATTCAGGATCTCATCGACCTCGCACCCGACATGGCGTTCGCGCGGGTTCATTTCTCCGTCTCGCTGCTGCACTTCGGCCGTCACGAAGAGGCACTCGAGCAGGCCATCGCTGCGGCTCCCAGCGCTGGCCCGCGAGGCACTGCGAATCTGGCGCGCACATTGGCGTTGATCGGTCGTCATCAGGACGCGCGCGACATGCTGCATGCGCTGATCGATGCGACGAACGGCGCGGCACCGTTCCATGTCGCGATGGCGTGGAGCGCACTCGACGAGACGGATGAAGCAATAAGCTGGCTCGAGCGCGCGGCGGCGCAGCTCGATCCATGGATCTCGGCGCTTGCCGTGGATCCTGGGTTCGTGTCACTACGCTCAAACGAGCGCTTCATCTCCCTTTCGCGCCGGCTCGGCGTGTCGCGGCCGGCGCAGCTTTCGTAAGAGTCATCATCCATCCGTGAAAGGGGATCGCAATGACCCGGGAACGCATGCATCGGTGCGCTCTGGATGCCGAGCTTCGTGCGCCAGATCGTGAGCGCAAATTCCGCGTCGCCGGTGTGCACGTCGTCAGGACTGTACTCGTCCTCATCGTCATCGCCTGTGGTTCAAATGATTCGCGGTCGTCGATTCGTTATCCGGTGACCAGAACCGTCGCTGTCGTCGACGAGTATCACGGCACCAAAGTGGATGACCCGTATCGGTGGCTCGAGCACGTCGACTCCGCCGATGTGCGCGAGTGGGCGCGCGCGCAGTCGACGTTCACCGATCAACAACGGGGCTCCGACACACTTCGTCGCACCCTGATCGAGCGCATGCGTGAACTCGGCGCAGGATGGGATTCACTCGAAGCGGACAGCGACGTGCGGCGCGGCGGCGCCTACGAGTTCACACTCGACGCGGTCGACTCGGCCAAATTTCCGGCGCTCATGGTCCGTGACGCGCGTAGCGGGAAACGAGTGCTGATGAATCCTCGAAAGTTTGGCGCTGAGGTGAGCGTCAAGGACATCATCATCGCACCCGATGCCCGCCACGTTGCCGTGCAGTTGTCTGACGGCGGAAACGAGTGGACCACGACTCGGGTCGCGCGAACGATGGACGCGCGGGACATCGGTGATTCGTTGTCCGGGATGCTCTGGCAGAAGCTGATCTGGTCAGCCGATGGCCGCGGGTTCTTCTATGTCCATCAATTCGCGCCCGGACCGAATGACGGATTCGCGCTACGCGGGCCGTCGGTTCGGTATCACCTGCTCAACACGAGGCAGGCAGACGACCAAGTGTTGTTCCGCACGCCGGAGCAAGGCGTCGAACTCGTGCTTGAGATGCAGCTGACCGATGATCAGCGCTACTTGATCATCAGCGAAGGAACAGGTGCGCACTGGGAGGATTTTTCGTGGGTGCTGTCACGCATGCATGCACTCGATCTGGGCAACGGGAAGTCGCCGCAGCTTACAGGGACGCCAATCGCGCTCGGCGGTGCACGGGATGCAGGCTACCGGTTGATCAGATCAGACGGGCCGCTTCTTCAAGTTCTGACGGATCGTGGGGCGCCCAGGAAGCGCCTTGTCGAGATTGATCTTCGAGATCCTGCGCCGACTCACTGGCGCGACATCATTCCACAGGGAACGGATGTGTTGCAGCGGGTGATACCGACGCCACGCGGCTATCTGGGCGTGTATCTCGACAGTCTGCGTCCGGTCGTTCGCGCATTCGATCGCGATGGCAAGCTTGTTCGGGCGTTTCCGCAGCACCCACTCTCGAGCGTTACTGAGATCAGCGCCGAGGCGAATGGGGATCGCGTACGTGTGGGCGTGTCGACTGCGTGGGATGTGCTGGTGCGCACCGAGTACGACGTTCGTACTGGCGACTCGACGTTGCTGCGTCGAATTGTCGGTGTTCCTTCAACCGCGTACGACGCCCGTCGCGTGTGGTATTCCGCCAAGGACAGCACGCGCATTCCGATGTTGCTTGTGCATCGCCGAGGGCTGGTGATGGACGGATCGCATCCCGTCTTCATGCTTGCCTACGGCGCGTCGGGCACGTCGATGCTGCCCAGCTACGCGGAGAATATCGCTGCGTGGGTGGAAATGGGCGGTGTGTTTGCAGTGCCGAATGTGCGCGGCGGCGGCGAACTCGGTCGCGCGTGGTACGAGGCAGCGACGCTGTCGCGCAAACAAACAACATTCGATGATGTCATTGCTGCTGCCGAGTTTTTGATTGCAAAGAAGTATACGTCGCGCGAACGCATCGCGATCAACGGCACATCGAACGGTGGTCAGCTCGTCGCCGCGGTAATGACGCAGCGCCCGGAGCTGTTTGCAGCCGCAATTGCTGAAGTACCATTGACGGACGTGATTCACTTCGATCGCGGTCGTCATCGGGCGCAGTTCGGCTGGTCGGGCAATGCGGAACAGTTTCCGTTTCTGTATGCGTACTCACCGTTGCATCGCGTTAAAGCGGGCACCTGTTATCCGGCAACGCTTGTCACGACGTCCATGAACGACAATCGGTCGCCACCGTGGCACGCGTTCAAATTTGCGGCAGCGTTGCAAGCGGCGCAGTCATGTGATCATCCGGTGTTGCTCCGCACACACGATATCGGCGGCCACTTCGGGGCGCGGGGCGGCGACAGTTTTCTCGAAGATCGCGCGGAGATACTCGCGTTTGCGGCCAGGCATACGGGACTGATTCGCGAGTAGAGACTACAGCGAATCAACGACAGGTAAACGACGCCTCGCTGTCGCTGCTCCCAGCGCCGTTGTATCGCGCGGTCATCGGATACGCGCATAACGGCCGCGTTCGTATCGTCTGCGTTCCACGCTTCTTGCTTGCCACAATGCGCGACGGCGCTTCGCCCTGTTCCACCCACCGACGGATCGTTGCGGCCCAGTCCACGTCATCGCAGCCGCTGCCGCCCGCGCAGTGCAACACGCCCGGCATCATGAACAACCGCGTGAATGACGCAGCCTGCGGGGTGCGGGCCTGCACCGCGTTGAAGTACTGGATGGTCGAGCGTGCGTTGAGCGCGGGATCGGACCAGCCGTGTGCCAGCAGCAGCTTGCCGCCGCGCGCGCGAAATGCTGACAGGTCTGGGTTCGTCGCGGAGACAATCGCGTCGACCTTGGCGCCATCGCGGGCGGCGCGCGAGAGGTCGTAGCCCACATAGCGCCACGCCGAGTCGCCGTACACGAAGTACTTGAAGAACTCGGTGCCGAACGCGCCCTGCACCGTTGGTGCCGCGCCGCCGGTCACTTTCAGGACGTCCGGCAAGGGGCCGGTGATCCACGCTTCCCATGCGTCACTGTCAGCCTCGTCGCCGAAGGGTTGCCCGGGATATCGCAGGGTACCGGCCGCGAGTGGTGCGGTGAACGTCGACAGTGCGGCACGCTGCGCGCGCGTCACGCAGCCATCTGCCGCGGTGTCGCGGGCACAGGCAGGCAGCGAGGTGAGCTTGAACTTGCAGCTCTCAGGGTTCTCGAGGGTGCCATCGCGCACGCCGTCGCTCGCGTCGCAGCGCTCCGTTACCTTGGCCGCCAGCAGCGTGAGCACGGCCGGCGTGACCACAGGCGCATTCATGTCGCCGGTCGGATACTGTGCCTGCAGGTTACGCACGAACGTCGTGGTGATGGCCAGAAAGTTGTACGCCGGCGCGACCGCCACGATGCCATCGAAGTCCGCCGGATAACGTTGTGCTTCCATAAGCCCTTCGCGTCCACCGTTCGAGCAGCCGATGAAGTACGAATGCTCCGGCGCGCGGCCGTAGTACGCCGCGATGAGCAGCTTGGTCACTTCCGCCGTCCGATGTACCGCCCGATACGCGAAGTCCGCGATACGCGTGTCGTTGTGCAGCGCCCACCCCGCAGTGAGGCTGTTGGCGCTGTGCCCCGCATCGGTGCCCACGGTGGCATACCCCTCGTGCACCGTCGACGAGAACTGGTTGTCGACCGCACCCACGTATCCACCACCACCGCCCATCAGGAAGCGTCCGTTCCAGTCGTTGGGGAGCAGCACGACGATGTGCGTTTCCGCATCGACGGTGGCGGCGACGCGACAGTACGCACGTCGGCCGAGTGCGCGCAGCGAGTCGTTGGGCAGCACGGCACGGACTTCGGTAACGCGCGCGTTAGGAAGCGCGATCTGCATCGCTGCGGCGCAGTCCACGACTGACCGCGCGGCACGCGGCCCATGCGCAGCGGGCGCCGCCTTTGTCACGTGCGGTACTGAAAGCAGGAGGAGCGACAGCAGCGTCAGCGTCACGCGAGAGAATGGCACTCCACGGATAAAACAGGCGCGCATCGGAAGCTCCAGATCAGGGGGACCTACGAACGTGGGTCGCACGGACGCGATGACGGCTGACAACCGGACGGGAAACGCTACACGACCAACCGGCATCGACATTCATGATGCTGTCGTGCCGTCTCCGCCGTGGCAAGAAGCTGCCGTCTTGCTCCCGGCACTCGCGGCCGGCAGTCTACTACCGGATCGCCGCGGCATTGGAACGCGAGCGTTCACCCAACTCGAACAGAGATCTCCAGACCACCATGGCAGCGCAAAAACGAAAGCTCTTCGATCATCGTTGGATGCTTGGACTCGGCATCGTCCTCCTGCTGTTGGGAAGCGGACCGCTGCTCTCGCTGATAATTCTGGCCAAACTCGGCGTCACCGCTGACCCGAACCCAAATCCCATCGGATTAGGGATGCTGGCCATGTTTACGTTCTGGCCGAGCATCGCTCTGATGGTGGCGGGGCTCATTCTCCGTCGACGGAGTCACAGTCGTTCAAACGTTTGAGCGCCCTGGCCTGCCCCCGCTTCCCACAACCAACGGCGGTGGTTCCGATGAAGGCGAGGTACATCGCGGTGGCCGCGCTCGTGGCGGGTGCGGTGGTACTGGCGGGCTGCGCGAGCCGATCACGCAGTGCCGTGACACCCACCAAGCAACGTCCCAATGTTGTCGTCGTGCTGCTTGATGACGTCCGGTATGACGACGTCATCAACCATCCGTTCGCCGATCTGCCGAACCTCAAGCGGATCGCGCGCGAGGGGGCGTCGTTTCAACATAGCTTCACCTCGGCGCCACTCTGCTCGCCTAGTCGCGCCATCTTCATGACCGGGCAGTACGCATATCGGAATGGCATTGTCGATAACGCCGAGCGGGGCGAGCAGAGTCATCGCATCGTCACGTTTCCGAAGCTGCTGCATGATGCGGGGTATCGCACCGGCTTCTTCGGCAAGTGGCATATGTCGCACGACGATGACTCACCGCGACCCGGCTTTGATCGATGGGTGAGCTTTGTCGGACAAGGCGTCTACTTCAATCCCGAACTGAACATCGACGGAAAGTCCGTCAAGGCGCAGGGCTACATGACCGATCTCCTGACCGATCATGCCATCGCGTTCATCGATTCGTCGCCTCCGAAGCAGCCGTTTTTGGTGTATGTCGCGCAGAAGGCGGTGCACCCCGAGATCTACCCGAACAACGTCCGCACCTTTCCGCCAGCGCCCGGCGACGAGCATCTGTACGCGAATGCGAAGCCCGCGCACGGTGCCAGTTGGCGCGCGCCGACAACCGGGAAACCCGCGCTTGCTCGCCCGTACGATCACAGCGATCCCAGAAGTCCCGCCGGCGGGCTCCCCGACAGCGTGATCATGGATCGGATCCGCATGCTGAGCGCGGTCGACCGGAGCGTTGGCCGCCTGATCGCGACCCTCGAGTCGAAGGGGATTCTCGACGAGACCGTCTTCATCGTGACCAGCGACCAAGGGTTCTTTTACGGCGAGTTTGGGTTGGCGCAGGAACGGCGCCTGTCATACGACCCCAGCACGCACATCCCGTTGCTGGTTCGCTATCCGGCGCTCGTGAAAGCCGGCATTACGCCGGACGCCTTGGTCAGCAACGTCGATCTCGCCCCGACCCTGCTCGAATTGGGTGGAGCGGCACCGCCGACGAACATCGACGGCAAGTCGCTCGTGTCGGTGCTGAGCGGACGCGCGCCGTCAATACGGGAGGACATGCTCGTCGAGTACTACTCCGACACCGAGTTTCCCCGCGTCGCCGGGATGGGCTACAAGGCCGTGCGAACGGTGCGGTACAAGTACATCCGGTACGACCAACTGAAGGGGATGGACGAGTTGTATGACCTGAGAGCCGATCCCGCTGAGCTGACTAACCTCCTGCCGGACCGCGCACCGCCGGGTGTGCTCGCCGACATGACGGCACGCATGCAAGCGTTGCTCGGCCGACCTGCTGCCGGGCAATCGCGCTGACCGCGTCCGCCGAGCATGGCACCCGGCACGGCGCGACTGCAGCTTAGGACAGCATGTAGGCCAATCCCTGAGGAGGTACACGAGATGCACACCGGAATGCTCGCGCTGATGTGCTTGTCGTTGGGCCATCCGCCGGACACTTATGCGCGCCAACCCGTTGACGTGCAGCACTACCGCTTTGCGCTGACCCTGTCGGACAGTACCGATCAGCTGCTTGGCGATGCGACCCTGCGCATGCGCGTTCTGAACGCGGGCGTCAAGTCGGTCACGTTGGATCTCAGCAACGTTTCGGCGGCGCGACAGGATCGTGGCATGCGCGTGCGCGACGTCACGCGCGGTGGTCGCGTGTTGTCGATTGTCCATATGTCGGACAAGCTGGTCATCACGCTCGACAGCGTGTTCAACACGGGCGATGAAATCGAACTGCGTGTGCGGTATGCCGGTGTTCCGGCCGACGGTCTCCAGATCAAACCCAACCCGCACGGCGAGCGCACATTTTTTTCCGACAACTGGCCTGACAAAGCGCGCAACTGGTTGCCGCTCGTCGACCACATCGCGGATAAAGCCACGATGGAAATGGATATCACCGCGCCGTCGCACTTTCAGGTGGTATCAAACGGCCGACGCATCGAGATGACCGACGTACCCGGCGGTATGCGACGCACCGTGTGGCGCGAGGACGTGCCGATCGCGCCGTGGCTCTACGCGTTGGGTGTGGCACACTTTGCGGTACAGCAGCTCGGCGATTACAACGGGGTGCCGCTCGAAACGTGGGTGTTCGCGCAGGATCGCGACAAAGGGTTTTACGATTATGCCGTGCCGTCGCGCCAGGCGTTGGACTACTACAGCACCGCCATCGGCCCGTACGCATACGAAAAGCTGGCCAATGTGCAGTCGAATTCGGTGAGCGGTGGGATGGAAGCGGCGTCGGCCATTTTCTATAGCGCGGGCAGTGTGGTTGGGAGCCGACCGTTACGGTGGCGCAACGTGATCATTCATGAGATTGCGCACCAATGGTTTGGCAACGCCGTGACCGAAGCCGATTGGAACGATGTCTGGTTGAGCGAAGGATTCGCGACGTACTTCACGTTGCTGTTCATCGAACATGCCTACGGTCGTGACGAGTTCGCACAGGGACTGCGTGACTCGCGAAACACGGTGATCAACTTCGACATGAAGTCGCCGTCGTATCGCGTGGTACACGAAAACCTGGCCGACATGTCACAGGTCACGACGGCAATGACCTACCAGAAGGGCAGCTGGATCCTGCACATGCTGAGGCAGAGTATGGGCGATGATCGTTTCTGGAGTGGTATTCGCGACTACTACGCGCGCTATCGGAACGCCAATGCGACGACGGCAGATTTTCGCCGTACGATGGAGCGGGCGGCCGGTCGTGATCTCTCGATGTTTTTCAATCAGTGGTTGTACCGCGGTGGCATTCCCCACTTGGATGTGAGCTGGCGTTGGGACGCTGTCGCCCGGAAGGTGGAAGTCGATGTGCGTCAAACGCAGGCCGGTGCGCCGTTCGCAATACCGATTGAATTCGGTTTGGCCGACGGCGCACGGATACAGATCGAGCGTGGTGAATCAGTCGGCGCGTCAACCCACTTCAGCTTTGTCGCCGCCCAAGAGCCCACGGCTGTGACGCTGGATCCGAACGTCCGATTGCTGATGGTGGGGACGATCGCGAAACGATAGATGCCGATTACCGGCGGTAAAACGCCGTTATAGTGGAGCCACGCGCGAGCGGCGCAGCGTGTCAGCCAATCAACCATCCACACCGGACGTGCCGTGATACTCGTACTCGCAACGATCGCGCTTTTCGCGCAGGACTCGGTGTACGCGAAGCCTGAATCCTGGCTCTGTCGTCCGACACGCAGTGATGCCTGTGCGGTCGACCTGACCACGACCGTCTTGCAGGGCAACGGTTCGACATCGACCGAGAAATGGGCGGCCTCGAAGAAACCGCCCATCGACTGCTTCTACGTGTACCCGACCGTTTCACGCGATACGACAGACGTCAGTGACATGGTCGCCGGAGACGAAGAACGCGACGTCGTGCGCCAGCAGTTCGCACGGTTCGCGTCGCAATGCCGCCCGTTCGCGCCACTGTATCGTCAGGTTACGCTCCGCGGTCTGCAAAAGCGTCTGGCGGCGCCCGCGAGGGTCCCCCTCAACCGGGGCGTGTCCTACGACGACGTAGCGTCTGCGTGGGCGTACTACCTCGCGCACGACAACAACGGGCGCGGCGTGGTGCTGATCGGGCATTCGCAGGGATCCTACGTGCTCGAGGAGTTGATCAAGCGGGAGATCGACGGCAAGCCCGTGCAGCGCCTGATCGTGTCGGCCATGCTACTCGGCGCCAATATCGCGGTGCCGGTCGGCAAGGACGTCGGCGGCGCCTTTCAATCGATGGCGCTCTGCCGACAGCCGGACCAGGTGGGCTGTGTGATCACGTACGGATCGTTCCGGAGCACGGTGCCACCGTCGGAGCGCGCGCTCTTTGGACGTGTGGCCGGAGCGGGGATGGAAGCAGGCTGCACCAACCCGGCCGCACTGGGCGGTGGTAGCGCCCCGCTGCGCGCCTATTTCAGCGCGACGGGCAGCCTGATCATCGGGGCAGCGCCCAAGTCGCATCGCTGGCTTGCGCAGGATGCGCCATTGGGGACGCCATTCGTGAGCGTGCCAGGCTTGCTCACCGCCGAGTGCATCAACGATGCGAACGGCGCTCGGCTCACGATCACCGTACACCCCGATTCCGCCGACCCGCGCGCCGACGACATTCCGGGCGACATCGGCACGGGTTCGCCGCTACAGGCACAGTGGGGACTTCACCTCATCGACGTGAACTTGTCGATGGGTAACCTCATCGAGATCGTCGGGCGGCAGTCGAAGGCGTATCACGCGGGCAAGAAACACTGAGCGCCCGTGCAATGCGTCGCCTCGCGTCGCGCCATATCGCGCTGAGCCGACACACGTCGTACGTTCCCGCCGTCCCAGCCCGACCATCGCTAACGAACGGAGTCAAGATTGTGGTGATGCACGACCGGTTGGCTGCGTTCGGATCGAGTGTCCGGCTGCTCGCGATGGTGGCGTTGCTGTGCATCCCTCTGCCGATGGAGGCACAGCGCGGCCCGATTCCGCGCCTCGCCAACGGCAAGCCCGACATGAACGGGATCTGGCGCGCCAACGGCAACGACTCCTACGACATCGAGCCGCACAACGCCCGCGCGGCATTGGCGTCGCGGCCGGGGCCCATTGTACCGGTTCCAGCCAAGGAGGTGCTCGCGTTCGGCGCCGTCGGCTCCGTGCCGTCTGGTCGCGGCATCGTGGTCGGTGGCCCCATTCCCTACACAGCCGAGGGATTGGCCAAGAAGCGCGAGAATCAGGAGAACTGGCTGGCGCGTGATCCGGAGATCAAGTGCTATCTGCCGGGTGTGCCGCGCGCCAACTACATGCCGTACTCGTTTCAGATCTTTCAAAGCGCGAAGGCGTTCTTCATGGCGTACGAGTACGCCGGTGCCACGCGCCGAGTGTATCTCAAAGATCCCGGTCCGGCCGAAACGGACAGCTGGATGGGCCAGTCCGTTGGCGCATGGCAGGGTGACACGTTCGTGGTCACCGTGACCGGGATGAACGGCGACACCTGGTTCGATCGGGCGGGCAACCACCATACCGAAGCGATGAAGGTGGTGGAACGCTACACGATGCTTGGCCCCGATCACATGCGTTACGAAGCGACTATGGATGACCCGCAGACCTTCACGCGCCCGTGGACCATTCGGACGACGTTGTATCGCAACGTCGAACCGGAGGCGACGCTTGGGCAGTTCAAGTGTGTCGAGTTCGTGGAAGAATTGCTGTATGGGCACCTGCGCAAAGCCCCCATCAAACCGTGACGGATCCCATGTCTCTGGTTCGACCCCTGTGTCGTCGTCTGCCGCTTGCCGCGCTGCTCGTGATCGCGCCGCAACTGGTGAACGCGCAACAAGCGACGAAGGCGACGGCCACACCTACACGCGCGCGTTACGTCGCGCCGCGCACGCCCGACGGTCATCCCGATCTGCAGGGCAACTGGACCAACGCGACACTCACGCCGCTGGAGCGACCGGCAGGTCTGCCTCGCGCACTGAACAAGACGCAGGCGGCGGCGCTCGAAAAGATCCGGGCCGACACAGTCGAAACGCTGTCAAAGCCCAGCGACCCAAATCGCACCGCGCCGCCCGTGGGTGGCGATGGCTCAACGGGCGCGGCCGGCAATGTCGGCGGCTACAACTACGTCTGGATCGATGCCGGCGATCACGTGGCCTTCGTGAACGGCGAACTGCGTAGTTCGTTCATTGTCGATCCCGCGAACGGCCGCCTGCCCCCGCTCACACCGGCGGCACGCGCGTGGGCGCAGCAGCGCGGCGCCAGAAGCCGCCAGTTTGGTCAGTATGACAATCCCGAGAACCGTCCGCTGGCCGAACGCTGTCTCATGTCGTTCGGCTCGAATGCCGGGCCACCGATGTTACCCAACGGGTTCTACAACAACAACTACACCATCGTGCAGACCAAAAATCACGTCATGATCATGACGGAGATGGTACACGACGTGCGTATCATCAAGCTGGGCAAACCCACGCCGCGATCGCCCGGGGTCCGACCGTGGATGGGCGAATCGTGGGGACGGTGGGAAGGGGACACGCTCGTCGTGGAGACCACCGGATTCTACCCGTTGCAGGAACTCTCGCAGTCGGTCGGGCTGGGAGGTGCGTGGGGTGCCAACGACAGCTTGCGCGTAGTCGAGAAGTTCACGCGCACCCGTGACAACGTGATTCTCTATCGCTTCACGGTTCACGATCCGCTCAATTTCACGGCGCCGTGGAGTGGTGAGTTGCCCATGATCGCGATGGACGAGCAGATCTACGAATACGCCTGTCACGAAGGCAACTACGCGATGTCGAACGTGCTCAGCGGCGCGCGCGCCATGGAGCGCGAAGCCGCGGCGAAGAAAAAGTCCAACCCTCCGGAGTGATTTCATGCGCATCGCGCGAATCGCGTTACTCGCAGGCGGCCTGCTGTTGACGGCCACCGCGACGCTGTGGGCCCATCACGCCTTCGGGGCAGAGTTTGACCCCAACGCGCCCATCCGGCTGCAGGGCAAAGTGGTGAAACTCGAGTGGGTGAATCCGCACGCTTGGATTCACATCGAGACCACGAACAAGGTCGGCGCCAAGGAAGTGTGGATGGTTGAAGGCGGGACGCCCAACACGCTGCTGCGCCGAGGCCTCAAGCGCGAGTCGCTCAAGTTTGGCACCGAACTGATCGTCGATGGCTACCAGACGAAAGACCACTCGCTAAAGCGCGCAAACGGACGCGACGTGACGTTCACCAACGGGCAGAAGTTCTTCCTCGGCTCATCAGGAACCGGTGCGCCGCGTGACGGCCGAGATCCGACCGAGATGCCGGCGAAGAAGCCGCCGACACCGTGATCGCACAGGATCTATCACCATGACATTAGGTAACCGTGCAGGCCGTCGTGTGAGTCGGCGATGTACAGCACAACGTCCAGCACAACGTCCAGCACACAGTACCGCGCGCTGTACCACAGTGATTGTCCTGATCGCCCTCGCCGCCTGTTCGAGCGAAGCGCCCAAGGCCGCGTCCATCCCGGACACGCCACCGACAACGCCGGCGTCGTCAGCGACCACGATGGTCCCGGTCGTCACGATGAAGCAGCTCATGGACGAGGTGTTCGAACCGGCCGCCGACCAGTACTGGGGTGCGGTCGGATCCACGACCGACAAGAACGGCACCGTCGACCACTCGCCCAAAACCGACGAAGAGTGGGCGGCCGTGCGCAACCAGGCCACGGTTCTGGCGGAGGCGGCCAACCTCATGATGTTGGAGGGGCGCGCCGTGAATCGCGGCGAGTGGCTTACGTTGGCGAAGGCGATGAGCACGACGGCGTCGCGTGCGCGCGATGCGGCCATCGCGCACGACCGCACCCGGGTCTTCGACACGGGGGCGGAGCTATACGACTCGTGCGTTAACTGTCACGCCAAGTACATGGTGCAGAAGTATCCCATGCCGGATGTGACTCCTGCCAAGTGATGGCCTGACGGGCGACTCCGGGATGCTGCTCGTCGCATGGCTGACGTGGCTCGGCGAGACGCCGTGGAGCATCGCGCTGCACGAGTCGCAGTATGTGTGGCCGTTCACGGAATCGCTGCACGTATTGACGTTGACGATTTTCGCCGGAACAGCCGCCGTGCTCGACCTGCGACTGCTGGGACTCGCGCTCACCGGTGTCCCCGTGACCGCACTGACGGCGCGCCTGCTGCCGTGGACGCGATTCGG
>JBKJTE010000108.1:0-18447 GCA_046590495.1 Gemmatimonas sp. | reverse complement strand
ATCGTGATTGGCCTTGACGATCGTAACCTCGGAGACGAGCGGGTTGCCGAGGAATTCAACTTGCTCATAGATGATCTGCGTGATTGGAATGCTCGACGTTCGTGCTGATACGTCGGCGGAGGGTCCAGTCACTTTCTGCGAATCGGTGCAGGCGACAGCGGCCAGTGCGAACACCACGAGGGCGACGCCGGCGCGAGTCCCATTGTTCCAAGACATGCGAAGACTCCTGGTTCGTTGAGAAGTGAAAAACGACGTGGTCGGTTACTGGCCGACGCGTGGTTTGCTTGTCGTGCCCCAGATGCCGAGCTTGGTCGGTGTCTTTCCGTCAGCGTAGAGCAGATTCGTGGGCATTTCAACGACGATGGCCATGTCGTTGATACCGCGCAGGAAGTCCACCGCTTCGTTCTTGGGCAGGAAGCTGCTCGCCGGGCGTGGCACCTTGGAGAGCGGCCCCGTCGACGGACGACGGTCGGGAAGGATGCGGAAGAACTGTTCCAGATCGATGAAGAACGGGTCGTCGCGTGGACCGGCGAAGAGCCAGGTCGCATTCGGACCGACAAGGTTCGTGTTGACCTTGCCTGTGATCGCGACCGCGGGCAACAGTGTGTTGGCGGTGCCGACCTGATTGGGCTTGAATGGACCGCGCATGTAGACACGCTGATTGCCGGCCGGACCGCCAAAGTAGAACTGCAATACAAGATCTTCTTGCGCGTCGCCGTTGTTGTCGATCTTGAGCTGATACAGCTCTTGTTCAGCGTGGCCGAATGTGAAGCTTGGCGTTTGTGCCGGTGTGAGTGGCGACGCGGTGCCGAGCACGAGCACGATGCGATCAGGTGTAGAACCCGGGAACGCATACACATCGTTTACATCGAACCGAGGCGCGAGTTCAACCTCGACTGTGTCCTGGTGGTCGGATGCAAAGACAGTCCGACCCACCAGTGCGACGGCAACGAGCGCAGCAGCACCGAGTGTGCCTGCAACTCGCTTGCGGGAGAGCAACAGCTGTTTCATGGGGACTCCACTGAGAGAGACCGGGGAGGGAACTACGGGGGGCCGAGAAAACGCCCTGCCCTTGTACGTCGCAAGTAGCGTGCTGGATCTCTCGGATATTCATCACCGCTTGAGATCGCCGCGTCTACACGGCAGCTTCTGTGCGTGACAGCTACCGCACCCACCCGCCGCTACGACCGCTCGATCGTCGAAGGACCGCTCGCGAGCGCCGTCTGGAAGATCGCGTTCCCCACGATGTTGACGAACATCATTGGTGGACTCCAGGGAATCGTCGATCACGTGATGGTCGGCCACTTCGTTGGCTTCAATGGCAACGCTGCCATTGGCGTGTCGTGGCAGATATTTCTTGTGGTCATTGTTTTCATCTCATCATTGTTCACCGGTATGAGCGTGTTGGTCGCACGTTTTGCCGGTGCCGGCGAAGCTGAAAAAGTCGACGCGACCGTGTATCAGGCGTTCCTCGTCGCGATCGGTATCTCGATCTTCATACTCGCGCCACTCGGCTACGTACTCTCGCCGATTCTGCTCGACTTTGTCGACGCGGCGCCCGCGGTGAAAGCGGAAGCGCTGCCGTTCTTGCGCATCATGTTCCTGTTCAGCAGTGGCATGCTGGTGTTCTTTATGCTCGGCGGTGCACTGCGCTCAGCGGGTGATGCCAAGACGCCGATGCGATTGGGCATCACGATGACGTTGCTCAATATCGCACTCAATGTGGTGCTCATTCGCGGGGCCGGTCCGATCCCGGCGTTCGGTACGAAGGGCGCGGCGATGGGAACGACGATCGCATCGGGTATTGTTGCGCTATACGCGCTACGAAAACTGACGCACGGCGGATGGGTTGTTGCGTTTCCACGCAACGCATCACGCAAACCCGATTGGACGATCATCCGCTCGATTTTTCGCTTTGGGTTGCCCACAGGCATTCAGGGTATCGCGATGAACATCGGTGGTGTGCTGATGCTCAAATACATCGGATCGCTGGCACAGAGTGCAGAAGCGCAGGCCGCGTACACGGTGTCGTATTCGCAGCTGTTCTCGTTTGTGACGTGGACGTCCGTGGGATTGATGGGCGCTGCCGCGTCGGTGGCCGGGCAGAACCTCGGCGCGGGCAACCCCGATCGAGCGCGCGACGCGGTGCACGTCGCAGCGCGTATCGGATTCTTTGGTGCGGCGACGCTTGGCCTCTTCTACTTTTTCATTCCTGAAACGTTGCTTGCGATATTCGGCTTGAAAGAGCCCGCAGTCGTGGAGCTCGGGACGCAGCTGCTGCGCGTGTTGAGTGTGTCCGGCCTGTTCATCGCCGTCGCGCTCACCTACACCGGCGGATTGCAAGGCACTGGCGACACCAAGAGTCCGCTCTTCATCTCGATCGTGTCGCAGGTAATGATCCCGCTTGGGATCTGTTTCGTCATCCGCACGTTCGGCACGCTGCAGCCGCTCGATATCTGGCTCGCGATTCTTGCCGGACACATGACGCGTTGCCTGTTGAGTGTCGTGCGCTTCAACCAGGGAAAGTGGCGCGCGATTCGTGTTGATCTCGGCGCCAAATCGTAGGTGGGTGCGCGCGCGTGATCGCTGACGTTGTGATATGCGGTGCGGGGATCGCGGGGATTGCGGCCGCACACGAACTCGCGGTGCGTCATGGCGTACGCAACGTGATGCTCGTCGATGAACGCGCGCCACTTACCCTGACGAGCGATAAGTCCACCGAAGCATATCGCAACTGGTGGCCCGGGCCTGACGATGCGATGGTGCGATTCATGAATCGCAGCATCGACATGCTCGAAGCGATGGCCGCAGCGAGTGGCAATCGTTTTCTGATGAATCGCCGTGGATACCTGTACACGACCGCCAATCGCGCGAAGAGCGCGGACTTCGAAGCCGATGCGGGTCGTGCCGAGGCGCAAGGCGCGGGTGACGTGCGTGTGTACCGCAGTCATGAGGACGCGCGCGCCTACGTACCGAGTACGCACAGCGGGTACGCGAATCATCCGACCGGCGCGGACCTGTTTCTCGATCGTGATGCCATTCGCGAGCACTTCGCGTTTTTGTCGGAAGACATCGTGGCGGTTTTGCACGCGCGTCGCTGCGGCTGGTTCAGCGGGCAGCAGCTTGGCATGCATATGCTCGAGGAAGCAAAAGCCGCGGGCGTAACCGTCGTGAGCGGTCGCGTGGAACGCGTACGGGTTGCAAGCAATCGCGTCGTGTCCGTCGGCATTGCAGAAGCCAATGGAGCACCCACACACGTTGCGACCAACGTGTTCGTGAATTCGGCCGGGCCGTTCGCGCGGGAAGTGTCGCAACTGTGTGGCGTCGATCTGCCCCTCTTTTCAGAGCTGCATCTCAAGGTTGCATTCGAAGATCATCACGGCGCCGTCGACCGGAACACAGGCCTCGTGATTCTCGACGATGGGCAGACGTTGGCGTGGCCCGAGGATGTCCGCGCGGAGCTGGCCGCGAGTGACGAAACACGTTGGATGACCGAGCCATTGCCGGCGGGAATTCACCTTCGTCCGGAAGGCTACAAGCAGAGTCAGACGGTACTGATGCTCTGGGACTACCACAGCACACATCGCTACGACGCGCCCGTGCTTCCGCTTCCGGACGATCCGTTCTATCCGGAGATCGCGTTGCGGGGACTCGTCGCGCTGGTGCCTGCACTCGCGCAATACATCGACGCAATTCCACACAGCTACATCGATGGCGGATACTACACCAAGACCGTTGAGAATCGCCCGCTGATTGGGCCGCTCCCGGTTGACGGCGCCTACGTGAACGCCGCGTTCTCGGGCTTTGGGCTCATGGCTGCGCCAGCCGCCGGTGAGCTGGTGGCCGCGCATATCACCGGCAACGCGCTCCCTGCCTACGCACCGGCATTCGCGCTCGCGCGCTACGCCGATCCGCATTACCAGGCGCTGCTCGCCAACTGGGGATCGAGTGGGCAACTGTAGGCAATCCGCGTTCTCTTTTTTGCCCACGCCGCGAAAGGGCGCAGGGCCGCGGGCGACAATATCCTGGTCGCCATCCCCCGAGCCGCACATGGCTTCCTCTGCACCGCTGGACGCCGGGTGCACCGGCGCTAACGTGTAGAGCACCACAGGCAAGTCAAAAGCCACCGCTCCTCATCAGGGGGAGCGCACCGTTTCAAGCACACACCGACCTATGGCCAAAATCAAGGTAGTGAATCCTGTCGTCGAGATGGACGGCGACGAGATGACGCGCATCATCTGGCAGTTCATCAAGGACAAGTTGATCCTGCCGTATGTCGACGTTCAGCTCGACTACTACGACCTCGGCATCGAACATCGCGACGCGACGAACGATCAGGTCACGATCGATTCCGCCGAAGCGACGAAGAAGCATGGCGTCGCGGTGAAGTGTGCGACGATCACGCCTGACGAAGCGCGGGTGAAAGAATTCAACCTCAAGAAGATGTGGAAGAGCCCCAACGGCACGATCCGCAACATTCTTGGTGGGGTGATCTTCCGCGAACCGATCATCATGTCCAACATCCCGCGTCTCGTGCCGGGATGGACCAAGCCGATCGTGATCGGACGTCATGCCCATGCCGACCAATACAAGGCGACGGACTTCAAGGTGGCTGGCCCGGGCACGGTGACGATCACGTACACACCGGCCGATGGCAGCGCGCCGATGCAGATGGAAGTGGCGAAGTTCGGTGCCGACGGCGGTGTCGCGATGGGGATGTACAACTTCAACGATTCGATCCGCGATTTTGCGCGCGCCAGTCTCACGTATGGTTTGCAGCGCAACTATCCCGTCTACCTCAGCACCAAGAACACGATCCTCAAGGCCTACGACGGCGCGTTCAAGGACATCTTCGAACAGGTCTTCAACGACGAGTTCAAGAAGGACTTCGACGCGAAGGGAATCACGTACGAACACCGCCTCATCGACGACATGGTCGCGGCCGCGCTCAAGTGGGAAGGCGGCTACGTGTGGGCCTGCAAAAATTATGACGGCGACGTTCAGTCGGATATCGTCGCGCAGGGCTTCGGTTCGCTCGGTCTGATGACCAGCGTGCTCATGACCCCCGACGGCCGGACGATGGAAGCCGAAGCCGCGCATGGCACCGTCACCCGCCACTTTCGTGAGCATCAGAAAGGACGCGCGACGTCAACGAATCCGATCGCGTCGATATTTGCGTGGACCCGTGGTCTTGCGCATCGCGGTAAGCTCGATGGCACGCCGGAACTTGTCGACTTTGCGAACAAGCTCGAAGCGGTGTGTATCGAAGCGGTGGAAGGCGGCGAGATGACCAAAGATCTCGCGATCCTCATCAGCAAAGACGCGCCGTATCTCAACACCGAAGCCTTCCTCGATGCGATCGACCGTCGGTTGCAGGCGAAGATGGCGTAGACGCTCGTGCGGCGCGCGGGTGTTCCTTTGCTCGCGCGCCCGTTACCAGCGTGCTGCAGTCGTCCAGATGACGAGCATGCCGCAGACGATTCGCGCGCCGTTCGCGAAATCCGCCGGTACCGCTGCTGGATCATCGTAGTACTCGAGCGCCATGAGTTGGCGCGGCGACATACCTCTGAAAATCGCCACGTCAGACTGCGTGGTACGTCTACCGTCGACGACGAACGTCGGCATGCAACGGCCGCGCATCGATGACACGCCGATGCCAATATCGAAAAAGGTCACGGAAAGTCCGCCGATCAAGCCAAGCGCGACGCCGATGCTCGGCTGGGCGAGAATCAACTGTCGATCGACAAATTCGCCGCGCCCGCTCTCCTTGTGCGCGAGATACGTCGCTTGATCGGGTCCGATGCGAGCTCTGCCTGCAGCGCTCGTTGCTCGGCGCACCGGCAGCATCACGATTTCCGCGTCCGCGGGTTCATTGCGTCGCACGTGAACAATGGAAACCGCCGGCGCATGTCCGGCCAATCGCGCTTCGACGTGTTGGGTGCCGAGTGGCGCGGTGGTGAACGAGAAGTGCCCAGCACTGTCGGTTTGCACGATGGTGTCGGCGCTCGCGAGCCGCACATTCGCGTTGGCGATCGCGATACCTGCGGCATCGCGCACGCGACCGTGTACAACGCCGACGCCGCGGACCGGTGGCGACGTGGGATCGGCGGGCATCTCACTGCTCACGTAAAGGTCACGGCGCACGATCCGCGCGACGCCAATCGCCGTGATCACACGTCCTGATGCAGTGCGCGGCGTGAGTGCCTGAGTTGCAATCAGCACGTCCGCTGGCAACCCACAGATGCCGTAGTCGCCCGCCGAGCCGGCGCGGGCATCGCGCGAGAAGTCGATGAGCCGCACCTGCTTGTCGATCACGGTCGTTGCCTGCCAGACGAAGTACACTCGCGCGCTGTCGACGCGCGCGCCTGTCGATGCGTCGTAGACCGTGCCAAAGACGATCGCGCTGTCTTCTGGCGCGCCGGCCGCCGGGGCGCAGAGCTGCGTATACATCGTGTTGAACGATGGCGTCGACAGTGAAATCTCATCGATGGTGTTTGTGCGCACCTGCACCTCACGCGCAAAACCAAACAGCCCGATCGAATCGAGTTCAATTGCCGAGAAGCTGATGCGATGTGGACCGACCGGAAGGCTGTCGATACGAAAGCGACCTTGGGAGTCGGTCGTTGTCATCTGCGAACTACCTGATACTTCGACGAGTGCGCCCGCGAGTGGGCGCGCGGTCAGGCTGTCGTACACGGCTCCGCGAATGGTGCCAACCGGAGCTTGCGCGCGTTCGCTGGCCTGCGACGCGGCCATGAGCGGCACCGTGGCGAGTGCGAGTGGCAATAGACGCCAGCGGCAGTTGGTACGCCATTTGAGTCGCAACTTTCTCCCCGCAATTGGAGCTGATCTCGACCCATGTCCCGGGCGTCGTCTGGACTACGAATATTCGGATAGTTCGCGGGCTGCGAAAGGGTGCGTACGCTTCTGCGTTCGGATCCGGCTACTGATCTTCCTTGACGGCGCGGGTAAGTTCCGCACGCTGGCCGCGCGATACCGGCACACGCCCACCGCTCGCGAGGAGTGCCGTCGTCTGACCGTCGGCCGTTCGCGTGAACGATCGCACGGCCTTCACGCGCAACAGCGCACCGCGACCTGCGCGCAGAAAACCGTGCTCGGCGGCGCGCGCTTCGATCGCGGCCAACGATTCCCGTACTTGGTGGCTGCGCGTTCCGATCCACACCCGGGCGAAGTTTTCTTCCGCTTCGATCCAGTCGATTTCATCAAATCGAATCACGGTCGAGCCGCGCACCGTCGACACGAGAACGCCGGCGGCCTGTGCGACAGGTGCACTGGCGTTCAACTGTTGACGCAACTGTGCGATTCTCGCCGCGAATCGCCCGACCGATACTGGCTTTACCAGATAGTCGACTGACTGTGCGTCGTACGCCTTCAGTTGGAATTCGTTGTACGCCGTGAGCAACACCACGACCGGCAGCTGCTCCGGTGTACGTGGCTTGACCAGTTCAAGTCCATCGACGCCAGACATCTGAATGCCGACAAATACGACGTGTGGCGTCGCGGTCTCGAGTTGCGCCAACAGCTCAGCGCTGTCGCGACATTCGGCGACGACTTCGAAGTCGGGGTACTCGGCGAGCATCAGACGCACACTGCGTCGAATGACTGGTTCGTCGTCAGCAATGAGTACGCGCCATGCAGCGTGCGTCATCTGCAACCTCAATCGGGAGTTCGTGACACGGCGCGCCAGGCGCCGCGGTGGCACTAGTGGCGGGCGAAAGCATGGCTTCCAACCCAAACTCGATGCGCCCGAGAAGAGTAGCGCAACGGCATGCTGCGCGCCGAGTGTGCTTCGCACATCTTTCGCTGTGCGCGCCGTGTCACCGGATTGGAGCGCGGCGCATTTGCCCCCCGTTACAGGAGCTGTACCGATGTTCGGTCTTTTGCGAGCGCACATCGCGCGCCGCGCACCGTGGTCGCGCCCACGCGCGTTCGTGTTCGCGTCGATTCTCGCTGCGTCGATTGCGAGCGTTGCGAATACGGCTCCGCTCGCAGCGCAAAGTGCGCGCAGTGGCCCGCGCTTCGAGATCAGCTTTGCGCCGGCGGCGCATGCGGCGCCGATCACGGGGCGCGTGTACGTCGCGATCAGTCGCAGCAATGACGCGCAGCGCACGCCGATCGCCCAGACCGGCGAAACAGGCGCGCCGCTTTTTGGCGTGAATATCGACAATGTCGCGGCAGGGAAGGCGATCGTGATCGACGCGTCGACATTCGGTCATCCAGTACAGAGTCTCGCCAACATTCCCGCGGGCGAATACTGGGTGCAACCGTTCGTGAACGTCTACACAAAGTTTGCGCGCGCCGACGGACACACGGTGTGGCTGCACAACGATCAGTGGGAAGGGCAGAACTGGAAGCGTTCACCCGGCAACATTTTTGGCGATCCGGTCAAGATCACTTTTGATCCGAAGTCAGCGACGCCAATCAGACTCGTTGCCGACAAGGTCATTCCGCCAGTTGTCGTGCCCGCTGAAACGGAGAACGTCAAGCGCGTAAAAATTCAGAGCGCGATTCTCACCAAGTGGTGGGGACAACCGATGTACCTCGGCGCAACGGTGCTGTTACCAAAGGACTACGACAGGCATCCGGAGGTGAAGTTTCCGATCGTGTACGAGCATGGACACTTCTCGTTGCGGGCGCCGCGCGTCGGTTCCGATCCATCTTGGAATGCAGACGGTACGCCGCGCATGATCATCGCAACCGTGCAGCATCCGTCGCCGTACTATGACGATTCGTACGGTGTGAATTCCGAAAACAACGGTCCCTACGGTGACGCGATCACACAGGAGTTGATGCCGGCCGTGGAGTCAAAGTTTCGCGTCATCGGCCAGCCGTGGGCGCGACTGCTTACCGGTGGTTCTACCGGCGGATGGATTTCGCTCGCGCATCAGGTCTTCTACCCCGATCTGTACGGCGGCGTGTGGTCGCTGTGCCCTGACGGCGTCGACTTTCGCTACCACCAGATCGTCAACGTGTACAGCGATACGAACGCGTACTTCTTTGATCGCGGATGGATGACGGTCGACCGCCCGACGCAGCGCAAACCTGACGGCAACATCGTCGCGATGATGAAGGACGAGAACTGGTACGAGCTCACATCAGGCGATCACACGCGTGGCGGTGGGCAGTGGGATATATGGGAAGCGACGTATGGTCCGGTCGGCACGGATGGCTATCCAAAGCCGATCTGGAACAAGCAGACGGGCGTGATCGATCATCAGGTCGCTGAGTATTGGAAAGAGCACTACGACCTGCGGTACATGTTGCAGACCAAGTGGGCAACGCTCGGCCCCAAGCTCGCGAACAAACTCAACGTGTACGTCGGCGACGCTGACTCGTATTTCCTGAACATGGGTGTGCATCTGCTCACCGACTTTCTGAAGACGACGGCTGCGCCGACCAAGTGGATGGGCGAGACGATCTTCCAGCCGATGGCGCCGCACTGCTGGGGGCCACCGATGCCGGAGCTGATGCAAAAGATGGTGAAGACGATGGAGCAAAACGCTCCCTCGGGGGCCGACCTCAAGAGCTGGCGCTATTAAGTCGATACTTATGGGATGCGCGAACTTGCTGCCTCCCTAATGGTGACCGTCACCGCTGCACTGATCATGATCTCGTGCAGCGGTGATCCGCTGGTGACGTCTGCCCTGAACAATCCGCAGGATGGAGGATTCAGCGCGCCCGGCGTCGTGAGTTGTGGTACTTCGAAGGCGTGGTTCACACACATGCCGCTCGCCACTTCCAGCATCATGGGTTGGGTGCCGCTCGGCCAGATGAGTCCACCGGCGCACACGCTGCCCACAGATCATCAGTACATCTACCTCAAGAGTTTTGGCACTGCGGGTGCGCCACCCGAACCGCTGTACGCGCCGGGCAATGTGACGGTCACCCGCGTGCGCAAAGTGCACTACTCCGCCGGTACCATTGGCGACGACTACTCGCTCGAGTTCACACGGTGTCGTGAAGTGCATGCCAGCTTTGGGCACGTACGTTCAGTCGAGACGGCGATTCTCAACGCACTGGGCGCGGTCGATCAGAATTGTTCGACATATTCCCCGAACCCCGGTCTTACCGTTTCGGATTGCTACTCGAAGCCTGGGGCGTATGCAGTGAATGCGGGTGACGTGATCGGCACGACGGCCGGGCTCGATCTGTGGCTTTATGACGCGCGCGTTCAGTCGATTGTCTATGCGGGTGCGGCGCGATGGCCGCACAACACCGATGGTTCCGATCACTTTCACGTGGCGCCGTTCAGCGACTATTACGCGGAACCGATGCGAACGACAGTGCGCGGCATGCTCGGTTCGTTTGACGGAAAGACGATACGCACGATCGAACCGGTTGGCGGCACTATCGCGACGGATGTCGTTGGGACGGCGCAGGGCGTGTGGTTCAACCCTTCACAGCCGCTGTTTCCGGAGACGGCGCATCTCGCGATCGCGCCAGACAACGTCGATCCCACGCGCATCACAGTGTCGGTGGGACTCTCGCAGCCGAACAACACGCCCGGCGCGTATCAGTTCACGCCGGTGTCTGCCGGGCAGATCAATCGCGATCCGGCAACGATCACGCCGAGCAATACGATCTATTGCTGGGAACTCGGATTCAGGCCGGGAGAGCGACACGGCGTCGTGCTTGTTGCACTTGCTGATGCCACAACACTGCTCGTTGAGACGCGGCCAGGCTACGACCTGCGGTGCGACTCTGAAACGCCGTACACGTTTGGTGCGAACGTCTTCACGTACAAGCGGTAGTACTGGCGGCAGACCGAAGAAAGCGAACTGCCGTACACGGAGAACAGCACGAAAACAAAAAAACGAGAACTGCAGGAGGACCGCAAAAAAGACAAGTTGTTTGTGGTTCTCCTGCAGTTCTCGCTGTTGCCCTTCTCGTGCTGTTCTCCGTGTACGGCAGTTCGTAGTTCTCTGTTCCCGCGCCGACTACATCCCCGCCAATGCCTTGATGGTCGCCGACAGCATGCGAACCTTCGCTCCGTCTGACGAGCCGTTCGCTTCGCCATCGAGCTTGGCGCCGAGTAGCGTGAGCGCCGTCTTGCGCGCCGATCCGCTCGCCTTTTCGGCGGCAGTGATCTCTCCGTTGAGCGACGCGATGCGCGCTGCCGACAGACCAGTGTTCCGCTGAAGCTGATCGACGTACGCCTTAGCCAGCGCAAACGTCGTCGGCCACACCATCTGCTGCTGTCCCTGCACGTTGAGATAGGTGTACTTCACCGTGCGTGCGGCCGCGAGTTCGTTCTCCGAGATGAATGCACTCGGCAACAGTTCGAACACGTCGAGGCCACGACCGATCTCCGAGCTGTACATGTAGCCGTTGTACCAGTAGATCGACCACGAGCCGCCATTCGCGCCAGTGGAGACCGTGTCGATCGGGCCACGGTCGAAGAATGCAATCTCTTTTGGATGATTGACGTCCGTCCACTCCATCAGTGACACGCCGCCCTGATACCACGCCTGAATCATCACGTCCCGACCAGGGATCGGAATCAGGGAGCCGTTGTGCGCGACGCAATTTTCCATGGAGGTCTGCGCGGCCGGCATCTTGTAGTAGCTGTGGAACACCTCCTTCCCGTTCTCGATGGTGAACAGTGCGTCGGCGCCCCACTCGTACTTGTCAGTCTTGCGGCACCGCGGCGCGGAACCACCGCCCCATTCGTCGCTGAAGAGAATCTTCTTGCCATCGTTGCTGAATGTCGCCGAATGCCAGAAAGACATGTTGGAGTCGGCGGCAGCGTACAGGCGCTTCGGATTCTTCACGTCCTTGATGTCGAGCAGGAGGCCGTAGCCGCCACATGCACCACCGGCGAGACCGACCGCCGGATACACCGTGATGTCATGACACTGCACCGGTCCGGATGGCGCGCGTGGCGGGCCACCACGACCACCGCCCGGGGGACCACCACGACCACCGGCGCCACCGCCACGCGCGGCCATCTGCGCGGCACGATCGGCCGAGTCAGAGGCGGTACGGCCCATGTTGCGCGGCGCGGCGCCCAACGCCTGCAGAATGCCGGGCTTGGTGATGACCTTGGCCTGTTCTGGGTGAGCGAGCGGAACCTGAATCACTTCGATGCGGAACTGCTCGCCACGCGGGTCAACATCGGGCGCGAGGTCGACGCATCCTGACAGCTCTGCTTCCGGACGAACGCCGGATGAGCCGGAGATGTAGATGTAGACGTTGGCCTTGTCATTCGGATCTTCGACAACGGTGTGCGTGTGCGAACCGCGGCAGGTCTGAACGTTGGCGATATACTTGAGATGCTTGAGATCCGTCGCGTCGAAAATGCGAACGCCGCGGAATCGTTCCTTGCTGACCGAATCGGGAACGCCCTGCGTCCCACAGTCGAGACGACCGGAGACCGATTCACCGGAAACAAAAATCAGATTCTGGTAGACCGACACATCGCTCTGCGACCCACGGCAGACGTATTCGTCGAAGAGTTTCGGACTGCGCGGGTTGGCGACATCCCACACCTGATAGCCGTCGTAGTTACCCTGAATGACATAATGATCGCGGAACGCGAGATCGGAGTGCGTCACGCCGACGAACGGCTCCGCAGGCGGGCGGTTTGCCACAAGACGCATGTTCCACGACGCTTCGGCGGCGGACTTTGTCATGATGCGCTTGAGCGTGTCCTTCGCATAGCGCGTCATGGTGCCGGGCGTAAGACCGACGCGCGGATCAGGACTTGGCGCAGTGGTCGACATGCTCAACGTGCCACCGCCCGGAGACGGTGCGGCCGGTGCAGCGCCCGTCGACGAGTGCATGGTGCAGGCCGCTGAATACAGCAGTCCGGCGGCCAGCGGAAGCGACAACAGTCTGGTGTATTTCACGGCTCGGTTGGTGGAGGAGAACAACAAAGAAACAGTGTAGTCGACCGGCGTTTCTGAACCGCGGCCGCAATCAGCGCGGCGCGGGAACGGTCGCGAGCATTTTCGTCATGCGTTCGATCTCCGTCGTCTGATCGGCGTACACATCGGACGCCATCTTGTAAACCAGATCGTCGTTGGCCGGATCGTGTGACGCGAGCAGTTCGTTCACCATGCCGACAGCGCCTTCGTGGTGCGCGATCATCCCTTTGAGAAACAGTCGATCGAAGTCGGAGCCGCGCGCTTTGTCCAACGCCGCCATCTGTTCGTCCGTGAGCATGCCGGGCATGAGCATGTCCATCTCCATGCCGTTCATCTTGTGCTTCATGCGCATGGAGTTCGCAGCCGGCACGTCTTCGCCATGTTGACGAAGCCACGATTGCATCAACCCGATCTCATCGCGTTGTCCTACCACAATGCGCTCGCAGAGAATGCGCACATCATCGCGTGCGCCGTGCGACGCCGCCCACCCGGCCATGACCACGGCCTGTGCGTGGTGCGGAATCATCCCCTGAAAAAACCCGACATCAGCGCGCGATGCTTTTGCGGCAGTACGAACCGGTGCTTTTCGCAGCTCCGCCTGCGACAGCACACGCGGTGCGCCTGGGGGGGAGACGGCACTGGACTGCGCTGTACGACAGCCGACCGCCAATGTGGCTATCAACAGTGCTGCACCGATCTGTCGATCTCGAATACCACTCACGCGAACACCTCGCTTGGTTGCATTGCCCGGACAAATACCGAGCTGGCACATAGGTGCCGACTTCGATCGGCCTGAAGTAACGGTAACGGACACGACGCTCGCTCGACCACAGCCCCTTTCGCTGAGCCGCGAGCGGGCGCAACGCGCACCAAAGGGCGGGAATTCCTATCTGTTCTACGCAGGAATGGGGCAAAGCGATGAGATAGGTCCCAGACGCCTGCGGATCGCCTTGCCGGCATGGCTCCGACGCGCAACACTAGCTCCGCCCAGTAAGCCCCAGCCAGCCCTGCCCGATCACGTGGAGTTGCAATGCGACCGTTCGATCGCCGAGTTCGTTGTCCTGCGCCTCAGCCCATTCGCGCGAGCGCGCGCGCTGCGCTGGCTCTCCTTACGCTCGTGGCCGGCAACGTAGCGGCGCAGAATCCGCCGGTCGCTGCTCCACCAACTCAACCCGCAGCCGCCGCGGGCGACGGTGGTGCGGGCGCCGGCGGCGCTGCGGCGCGGCGCGGACCGCGCCCGTACGCGCAAGTGATTACCGCACGCGCGGTGACGGAAAAGGGCGGCATCACCGTCCACAAGGTTGATGATCGCTGGTTCTTTGAGGTGCCCGATTCGCTCGTGGGGCGCGACTTTCTGATGGTGACGCGCGTGTCGGGTGTACCGGCGGGCTCTGGTGGATTTCAGAGTGCGGGCAGCTCGCTGAATGAACGGATGGTGCGCTGGGAGCGTGTCGGCGAGCGGGTGTTGTTGCGCAGCATCAGCCCCGATGTCGTTGCCGATGACACGCTACCGATTGCAAAGAGCGTCGCACAGAACAACTTCGCGCCGATTCTCGGTGCTTTTGCGATCGCTGCATATTCGCGCGACAGCAGCGCGTATGTCGTTGACGTTACGGATTTCTTCACGGCGGACAATCCGGCCACATCAGGGTTGAATGCCGATCAGCGTCGCACGTACGGTGTCCGTCGCTACGATCCGGCGCGCAGCTATGTGAGCGGCGTGCGCAGCTTTCCGATCAACATCGAAGTGCGACAGGTGCAGACGTTCGATGCGGCAACTCCGCCAGACGATCGCAACGGTGCGACGGTGACGATGGAGACGCGGCAGTCGCTGGTACTGTTGCCGAAAGTGCCGATGCGTCCGCGCAACTTCGATCCGCGCGTGGGTTTCTTCAGCGTTGACCGTGTGAACTACGGACTCGATGTGCAGAAAGCGGGCACGCAGGAGTTCATCACGCGCTGGCGTCTCGAGCCGAAAGATCCCGCGGCGTATGCGCGCGGTGAGCTCGTCGAGCCGATCAAGCCGATCGTGTACTACATCGATCCCGGCACGCCGTTGCGATGGAAGCGCTACGTGAGGGAAGGCGTTGAAAACTGGCAGAAGGTGTTCGAGAAGGCCGGTTTCAAGAATGCGATTCTCGCGAAGGACGTGCCAACCAGGCAGCAGGATCCTGATTTCGATATGGACGACGCGCGGTACTCGATCGTGCGCTGGGCCGCGAGTCTGGTGCGCAACGCAACGGGTCCTCACACACACGATCCGCGCTCAGGGGAAATCATCAACTCCGAAATCACCTGGTATCACAACCATATGCGCTCGTATCGCAACTGGCTGATGATGGAGACCGGCGCGTCAAATCCTGCCGCGCGTTCGCTCGACATTCCGGAAGAGTTGATGGGTGAGACGATGCGACAGGTGATCACGCATGAAATCGGGCACGCGCTCGGCCTGCAGCACAACATGATGGCGTCGGCGTCGTTCCCGACGGATTCATTGCGCAGCCAGACGTTCACCAGCAAGTACGGTGTCAGCGCCACCATCATGGACTATGCGCGCCAGAACTACATCGCGCAGCCGGGCGATGGACTCAAGACAAAGGATTTCATCCGGCGACTTGGACCCTTCGACGATTTTGCAATCAATTGGGGCTATCGCGTGATTGCCGCACCAAGCGCAGATGTAGAGAAGCCGACGCTCAACAAGTGGCTGACCGATCAGAGCGGACCGTTCCCGTATCGCTACGTCGCGCAGGGTGTGGGCGGTGGCGACCCGCGCAATCAGACCGAAGATCTGGGTGACGATCCGGTCAAGTCGTCGACCTACGCGGTCATGAACTACAAGCGGATGATTCCGCAACTGGTGTCATGGACCACAAAGTCTGGCGACGATTATGCGGATCTACTTGAGCTGTACGAAGAGTCGATCGGTCGTTGGGCGGGGTACATGGGGCACGTGGCGACGGTGATCGGCGGGGTGAATGTCGACCTGAAAACGGCCGATCAGGTCGGCGCGGTCTATCGCCTGGTGCCGAAACCAAAGCAGAAGGCCGCGCTCGCGTTTCTGAGCGACAACGTCTTCACGACGCCGGCTTGGCTGCAGCCACCGGAGATCGTATCGCGCATCGGTCCGAATACAACGCTCGCGACGCGCACGGCTGGTATAGTCACGTCGCTGCTCAATGCGTCGCGACTCGGTCGACTGGCCGAAGCCGAGAAGTTCGATGCTGCAAACGCCTATCCTCTGGCTGAGTATCTGAGCGATCTGCGTCGTGATGTGTTCGGTGGCGCGGCCCCTGATGGCAATCGTCGGCAGTTGCAGCGCGTGTACGTGCAGCGACTCGATGCGCTGGTGAATCCACCCGCTGTTGTGGCCCCGGGCCCGGGTGGACCGGGCGGTGGTGGCGGCCAACCACCGCGATTTCTGCCCTTCGTGACTGCACCCAATCTCGCGCAGAGCGATTTGCCGGCGATGGCGCGTGCGCAGCTGCGCGACATTCAGCGGGATGCGAAGGTAGCAGCGATTTCGGCCAAGAGCGCCGCGGAGCGGGCGCACTGGGCGGATATCGCAGACCGGGTGGGGCAGAGTTTGGAAGCGAAAAAGTAGAGGGGACAGGCCGCGACATCCTCGGCTCTCAGGGCTGGACCCTCACCACCGCCGCCGGCTTCGACCGATCTTCACTCGGCTTCAAATTCCACTCGAAGAACGTCCACGTTCTGTTCCACGAATCGATCTGCGCCGGTGAGTCGACACGCTCGAGCGTCGTCCGATCAACACGACGACTGAATGCGTGGCCAACCGATGCACCCCACGGCGCCGGGTCGACGTACACTTTCGTTTCGGCGAGATCGGGCTTGAGCGCGCGCAGCTTCCACACCAGCTGCTGATCCTCGACGTAGTTGACGTCCTGGTCGTTTGTCGCCACATGCACGAGCAGCGGGATGTTCAGATTTTCGACGTGATAAAGCGGCGAACGCTTGATGTACTCCTCAGGCTTCTCGAACGGCAATCCGCGAATGCGCGATTCCGCCGCATAGTCCCGTTGATAACTCGGCCCTTTGTACGAGAGACGAAAAATGAGATTCGTCACCGGTACGATGGCGGCACCAGCCTTGAGCGGTGTCCCCGGCTTCGTGGCATTGAGCGTGGTGATGAACCCACCGTGGCTCCACCCCATCATGCCGACGCGTGCCGTGTCGACGTATGACAGCGTCTTCAGGTACTCGAACGCGGACATTGCATCGTCGACTTCGTAGCCGCCGTAGTCGATCAGCATGTGCCAATCCTCGCCGTGCCCTGTGCTGCCACGATAGTCGGGCGTGACAATCACGTAGCCGCGATCGACCGCTTCCTTCACAAACGGCAGCATGTTCTCATCCCAGTTGCCGTGTACGCCACCGTGCACCCAAATCATCGCGGCATGTCCACGTGCGCCACGCTTGTTGATCGGCGCAAAGAGATAAGCCGGCACGGTCGCACCATCGGCTGTGCTCTTGTACGTGATCTTCTTGAAGTCGACGAGCCCTTTGAAGCGTGCAGCATAGATGCTGTCGGTCTTTGCCTTCGATTCTGCATTCGCATCGAAATTGCCCTTCGGCAGGTCTTTCGGATCGTTGCTGACGTACAGCTGCCGTGCGCGCGTGCTGTCCATCTCGCCCTGAAAGCCGCGGCCACCGGCCGCTGCACGCCCGGCCGCAGGTGCGGTGCCGCGTCCTGCTGCGGTCGTGGTCGGTGTGCTCGGATTGCTGCGCGCGGGCGTCGCCGAAGGCTGCGGGGATGTGGCAGCGACAGGCGCCGCTGACTTTGCAGACGCACACGCGCCAACGAAAGCGAGCGCGCACAACGCGCCAAGCTGAGACGAACGCAAAACTGCAGTACGCATGCTGAGCATCCTGGATCAGTGTCCTGATTGAAGTGAATGATTCGTGGCGTCGGCCGAGTGCTGCCATGCACGCGCACAAAATGCGTCGATTGCGCGGACGACGACAGAGGCCAACTGGCGACAGCTCCGTGCTCGTCCGTATACTCCGTCGCATGACGCCTCGTCTCGCATACGATCTTTCCCGCGCGCGCCGACGCACCGTCGCCGTGCTGCTCACCGCGCTCGCCACGCTCGTTGCCGCTACGCTCACACCCGTGCACAGCGTGAACGGACAAACGCCGCCCCTAGGCAGTGGCGCGCCGCCGCCCCAACCGATTCTGTATCCGTCGTCACTGCCCACCGGGCGCGTCACGTATCGCACGCTGAGCGAGACGTACAACGAACTCGAAACAATCGCCACGCTCTATCCGTCCACCGTCAAACGATTCGAACTCGCCCATCGCTCGCTCCTCGGCCAGCGTATGTGGGCACTCGAGATCTCGCACGACGTACACGCGAGCTCCGGCAAGCCCGTGTTTCTGATGACCGGTTTGCACCACGCGCGCGAGTGGCCGACGGTCGAGTTGACGATGGAGTTTGTGTGGGACGTGTTGAAGCACGACGGAACTGACGCACGCATTACGTCGCTGCTCGATAGTGTCCGTGTAATCGTGGTGCCGGTCGTCAATCCCGATGGCTAC
>JBKJTE010000085.1:0-10146 GCA_046590495.1 Gemmatimonas sp. | reverse complement strand
AAGGATGCGAGAACGACGCGCGCAGCGTGGACGAACTGTTGCGCGAGCAGTTCGGCTTTGAACAGACCCGTTTGCTGCTCAACGCCGACGCAACGCGCATGAATATTCTCGGTGCGTTTGACACGTTGGTGTCCGAGACGCAAGCCGATGATATCGCGCTGATCTACTACGCCGGTCATGGCTCGCAGATTCGCGATCGAGAGGGCGACGAGCCAAGTGGATTTGACAGCACGTTGATTCCGGTCGACTCTGCACGCGATGATGCGCATCCGGAGATGATGCGTGAGATCACCGACGACGAAATCTTTCTCTTTTTGCAGAAGCTTGGCAACAAGACGACCGCAATCACGATGATCGTCGATGCCTGCCATTCAGGAACCATCACGCGCGACGCAAGCGCACCGGCAGGCCTTGGGCGCGTGCGTGGTGTTCCAGCTGATACGCGGGTATCAACCATGCCGTCGCCGATTCCCGAGGAGCTGTGGCCGATGCTGCGCGGTGAGGCTGGCGCCGCTGCCTCGTCTGGCGGATGGCTTCCCGTGCGCGACCACTATGTGATGCTCAGCGGCTGCCGTGATGCGGAGTTGTCGGGCGAGCTTTCGCTGAGCTACGATGATGGCACGAAGGTCCATCACGGTGCACTGACGTACTACCTGCTGCAGGCACTCGGCGACGTAAAGCCGGGTGCGACGTATCGCTCGGTGTTTGAATCGGTTGCGCCAAAGGTGACTGCGTTTCGGCAGGGCATTCAACATCCGCAGATCGAAGGACGTATCGATCGCGAGCTGTTCGGCATGAAAGAGATTCCGCCGATGCGTTACGTGCGCGTTATGAGTGTCGCAGCCGATGGCAACACGGTCACGCTCGCCGCAGGTGCAGCACTTGGTTTCACGCCGGGAACGGTGGTCGCGCTATACGAAGCGGGAACGGTGAACATAGAAGGGCAGACGCCACTGGCGATTGTCGATGTCACGGAGGTGCGCGCGCTTGAGAGTTCGGCGACGGTGCGTGTCGATGGACGACGTGGTGCGATCACAGAAAGTGCGCGCGCTGTTGTGCAGTCAGTGGGATTGACCGACCCGCGTCGCACAGTACAGGTGATTGCGACGGAGAGTGCGGCTGTCCCGGCGGATGCGATCGCGAAATTGCAGGCAGCGATCGCGCGGTCGACGATTCTTCGTTTGGTGGACACGCCAACGCTCGACACGTTGTCTGTGCGCGTGTGGCCGGCGTCGGGCGCGCAGAATGCGCCACGTTGGACTGTGACCGGGGTCGATGCGACGCCGGTCGCGCCACTGAAAGCGATTGCGGATGTCGCAGCGGTTGTCGGCAATCTCGAAATTCTCGCTCGTCAGGGACTCGCCCTTGCGCTCGAGAATGGCGATGGCGGCAGTGCGCTCTGTCGGGCCCGTCCGACGGTGCAGCTGTTGTATCGCTACGGCAAGGAACCGTTTCAGGTTGCCACGCCAGGTGCGGGTGGATTGCCGGAGTTTGAAGAGTCGGCGCAGATCGGTGTGCGCGTGACCAATCCGCACTCCACGCCGGTGTATCTCAGCCTGCTCGATTTTGGACTGTCCGGACGCGTGACGCCGATGTATCCGCCGAAGGGTGCGCATGAGCCGCTTGCGGCCGGCGCGACGGTCGATCTGCTGGTGCGCGATGGTGAGCAATGGGAGTTCTGGCTCCCGGAGATCTATCCGTACGTCGCTGACGGCGCACTGCCGGTGCGGGATGACGGCGTGGAAACGATCAAGCTGTTTGCGACATCGTCGCCGGCGAGTTTCGAGTTTCTCGAAGAACAGGAAGGCGTTCGGTCGGTCGGGAGTTTCAGCACGATCGAGGCGTTTTTTCGTGAACGTGTGGGCAAGGTGCAGGCGGCCGCAACGCGTGAAGGACGCCCCGTTGCAGCGGCCCCGGCGCCGGTGCTCCAAGATTGGACGACGGTGGTTGCACCGTTTGTCATGCGTCGTAAAGACTGCGCGCCGATCGCTGCCAACATCGCGCGACGACTGGCGACGGAAGGATGCGTGGTTCAGCAGTCGATCCCTGTTGCGCGGGGCGCGTTGGACGCCGCGACGGAGGGAGTGATTACGGTTCCGTCGCCGAATGTCGGCTTCGGGCAGCTGTTGCTATCGGTGAGTACAGATGGTGCTGTCGTGTGGCAGCTGCCTGATGCAGCACCAGTCGGCGTGACGATGCAGCGCTATACGCTGCAGGGTGCGCCAAGCGCTGTGCAGGCACGCGCGGCCTTTGTATTTCCGCTCGACGCAGCGGGATTGATGGCGCAGCGCACGATCGACGTGCTCAACGGAATCAATTGATGGCCAACAACGCGAGCACCTTTTCGTACTCCGAACTGGCGATCACCATTTATCCGGGTGAACCAGGCAAGTTCAAGGTGCGTGCGTCCTCGGACCAGGGCTCGCTTCCGCAACCGGCAGAACTCGAACTGCCTGTTTCGGCGGAACAACTGCCGGCGCTCCTCGAAGAGATGGCGCGCGCGGTGTTGCCGCAAGCTGAGACGCGCGACGGACGACCAGCGTCTGCAAGCCCTGCTGCGCCGACGGTGAAGCCGCGTGAGTTTGGTGCGAAGTTGTACAACGCACTCTTCCGCGGTGATGTGCAGCGACTACTCGACCTCACACGCGGCAACGTACAAGCGAGTGCGAGTCGTGGGCTTCGTATCCGATTGTCGTTCGAGAACTCGCGTGACGACATGGTGCATGTCATGAGTTTACCGTGGGAGCTGCTCGCCGAATCAGCATCGGCAGATCCGATCTCGGTGTCGCGCCGCTATCCGTTGGTGCGCGCGCTCGACGTGATGCTGCCCGCGGTGCCAGCGCCGTTCTCACCGCCATTCAAAGTCCTCGTGCTCGTCTCAAGTCCCAAAGGCGTGCCCGAACTCGATCTCGAAGCCGAAAAGGCGAATCTCACGAAGGAATGGGCGGGTCTTCCCGGTGTGAAGGTGACGTGGATGCACGGCGTCTATGAAGACGTGCGACGCTACCTCGACAATGAAGATCCGCACGTGCTGCATTTCATGGGGCACGGCGACTTCCGCGACGGCGAAGGGGTACTGCTCTTCGAAACGCGCAAGCTCGATGCGTTGGGGAACTACGTGCAGGGTGATCCGCGCCCGGTCAGCGGCTCCGAATTCGGCATGCTCCTCAAGGATGAACCATCGCTCCGACTCGTCTTTCTGAACGCGTGCAAGACGGCGATGGTCGGGACGACATCGGCGGGCGGCGCATTTGCCGGCGTGGCAACGGCACTGGTGCGGGCGGGCGTGACGGCTGTGCTGGCGATGCAATTTCCGATTTCCGATCGCGCGGCCATCGTCTTCTCAAACACATTCTATTCGTCGCTGATTGACGGACAGCCAGTAGATGGCGCTGTCGGCGAAGCACGCAAAGAAGTATTTGCGCCCATGCACGCAGAGTGGGCGACACCCGTGTTGTTCATGCGCTCAAAAGACGGCGCCCTGTTCGACCGGTCGATGTCGTCGAGAACGACCGGCACCTTCCCAACATCGAACGCGCCACCGTCGTCGCCCGTTGCGGCCACGCATGCAACGGGCGGGATCGCAACCGCGGCGATCACAACTCCGATGCAAAGCGCAGCAGTTCGGGTCGCACCCCCAACATCTCCGACCGCAACAGACTTCACCGTCGTGATGGCTGCGGCGTGCGATACCGTCCGTGCTGACGTAAAGCGCGCGACGAAAGTGTTGACCGCAAACGGTGTCACAGTCGTATCAATCCCCGACGCATCGCTGGCCGCGTCTGATGCCGGCACGCAGGCACTTGCTGCGTCCGCCGACCTCTTTGTGCATGTCTTCGGCGAAGTCGCCGGTGAACAGGTCGACGATGCGCCGAAGGGGATTACCTATCCGATTGCACAGTTCCGCGTGGCATATCGCGAAGCGAAGGCGCAACTCGTGATCATGCCTGCAGGCCTGACATCGGCAGGTGTGAGTGACGAAGCGTATCGACAGTTTCTCAAGGACGAAATTGAGAGTCGCCCACGTGATGCGATCCGTTTTGAAGTTGCGACGGCCGACGATGCAGAGAAACTTGCCGCCGAAGTATTGAGAAAGCGCGATGCCCTGCTCGCGCCGTCGTCGGCAGCACATCTGTTGTCGTCGGTATATGTCGACGTACATCAGCGTGACATGGTCGCCGGAATGCCGCTGCAACTGCTGCTTGCAACGCGGGGCGTGATGGTACTCTCGATGCCGTCCGGCGACTCACCGCCGCGCGAAGCGATCACGTTCTTCGAGCAAAGTGTTCGTCAGGCACCACTGGTGCTTGTGCTATGTGGCGCTGTGGGCGGCGCGTGGGCACTCGACCGCGCCAAGACTGCATTCAAAGCTGGGCTCGATCGAACACCGGAGACTCGCGTTGTGATTGTCCGCTTGCCCGGCTCAGCACCTCTTGCTGCCACGCCACGCTTCATCGACGTAATCGGAGACGGTGCAACGCTCCCCGAAACGGAAATCGTCGCGGTGCTTGACGAAGCTTCCCGGAGCAACGCATGAGCGAAGACGACAATCGCGACAATCCGTACGTCGGACTTCGTCCGTTCTTCGACGAGGACAGCTTCTACTTTTTCGGTCGCAGCGAGCAAATCACTGAACTACTCGAACTCCTCCACGGCACCCACTTCGTGCCTGTACTCGGCAGTTCCGGTAGCGGAAAATCATCGCTTGTGCGCGCGGGGCTGATTCCGACACTCCGCGCCGGTTTCATGGTCGCCGACCGCGATGGTTGGCGTATGGCCAAGTGTCTGCCGGGCGACGCACCGATCGAGAACCTTGCCGAAGCGCTGCTCCGCTCAGTTGGTGTTGAACGGACGCCGTTGGTTGTGAACGCACTTGCGACACGCATTCGCGAAGACTTCGACGACGCGGTGATTGAAGTGCTGCGTCCGCATCTGACGGCACACGAAAGCGTTCTCATACTCGTCGATCAGTTTGAAGAGCTGTTCGCGTTTCGTGGTGCCGCAGGCGCTGAGTCTGACGATGAGCCGGACGCTGCACCAGATGCCATGCGCACAGCCGATCGGCTGCGTCGCCGTCGAGACGCGTCGTTGCTGGTATCGGTGTTGTTGTCGCTCGCTGTGCGGACAGACGTGCCGGTGTACGTGGTGACGACGATGCGTACGGATTTCCTCGGCGACTGCGACATCTTCACCGGATTACCGGAAGCGATCAATCGCTCCGGCTATCTGGTACCGCGCCTCACACGTGCGCAGTTGCGTTCGGCAATCGAAGGGCCGGCGCGATTGGTTGGTGCACGTGCGGCGCCGAGGCTAGTCGACCGTATTCTCAACGATGTCGGCGATCGCATGGATCGCCTGCCGATGATGCAGCATGCACTGCGTCGGACGTACGAGGCGTGGAAAAGCGCCGGCATGATGGGGCCGATCGATCTTGCCGATTTGGAGATGATTGGTGGACTGGACGGCGCCCTGAACGTGCAGGCGGAAGCAACGATCGCCGACATCGATCCGGGCGTGGCTGAGCGTGTCTTCAAGCGGCTGACGGCAATCGACAAGAATTCGCGCCGTGTCCGGCATCCGACGCGACTCAGTGATTTGCGGGCGGTGGCCGGAAGCGGGAATGTGGCTGCACTGATGACATTGCTCGATCGCTGTGTCAGCGAGGGCACCAACTTCATGTTTGCATCGCCTGATGGCCAGCCGAACGATCTGCGCTACAACATCACGCACGAAAGTCTGATCAGGCAGTGGGATCGACTGCGCAAATGGGTGGATGAAGAACAGGCGCAGCGCGACTGGTATTTCGGTGTTGCATCGCGTGCTGCGTTGTATGCGAGTGACCCGGAGACCGGGCTGATGTCTCGCGGCGATCTTCGCATTGCAGACGAGGAGATGACGGCGCATCGGCCGACGGCAGGTTGGGCGGCACGCTATCCCGAAACGGCAGCGCCTTTTGACGAGACCATGGCGTATGTCCGCCGCAGCAGCAAACATGTCGCGGCCGTGCGTCGCAACTGGATTCTTGGGGGCGCGGCGATCCTGCTTGTGGTTGTCGTTGCAGCGCTGTCCGTGATCGGTAGTGCTCAACGCGTGATCGAGGTGCTCGCGCGCGTGAACAACGTTGCCCGGTACCGTGTCATTGAAAAGCTGCTCAACGACGATCCGACATATGCCGCCGCACTCGCGGCAGAGCTCACCGACACGACGGAGTGGATGCCCGATAGAGTTGCACTGTTGCAGCGCGCGCTGAACGCGGATTATGCAACAGCGGAGTATCGTGGCGTGGGTGGGTATGACTTTGACGGCACCGGGCGACGGGTCGCGATTGCCTACACCGGCGGCAAGGTCGAGATCGGTGACATTGATGGCAACGGAGCACCGCATGCGGTTTTTCAGGCCGCGGCCAACGACACGGCGATGCAGGTGTTGTTTGTAAAAGGCGGTGGAGTGATCGTCGGCTATCAGGGCGGCGCCGTACGATGGTGGCACAGTGGGGATTCTGTATCAGCGACGCCAATCACGGCGCCGACACGGAGTTGGAAGCTGCCCGAGTCGCTCCGCCAGCTGCTGATAACCGCAGATTCGAACACAGTCATCGCGGTAGATGACAGCGCTCGACTTTTCACGTGGTCGCTTGATGAGAGTGCGCCACGCAGGCTCTTCGAGAAGGAGCGAGTTGGTGCGATATATTCGCATCCCACCGATCCGCATCGAACGGTCGTCACAACGATTACGAAATCGGAGGCCACGAATGCGCCGGACACGCTTCGTGTGGTCGACGTCCAGGCAGGCAAAGTGGTGGCGACCCTCAAGGGCGTGACCAAGCCAGTGACGTTCGTGAGCTTCAATGATGCAGACGAAGCGATGCTCGTCGGCCAGTATCGCGGCAAGGTGTTGTATGTGAAGGGCGATCGCATTGCCGGCGCTTTGGGCGACAGCACGGGCAACGTCAATGCGGAGTTCAACAACCGATACTCAGTCGCAATGGTCTCGACGACATTCGGCTATGTCGACATATATGCGCTCTCGGCCAGTGTCGACGGAAAGCGTAAACCGTTCTCGCGACTGTCTCGCTTTCTGGCGCACGAAGAGCTCGCGCATGCGCAGTTCTCCCACGATGGCGATTGGATCGTATCGTGGTCGTCCGACGGTGCCATCCGATGGACATCGACGACCGACTCGATGGTGACGACCAAGCTCGTCGGACACCGGGCGAACGTGTATTGGGCGGGCACGACGCCGCGAGATACCCGTATCGCGAGCATCGACATCGACGGCACGCTTCGCGTGTGGCGCAAACCAAACGTCGCGGAAGCTGTGCCGCCGACACCGTTTGCCGGCGTGCCGTGGGCCGCTGAACTCAGCGGCGATGGATCGAAGACGTTGCTCTCCTATGTTGGCGGAGTACACGGCGTGCATTCACTCCGCGACTCGATACCGTTGACGTTTTACAGCGGCATCATCGGGACGGCAGGTGTGGCGCCCGTAGTGTCGCCGAGCGGACGGCATGTGTTCTTTGACGAGACGCCAAGGGGCGGACGCGTTGTATGGAGTGTCGCGGACTCTGTGACAACAAGGTTGCCAGACGTGCGTGAGCGGGTACAGGGAGCGGCGTTCAGCGACGACGATAGTCTGATTGTTGTCGCGTATGAGGGCGGTCGCATCTCGCTTTTCAACGCGATCACTGGCGCGCAGCGCCGCAGCGACTTCCGGTACGAAGCTGCGGCTGACGCAGGCGTGTTGGCCGTCGCACCCCACACGCACACTGTTGCGGTCTCGTACGGCGACACGGTGATGCTGATCAAAGACAATTCCGTCGTCGGAGTCAAACGTGACTTGGAAGGTGCGTCGGTCTGGGATATGAAGTTCAGCGCCGACGGCAGGTCACTGCTGCTCGTCGACGATATGGGTGGTGCGGAGATCGCACAGCTCGACGGGCGCAAGAGCGCCAGATCGGATACGCTCAACTTTCAGATCGACAATGGCGGACGTGACGTCACCGCGTCGGCGATCAGTGCGAAGGGTACGTACCTCGCGATTGCGACCGACGACCGTGTGATCTGGATTTTTGACACGCGCGATACCCTGAGCATGCTGCCGCGCGCGGAGATCAAGGGACTCGAAGGCACGACCGTACAACTCACCTTCGGTGCAAACGAGCGGACACTCGTGGCGACCGGCGGCGACGGTGACATTCACATCTGGCAACTCACGAGCACCGGTGCATTGGCGAAAGACCTCCCGCCGCTCGTGCTGCAGCACACGCCCAAGGTGCCGCATCAGCGCCACCTCCCCTTCGCCAACACGGTGCTCTCGCCTGACGGCAAGACGCTGACCTCGGTGGTTGCACCCGATGCCGGAGCGCCACGCATCGGCAAATGGGATCTGGACTACGCGCGCATCACCAAGCGACTCTTGCGCACGACCACAGCGTGTCTCGATGTCGCCGTCAGGAAACAGTTGTTACCGAACGAGACGGAAAGTGAACGTCTCGAGCGAACCGCAGCGTGCGAGGTACGGGCCGGGCGAGCGAAGTAGAAGTCACACGCGCGATTTGCTACCGATCCATCACTGGCAGATAGGCACGCCACGGACCAACAGCATCGCGATATTGCTTCGCCATCACGCGCGTGGTTTGCGCGATGTGTCCGAGGTCGTGCGCAACCCACGTCGCCAGGAGTTGCCGCAGTGAGACGGAACCGAACGCGGGATGCGTTCCTTGGAGTGAAAGCTCTGCGTCGGTCAACTGCCAGTTGGTAAGCGTGGCCGTGTTCTGGGCGCGCAGTGCGGCAAATTCGTCCAGCAGATTTTCGAGTGATTTCCCGTCACTCTCGTAAAATTGCGCGAAGCGATCGTACGGGTCGAATGTGCGACCGACACCCTGTGCACGGATGATCTGCGCGCGTGGAATCCAATCAGCGCGCTCACCGTGAATGAGATGACCGACAATCACGTACGGGCTCCACGTCTCCGGCCCTTCCGTCGCGTCAATCCATTCCGACGGAAGGCCGAGCAACAGCTCACGTAGCACACCCGGCGTGCGCTCAAGCACCGACACCCCGTGCTGCAGATCGAACTCCATCGAATCTCCCGGTCGTGGACACATTGAATTTCACGCCAGATCCAACTCCGCGCGGCCGCACAACCGTGGTGCCAGGGTTTGCGCTGCTTCCCGGGTAGCACGGTTCTACAAATCCCGCGCGCACCGAAAGCCGATATCCTCACCGCGCAACTGCGGCTCACCGTGGTAGCGCTTCGTCGACACCATCCGCTCGCTGGGCTCGAACCGTCCACCACCGCGAATCACACGCCCCGCGCCCGTTTCCGGTCCCTTCGGATTGCGCACATCGCCCGACGCAAAGCTCTCGGCATACCAGTCGGCCACCCATTCACTGGCGTTGCCGGCGAGATCGTCAACACCAAACGGACTACGACCCGTTGGGTGCGCGCCGACATTCATCAAGCCGCCGTCGTATGCCTCCGGTGACGCGTTCTGATAATTCGCGCGAGCGAGCGTGGGTGATTCATTCCCCCATGGATAGCGGCGCTCATCGGTGCCACGCGCGGCCTTTTCCCATTCTGCGTCAGTGGGCAATCGTCGGCCGACCCATTTGCAATACGCTGCCGCGTCATTCCAGTCGACGCCAACGACAGGCAGCTCGCTACCCCGCGCGAGTTGTAACGCATCCCATCCTTCGGGCTTCGCCACAGCGCCCGTTGCCTCGAGAAATTTTGCGTAGCGCGCCGTCGTGACTTCGTAGCGATCGATGTAATACGCGTCGAGGTACAACTCACGACGCGGTGACTCTTCGTCGTCGCCCATGATGAAATTGCCCGCCGCGACAAGTACTGCAGGCGCGCCGTCTTTTCCGGTGATCTCCTGCTGTATGACAACGGGCACATCGCCTTGCGCGTCCGCCTGCACGGTAGTCGTCGATCGCTGGTAAAAGACGCCCGCAGCGATCAGCACGCAGACGGCAAGCGCACTGCCGATCTTCGTCACCAGTGCGCGTCGACGCTTGGTTGCGATTCGATCCACGGCCTCAGCCACCGCCGCCGCGATGTTGCCGGGCGTTTGCAGCAGCGTCACTGACTTCGCGAACGCGGGTATTCGATCGAGCGACACCGACGTCAACATCACCGGTA
>JBKJTE010000077.1:0-4388 GCA_046590495.1 Gemmatimonas sp. | reverse complement strand
ACCTGCAACAACGCCGGCAGCAGCGTCTTGAGATCGAAGTTCGTCATCTTGTTGAAGTACGACTTGGTGGACGGGTTGTTGAAGATCTGCGCATACGAGTCGAACATCCGACCCTGCGAACTCGACGTCCACACGTCGCCGGAAATCAGCGACTGCGCATCGTCGATACGCGAAACGAGACGGAAGTAGCGCCGGTCCATCTCCTCAAAGAGCCCTTCCTTGAAAAAGCTCTGCAGCATCGGTGCGTACTGCTTGAGCATCCCCAGGCTCGGCGAGATCGAATCCCACGATACGACATATCGCGGATCGTCGGCGGTGTCCTGAATGGCACCCTTCATCGCTTGCTCGAGATACGCCACCAGATAGCGTGCGTACCCGCCGAACAGTTCGTCGCCGCCCTGACCGCCGAGCACCACCTTCACATGTTCGCGCGCGAGCTTTGACACGCAGTATTGCGGAAAGAGTCCGGGACCTGCAGCCGGCTCGTCCATCATGTAGATGAGCCACGGCAGCGTATCGGTGAATTCGCGCGCCGATGGCCACACCTCGTGGTACTCGGCATTCACATTCGCGGCGACTTCACGCGCGTACCGCGATTCGTCGTACTGCGGCCCTTCGCGGAATGCACCCGTGAACGTGTGGAACGTGTGCGGATACCGACCTGCGGCCATCGACACCACCGTCGACGAATCGATGCCGCCGGAGCAGTGCGCCCCCACCGGCACATCGCTCCGAAGCTGGAGCTTGATCGAATCGTTGAGCAGAGCAACGAGCTGCTCGCGGAAGTAGTCCTCGGTGTGATGAAAATCGAGCTCGTAGTTGTAATCCCAGTAACACACTTCGGCCGGCGCGCTGTCGCGACCGGGGCGGAAGGTGAGATAGTGTCCGGGCTCAAGCTTCTGGATCTGACGAAAGAGCGTGCGTTCGCCGAGACAGAACTGGAACGTGAGATACTCTTCGAGTCCCTGTGCATCGGGTTCTGCGCGCACGAGTCCTGTGGCGAGAATCGCCTTGGGCTCGCTCGCGAAGAGCAGCGAATCGGCGGTCATCGCCCAATAGAACGGTTTGATACCGACGCGATCGCGCGCCGCAAAAATACGCTGCTGACGGGAATCCCAGATCGCGAACGCAAACATGCCGTTCAACCGCTCGAGACAACGCTCGCCCAGCTCTTCGTAGAGATGGAGAATGACTTCGGTGTCGCTCTGCGTGCGGAACTGGTGATGACGCGCGAGCTCACGACGCAGCTCGACGTAGTTGTAGATCTCACCATTGAAGGTGATCCAGATCGAGCCGTCCTCGTTGCACATGGGCTGACGCCCGGAGTCGAGGTCGATGATCGCGAGACGCTTGTGGCCAAGTGCGGCGGGGCCATCAACGTGAATGCCTTCGCCATCGGGGCCACGATGTGCGATGCTGTCGAGCATGGCGCCCAGCAGCTCCGTGTCCGGGGCGAAGGCGCGTTCGCGTCCGACGATGCCGGCTATGCCGCACATTCGCGCTTCGCCTCGATCCGTTGGAGCGGGAGTCCGTCAGGTCCATACGAATTCAGGCGACGATCCCGGCACAGCCCTTTCCAGCGACGTCCCATGTCACCCCACGGCACGATGTACTTGGCAATCACTACGAGGTAGCCAAGGGTCGTCAGGGAGGTGACAACCTTGCTCGGCCCGGCTTTGCGATCGTAGCGAAGCACAAAACCATGTTCGGTCACGCGCGCGCCGAGCATGCGCATCTTCACCAGCTTTTCGATCGTGCCGGTGAAGCCCATGCCTTTGAGATCGATGAAGTGATTGCCGAAGATGTCAACGGCGTCCTTGAGCAGCGCGACACGATAGGCGCGGAAACCGCTGGTGTATTCCCAGATGTTCGCCATCGGGAAGGCGGTCTTCATGAGCAGGTTGGCGCAACGGCTGATTGTGCGGCGATACCAATTCACGCCGATCTGTCCGCCTCCGGGCGCGTAGCGCGACGCGATGACCACTTCCCAGCCGTCGCGCAGCTTGTCGATCATCGGGATCGTGTAGCGCGGGTCGTGCGTGTCGTCGCAATCCATACGGATTGCGATATCGGCGCGTGACCCGGTTTCGGCGATGTACTCCATGCCGTCGCGGATCGTTTCGCCGAGACCGCGATTGATTTTGTGATTGATGATGTGCATCGGGTATCGCTTGGCGAGTTCAAGGCAGCGCTCGAGCGTGCGGTCCCGACTCCCGTCGTTCACTACCACGATTTCGTAGGCAGCACCGATTTCGTCCATCGCGGCCCCGATCTTCTCGGTCAGCGGCTGGACGGCATCTTCCTCGTTGTAGGCGGGGAGCAAGAAATAGATCATCACTGGGTCAAGTCGGGGACAGCAGAAATGCGGGAATCCGTGGTCACCGGCAGGCCGGTGGCGGGCTCTTTCGCGGATGAGACGACAAACTGCAGGGAAAGACGAGCTGCTTTCCGCAGTTGCGCCGCCAGCTCGATTGGCGCTTCGCGGAGCGCTGTTGCGATTGAGACGAGCTCCCTTGGATGAAAGTACCGTGCCGAACCCATGTGCTGGGCCTGATACGTACGGGGACGGTAGACACCGGTGACCGAGGCAGCGGCTTCGGCGACGATTTCATCGTGCACCGTCACGTGATCGTCAGCAAAGTCGATTCGGCGCGTGATCCGGTATGGCCCCACTTTCCGCCCGGTGATGATTTGAGAGATGATCATGTTCCGGATCAGAGCACCAAGCCAGACGCTGCGGAAGAGCGTGAGGTTCAACGCACGCAAAATCAGGAACTTGAAGGGGGTCAGCACTTCACGATTGGCCCGCAAAAACGGCGCTGTAATCTGCAGGTACGCGGCCGAGTGCTCGACCTTTTCCGGATCTGAGATCAGCGCCGTCGTCCAATCATGACCGGCGGCTTGTATCACATATCCGGCATCTTCGTGCAAGATACGACCGGAATCGCCGTCGAACACCACCAGCATCCCGCCTTTCCGGAGATTCGCCACGGCCCGATAGTGTGGCGTTCCAACCACAGCCAACCCCGATTCGCTGAACACATGCAACGGTTGTGTGGCTTCGCAGGGGAGGCTCGATGCGGAGGGGATTTCAGGGAAACGCGTGATCGCTTCGACCGCGGTGCAGTAACTGGCCATCAGTGTCGGCAGGTTGTGCGCATCGACGTTCCGAAGCGTGACCACGTTGCCGAGTTCAAGCCGTGGGCGCATGAACGCAGCGATGCCGGCCGCCATGGGGAGTTGGGGGCTCAGGAGCTCGAAAGCGCCCGGATACCAAAGCTGCGTGTCCCGACTGCCGTATCCGCCACCAACACTGCCGTCCGCGGCCACAAAGTTCGAGTAAAACTCCACGGCGCGGGCCAGCGAGGCATCCAGAGCCGCCGACGGCCTCTCGCGCTGGTAGATCGCCAGATAGTGTAGTCCCAGCGACTCGTAGCCCGGGTCGGCGCCACTGTATTCGAGATACCACCCTTCGCTGGACTGGCGAGCGAGGATCTGCGCAACCGTTCCGTCCGCGCGCGCGATCAGCGATTCGTCGCCGATCATCAGGCCCGCCCGCAGCCAGGCGAGTGCGAAAAGCGACTGGTGATTGCTGATGAACGAGTAGTCTTCAGCGGTGCGCGCGGCAAACCGACAAGCGCGGGCGACCGAATGGGCTATGCGTGTACGCAGTGCGGGCGGAATTTGATCGCCCAGTGTCTGCGAGACCGTCGTCAGGGTGTAGACGACGTAGAGCGTAATGCCGTGGTCTTGTGTGTTTGGGCCAACGGTGTCGAAGGCGCCGTTGGCGTGTTGCCGGTCAAGCAGGGATTCGAGGCCGTACTCCATCCACTGCCGCAGCTGTTCGTTGTGGTGGTAAAAGTTCGTACCGAAGGAGTTTGTGTACAGCCACGAGAGGGGGATGAGGCCCCCCTGCAGCACGACCACCGGGAAGTCCCGAAACTTCCACGACCAGTGATCGCGATCGAAGCTGCCCCGCGTCGGGGAGAGAGACTCCCGATCGAACTGCCCCATGAGGCGCGGCGTCGCTTCCAGAATCAGGCGCCGGTAGGGCGACGCACGGTCAGCGTCGACAGAGGCGTTGGTCTGTGCCTGGCTCACGCGACGCCGGCTGGCTTGGGGTGGTCTTGCATCGTCACGGCTTCGCTTTTCGCTTGTTGCGCAACGGAATCGCATCGACACGCTTGCGCAGTTGTGCGGCGCGTGACGCCTGTTCCTGCGTCGAAATCAGATCGCGCTGCTCAAGCGGATCGGTGCGAAGATCGTACAGCTCGCCGCGCCCGTCACCGTTCCGGATGTAGCGGAAGTCGTCGACGATTTCCGCGCGCATATCGCCCTTGGAGACGGCAAATGCTCTCGGCAGGTTGCGCGCATAATCCAGCTCTGCG